>CALFXR010000035.1 GCA_937958475.1 uncultured Mesorhizobium sp. | reverse complement strand
GAGGACGGGGCGCCAGCCGTTCGCGGGGTTGCGATTGCGCAGCGAGCGGCCTTGCTGCTAGCAGGGGCGGAGCCAGGGGAGGGCCGACATGAGCGAACGCAGGACCATCGTGCCGGCCGCGCTGCGCGGCGTCTACGAGCGCTGGAAGTTCGCGCCGGCGGTGGTGGTGGACGGCCTGGTCTTCTGCTCGGGCATCGTCGGCACCAGCGTCGACGGCGAGCCGCCGCGGCGCGGCGATCCGGCGAAGGCCCTGGACGGCGCCGAGGCGACGACGGCCGACGCGGACGCGGGGGTTGCGGCGCTGGTCGCGGTGCGCGACCCGGAAGCACAGTTCGCCACCGCCTTCGAAGCGCTCGCCGCGATCCTCGCCGAGGCCGGCGCAGGCCTCCGCGATCTCGTCGAGATCACCACCTACCATGTCGACATGACGACCCACTGGGACGCCTTCATGCGGGCACGCGACCGCTATCTCGTCGAGCCCTATCCCGCCTGGACGGCGATCGGCGTCGCCTCGCTGATCGTGCCGGGCGGACTGATGGAGATCCGCGCGGTCGCCGCACTTCCCGCCGTCCGGCGCCGAGCCGCGATCGGGAGGGAACCGCCTCAGGATCCCGTCCTGGGCAAATAGCGGGCGATCAGTTCCTCGACATGGGCGTTGCGGCTCCGGGCGCTGTCGGCCCCCATCACCACGACGATCAGCCGCCGTCCGCCGGCGCTGACCGAGGTGACGATGTTGTAGCCGGAAGCGCGGATGTAGCCGGTCTTGATGCCGTCGACGCCGCGCACCCGACCGATCAAATCGTTGTGACCGCGGATCAGCTTGCCGCGATAGGTGAAGTCGCGGGCGCCGAAATAGTGGAAGTACTGCGGAAAGCGCTTGCGCAGCGCCATGCCGAGGACGGCCATGTCGCGGGCGCTGGTGCGCTGGCCCTCGTCGGGAAGGCCGGAGGCGTTGCGGAACACGGTCGAGCGCATGCCCAGCTGGCCGGCCTTGGCGGTCATCGCCCGGGCGAAATTGTCCTCGCTTCCGCCGAGATATTCGGCCACGGCCACGGCGACGTCGTTCGCCGACTTCGTCGCCAGGGCGCGGATGGCGCTTTCGGCGTCGATCGACTCGCCCGCCTTGAAGCCGATCTTCGTCGGCGGCCTGCCGCGGGCGAAGTCGGAGACCGGGATGGGCGTCGTCAGGCCGATACGGCCGCTCTCCAGCGCCTCGAACAGGAGGTAGAGCGTCATCATCTTGGTCAGCGATGCCGGATAGCGCGTCGACTCGGCATTGGCCTGGTAGAGCATGCGCCCACTGTTGCCGTCGACGACGATCGCGGCATAGCGGGGCGTCGCCATGCGGGCAGGCTGCGGCGCGTCCAGCTCCATGCTGGTGCAGCCGGAGATGGCGACCGCGGCGGCGAAGACGACGAACAGCCGGCGGAAGAATGCGGCAAGGACAGGGGTTTGCAAGGAAAAGTCCGCTCGCTCGAATGGATGCGCCGGCAGGGTATTTAGAGAGCTGTTCAGATGCAATGTGGCCAAAATCCGCCTTATGCCCGACAATCCCGCGAATTCCCGCGGGTCGTGCGACGGGACGCCGCGGACGGCGCCTCCGCTCCGGCCTCGCCGCGCGCTCCGGTGTCGGGCCGAGCATTACCCGGCACGACTTGCCCGAAGCTGTCGCGAAGCCTATCGGGCCCCGGCCATCGGCCCGCCACGATTTCCCATCAGCGTCCGCCGCAGAAGGGACTTGGGATGCATCCGACGCGGGCTGCGACCGCAGGGCTTGCCTGCGGCCGGGGTCGCGCTAGCATGCGCACGGGATCGGGCAAGGGCGGGAGTAATCATGGTCGGTGAAACGGCGTCGACGCTGTTGAGGGCGTCGCTGGCGCGGACGGGCAAATGGGCGGGCGGCGTCGGCCTGGTCGGCGGCTTCGTCGCCGACGTGCTCAATCCGCTGGCCCCCTTCGCGGCCTACTTCGCGCTGGCGGGAGCGGTGGCGGCGCTGCTCATCGCCATCGCCATGATGTTCCGCCTGCTGGTCACGGACCGCGGCGTGCCGGCCTTCGTCTTTGCCGTGACCACCGCCGCAATCGCCGGCGGCGTCTACGCCATGCAGCAGCAGGCCGAGGCGACCGACGGCATCATCGCGGAGCTGGTGCCGGCCGTCGCCGAACTGCAACGCTCGGTGGGCCTCGTCGCCGCCGATGTCGAGGAGATCAAGAAGACCGTAAGCGAAACGCAGAAGACGGTGACCGAGACGCAGGCGACGGTCACCCAGACCCAGGAAGCCGTCGTCGAGACGCAGAAGGCGGTCGGCGAAACGCAGCAGGCCGTGACGCAGACACAACAGGCCGTCGCTGCGACGCAGGAGACGGCGACCGAGACGCGCGACGCCACCGCCCGGATCGAGGAGCAGACGCGCGTCGTCGCCGAGAACCAGGCGGCCCAGCAGAAGCAAGCCGAGGCGCTGCAGCAGACGACAGAGCGTATCGCCGTGTCCATCGAGGCGATCGCCGACGGCTTCGCCCAGCTCGCCGCCCAGGGCGGCATCATCGCCGAGCCGAAGCGGCCGGACGAGTTCTACCACAACGCCCGGCTGTACGAACTCGGCGGCGACATGATCAACGCCCGCCGCAGCTACCTCGCCTTCGCCGATTTCGACGTCGACGCGGTCGATCCCGCCCTGCGCTTCGCCACCCTGCTCAGGGTCCAGGACGGCAAGTCCGGCGCGCGCGAGGTCCTCGGCACGCTCGCGGAGAAATCGAAGGCACCGGCGTTCCGGCTGGTGCATGCCCTCCAGTTCGACGACCCGCAGCGCGCCGGCAAGCTCGACGCCTTCCTTGCCGAGAATGCCGCCTACGGCCCCGCCTTCTTCCTCAAGGCCGAGGAGTTCTCCGAGGACCGTCTCGGCGTCCAGACGCTCGCCGACAAGCGCGCCGAGGCGGAATGGCTGACCCGCTTCGTCGAGGCGGAAAAGGACGGCACGCTGGCCGCGCACTTCATCGACCACGCGCTTCTCGGCGACTGGCTTGATCGGGCGCACCGCCGCCTGACGGCGCTGGGCGACATGAGCGATCCTTCGCGCTTCATGCCGAGGATCGTGCCGCAGCGCTCCAACGCCGACTGGATGATCACCGTTTCGCTGCCGGAGACGGCGACGGCGATCCTGTGGCGGCTCGGCGACGCCGGCGACTTCACCGAGACCGGCAACCTCGCCATGATCGACCAGTCGACCGGCAAACCCATGGCCAACCCGACCTTCGTGATGCCGGCCTCGACGTCGGCCGCGTCCCTCTGGATCAAGTATCTCGACATCCGCGGGCGCGAGACGGGACCCTTCGAGGTCCGCTTCGATCCCGACTCGGCGCTCCAGGAAGCGAACAAGCAGATCCTCGAACAGTTCTGGACCTCATGGATCGCCTTCGACGCCAGCGGCAACAGGGGCCTCGTCTACTTCACGCACATGCTGTCCTACCGCTGTGCGATCAAGGCGGTGCGCTACGGACTCAACGGCGGGCCGCTGGAAAAGGGGCTCGACCTGCCCGCGTGCAATCCCGCCGATCCCTACGGCCTGCCCGACGGCTACCTGCCCTATTTCAAGGTGGGCGACGAGGTCACCTCGATGTCGGTGCAGGTCACCTACGCCGACGGCACCCGGTCTCCGGTGCGCGAATTCAAGCGCTGACGCGCGGAAGTCCGGGGCGCGCCCACGACGTTGGGCGCCCTCGGCGTCCTTCTCCTCACGTTAAGTCAATCGTAAGCATCGTTCCTTAGCTTTTTACGCATCGAATCGAGAACGGCAGGCGGATCCGCCGGGCCGGGGACGGGCGGTATTGTGATGCGGGCGACGTTGCAGGGCGGTTCGAGGACGGATCTGCAGGCGGTGTCCGCCGCGGTCAGCCGGATGAGCAAGTATGTCGGCCTGATGCGCGAGCGAATCCGCATGCTCGAGGCCGTGATCGAGAACTTCCCGGGCGGCATCTCGCTCTACGACAGCAACAACCAGATGGTGCTCTGCAACGACCAGCAGAAGGCGCTGCTCGACTACCCCGACGAGCTGTTTTCCAGCGGCTTCCCGAACCTCGAGGAGCTGTTCCGCTTCAACGCCCGGCGCGGCGAATACGGCGCCGGCGACGTCGAGGAACATGTCCGGCGCCGGCTGGCCCTGGTCCGGGAAAGGCGGCCGCACCAGTACGAACGCGTCCGGCCGAACGGCACCGTGCTCGAAGTGCGCGGCGTCCCGATCGAAGGCGGCGGTTTCGTCACCACCTATGTCGACGTCACCGACCAGCGGCGGAACCAGGAACTGATCGCCCACATGGCGCATCATGACATGCTGACCGACCTGCCCAACCGTAAGCTGCTGGCGGACCGGCTGCAGATGGCGATCGCCTACAGCGCCCGCAACGGACTGATGGCAGTGCATTTCCTCGACATCGACAACTTCAAGCCGGTCAACGACAACATGGGGCACAAGGCCGGCGACGAGCTTCTCGTCGCCATCTCGACGCGCCTGCGCACGTCGATCCGCGAGCACGACACGGTGGCCCGCCTCGGCGGCGACGAGTTCGCCATCGTGCAGACGGGGATCCGCACGCGCAACGACGCCGCGGTGCTGGCCGACCGGATCATCGGCCAGATCTCCCGACCGTTCGACATTGCCACGAGGCAGGTCAGCGTCGGCGTCAGCATCGGCATCGCGTTTGCGCCGACCGACGGATCGACCACCGACGAGCTTCTCGCCAAGGCCGATTCGGCGCTCTATCGCAGCAAGGCGCAGGGCCGCTGCCGCTTCTCCTTCTTCGGCGCGGAGTCCGCCGCCGCCTGACGCAGGGGCCTGACGCAGGCGCCTGCCTTCGCCCCTACTTGTCGACGCCGCCCCAGATGGCTTCGGCCGTGCGTACCACCAGGTCGAGCTTCCGCTTCTGGTCGTCCACGGTGATCTTGTTGCCCTCCTCCGTGGAGGCGAAACCGCACTGCGGCGCGATGCCGAGCTGGCCGATGTCGGCGAAGCGCGAGGCGGCGTCGAACTTGCGCTTCAGGCCGTCGAGGTCCTCGAGGTCGCCCGTCTTGGTGGTGATGAAGCCTGGCAGGACGCGCTTGTTGCCCTTCGGCAGCAGGCGCAGCGGCTCGAGGCCGCCGGCGCGTTCCGAATCGTACTCCATGAAGTAGATGTCGACGCCGGTCTTGTTGAAGATCGCATCCGCCGCCGGATCGTAGGCGCCCTCGGCCGCGTAGGTGGAGACGAAATTGCCGCGGCACATGTGCATGCCGATCAGCATGTCGTCGGGCCGGTCCTTGATCGCCTCGTGCATCATCCAGGCGTAGCGGTCGATCAGCCAGTCGGGATCCTGGCCGTCAGCGGCCTTGGCGGCACGGTGCTTGGGATCGCACAGATAGGCGAAGAAGATGTCGTCGATCTGCAGGTAGCGGCAGCCGGCGTCGTAGAAGGCCTTGACCGCCTTGGCGTAGGTCTTCGCCAGATCGGCGAAGAGCGCTTCGGGATCCTGGTACTCCTTCGGGTGGATGTCGGCCCTGGCGGTGCGGAAGTGGCAGCAGCTCGGACCCGGGATCGAGATCTTCGGCGTCACCTTCGTCACCGAGGCGACGAAGCGGAAGTGGTCGAGCATCGGGTGGTCGTCGGGGAAGTCCAGCTTTTCCGTGATGGTCGGAAAGACCGGCCTCAGCTTGACACCGTGGAACTGCACGCCCTCGTCGCGCTCCTCGAGGTCGAGGCCGACGAGGCCGCCCATGAAATCATAGTGCCAGAAGGAGCGGCGGATCTCGCCGTCGGTCACGGCCAACAAGCCGGCGTCCTGCTGCAGCTTCACCGCGTCGCGGATCGCGTCGTCCTCGATCGCCGCGAGTTCCTCGGCGTCGATCGACTTCTCCTCGTAAAAAAGCTTGCGCGCCGCCTTCACCGTGTCGGGGCGCAGGAGACTGCCGACATGGTCGGCGCGATAGGGCGGCTTCCTCACATCTGCTGTTGCCATCGTTGCTCCTCCCGTTTCTCCGCTGGCGTGCCCGGCGTCATTGGCACGGCGCGACAAGCTTGACAACCGCCCTGTATACAGCATGTACTTGTTCCAGCCACGGCTCTGGGAGGACCACGGCATGTTTCCAAGCTCGAAGGCGGACGGCGTCCGCCGGGCCGCGCATCGAGCCGATCTCCGGCGCGCTCCGGCGCGGCGAGGGAACCGGTAGCGATGGCGCGCCGCCCCACAGAAGACAAGACGGTGTCGCAGACGCTGAAGGCGGTGCTCGGCGTCCGTGACCTCGTCTATTCCGGCGCGGCCGCACCCGGCGAACGCCTGTCGGAGATCACCCTGTCGGAGCGGCTGGGGCTTTCGCGCACGCCCGTTCGCGCCGCGCTGGCGCGCCTCGAGCAGGAGGGGCTGCTCGAATCGATTCCTTCCGGCGGCTACGCGGTCCGCGCCATGTCCGAGGCGGACATCGCGGACGCGATCGAGCTTCGCGGCGTCCTCGAAGGGACCGCGGCGCGCCTCGCCGCGGAACGCGGCGTTGCACCCGCGAAGCTGTCCATGTTCAAGGCGCTCGTCGCCGACCTCGACGCCATCGTCCGGGTGCCGATCGAGGAACTCGACTTCTCGGCCTATGTGAAGAAGAACGCGGAGTTCCACGAAATGCTCGCCGGCCTTTCCGGCAGCCAGGTCATTCGCCGGGAGATCGAGCGGGTGCTCAGGCTACCCTTCGCCGGGCCGAGCGCCTTCCTCAACGCGCAGACCGACATTCCCGCCTTCCGCGCCTCGCTGACGGTCGGCCAGGCGCACCATCGCGCGATCGTCGAGGCCATCGAGATGCGCGAGGGCGGCCGCGCCGAGGCGCTCGCCCGCGAGCACGCGCGGCTGGCGCGCCAGAACCTCGCCTTCGTCATGGCGAACCGGTCGCTGATGCGCAGCGTCCCCGGTTTCTCCCTGATGCCGACCTGACGGAGGAGCACATGGACAGGGACTGGCGTATGGCCTGCGTGACGCGCGCCCGCACGGTCGCGGGTGGCGTGCGCTTCGTCGAATTCGCGCTGAGCGGCGCCCCGGTGGCGCTTGAGACCGGCGCGACCGTCGACATCATCGTCGGACCCCGCGGCGCGATGCATACATTCGCCTGCCTTCCGGCCGAGCCCGGTTCGCTGCGCGTCCTCGTGCCGCGCGGCGCCACCGCGGCGGCTCGCTTCATGTGGGCCCTGGTCGAAGGGGCTCACATCAGGGGACGGCTGTCGGACCTCGACGGGACGGAACCGCTCCGCCGGCACCGGCCGGCGGTGCGCGGTCTGTCGACGGTGCGAATGGTGATCGCAGGACAGGCTTCGCCCGCCGCCACCGAACGCGACTCGGCGCCGGGCGGCGGCCGCGCCGGCGATGCGCATCGTGCGGGAGTATTAACCTTTCCGATCGCCCGGCGGTCGGGATCGGTCGCGGCGGCCGTCCACGACAAAGGACGGACTGGCGCGGGGAAAAGTTCTACCGTATAACAATACCCAATCGGCAAGGGAGGAATACCGATGAAACTCAGTACACTACTCACAGCAGCCGCTGCCTTCGGCGCGATGACGGTGACGTCTTTCGCCCAGGAGGTGACGCTCAAGCTCCACCAGATGCTGCCGCCGCAGGCGACCATCCCGGCCAAGGCGCTGACGCCCTGGGCGGAAAAGGTGATGGCGGACTCGGGCGGCCGCATCAAGGTCGAGCTCTATCCGGCCATGCAGCTCGGCGGCAAGCCGCCGGAGCTCTACGACCAGGCCAAGGACGGCGTCGTCGACCTGATCTGGACCGTGATCGGCTACACGCCCGGCCGCTTCCCGACCACGGAAGCGTTCGAGATGCCCTTCAACATGACCACCGGCGAGGCCACCTCGAAGGCCTTCCACGAATTCTGCGAGAAGAACTGCGCCAAGGAGTTCGCCGACGTCAAGGTGATCGCCTGGCACGCTCACGGGCCGGGCCTGATCCACTCCAAGAATCCGATCAACAAGCTTGAGGACATGAAGGGCCTGAAGATCCGCGGCGGCTCGCGCGTCATCAACCAGATGCTCGAGAAGCTCGGCGCCACGCCGGTCGGCATGCCCGTCCCGGCCGTTCCGGAATCGCTGTCGAAGGGCGTCATCGACGCGACCACCATTCCGTGGGAAGTGACCCCGTCGCTCAAGGTCGCCGAACTGGTGAAGAACCACACCGGCTTCTCCGGCAAGTACGGCCTCTACACGCAGACCTTCGTCTTCGCCATGAACAAGGCGTCCTACGACAAGATGCCCGATGACCTGAAGAAGATCATCGACGCCAACTCCGGCATCGAAACCGCCGCGATGATGGGCCGCGTCATGGACGAGGGCGACAAGATCGGCCTCGCCATCGCGCAGAAGGCCGGCAACAACATCATCACGCTCGACGAAGCCGAGACGCAGCGCTGGAAGGATGCCGCCGCGCCGCTGGTCGAAGCCTGGGAAGCCGAGATGGCCGGCAAGGGCATCGACGGTAAGGCGCTCGTCGCCGAAGCCCGTGCGCTGATCGACAAGTACTCGGCGCAGTAAATACGCGAACGACGTCTTACGACCGGCCGGGCGCAAGTCCGGCCGGTTTTATTTTGCCCGCAAATGGGCCGGGGCGGACTCAAGATTTCAGCCGGCGGGCCGGGCCGCCGCCGGGCCAGATCGCGCGGCCGGGTCTATCCGTCCAGTACGTCGCGAAGCTTCCGCGCCAGTTGTTCGAGGGTGAACGGCTTGGCGATGAAGTTCACGCCGTGGTCGAGGACGCCGTTGTGGACCACGGCGTTCTTCGTGAAGCCCGTGGTGAACAGCACCTTCGCGGCCGGAAAGCGCGCGGCGATCTCGTCGGCGAGCTTGCGTCCGTTCATGCCGGGCATGACGATGTCGGTGAAGACCAGCACGATCTCGGCGTTGGCCTCCAGCCGCCGCAGGGCCTCGACGGCATCCGCGGCCTGCTCGACGCGGTAGCCGAGTTCGTCGAGCGCGGCCACCGTGCCGGCGCGGACCGACGCGTCGTCCTCGACGACGAGGATCGTCTCCGACGCGGCCGCGGCCGGTGCGGCCGGGCGCTCGGCAGTAATCTCGACATTCTCGCCGAAGTGACGCGGCAAGTAGATCTTGATGGTCGTGCCCTGGCCCGGCTCGGAATAGATCTTCACGTGCCCGCCCGACTGCTTGACGAAACCGAACACCTGGCTGAGGCCGAGGCCGGTTCCTTTGCCCACCGGCTTGGTCGTGAAGAACGGCTCGAAGGCGCGCGCGATCACATCCGGCGCCATGCCCGAACCGGTGTCGGTCAGGGCGATCATGACATACTGGCCGGGCTGCACCTCCGTGTGGGCGCGTGCATAGGCGTCGTCGAGATGGGCGTTGGCGGTCTCGATCGTCAGCCTTCCCTCGTCGCCCATGGCGTCGCGCGCGTTGACGGCGAGGTTGAGGATGGCGTTTTCCAGCTGGCTGACGTCGACATAGGTACGCCACAGGCCGCCGGCGAGAACGGTCTCGACGGAAACCACCCCGCCCAGCGCGCGGCGCAGCAGCTCTGACATGCCGGAAACCAGCCTGTTGGCGTCCACCGCGCGCGGCGACAGCGGCTGCTGGCGGGAAAAAGCGAGGAGGCGCTGCGTCAGCGCGGCGGCGCGGTTCACCGCATCCGTCGCCGCGTCGACGAACTTGTCGATGTCGGTCTCGCCGCGCGCCAGCTTGCGCTGGATGAGGTTGAGCGCGCTCATGATGACAGCGAGCATGTTGTTGAAATCATGGGCGATGCCGCCGCTGAGCTGGCCGACCGCCTCCATCTTCTGCATCTGGCGGACCTGCGCCTCGGCCTCCTGCCGGCTCGCCATCTCGGCGCGCAGCGCCGCGTTGGCGACATCGATCTCGGCATAGGCCTCCACCATCGTGCGCATGCGCCGGCGCAGGTCGAGGAAGCCGAACAGGCCGAGGGCGAGAACGGCGGCGCCGCCGGCGACGGAACCGTAGCGCTGCCACTCGGCAACCTGCTGCACCTCATCGAGCCGCACGGCCAAGGCCGCCGACACCCCGCGCTGCATGTCGGCGAGCAGCGCTCGGATTTCGTCCATCTGCTTCTTGCCATGGTCGCTGCGGATCAGGGCGATCGCGGCCGCACCGTTGCCGGACCGGTAGCGGTCCAGCACCTCGGCCATCTCGGAGAGCTTTTCGGCGACCACGCCTTCGAGCGCGGCGACCCTGGCCGCGACGTCGGGATCTTCGCCGATGCCGTTGCTCAGCGTCGCCAGCGCGGAAGGCAGCGCGGCGGTCGCCGTCCTGTAGGGATCGAGATAGGTCTCCTCGCCCGCCAGCAGGTAGCCTCTCTGGCTGGTTTCGGCGTCCTGGAGCAGCGACAGAACCGTGGCAATGTCGCGCTGCCGCTCGAAAGCCGCCACGACCGCGCCGCTGAGCGCCGTTTGCCTCTCGGCGAGGACCGATCGCCCGCCGACGACGACCACCAGCACGGCGAAGATGCCCGCCAGCGGCAGAAGCTGCGTTCGCAAAGCCGTTCTGACACGCCGGATCATGGTTGCCTGGACCGGGGGGGGTTGTCGCATGACCTCTACCAGCCAACGCGGCAAACGCAAGCGCCGCGCCGGCAGTACATCGCCAGAAGGCGATGGCGCGGGGCAAGCGCCGGGTGTTTCCAACCGGTCGAGGAACGCGGTAGAGTGAGCCCGGGCGCCGGCTTCGGCGCCCGGGCAGTCCGCACGGAACGAAAACGATGTCCGAGATCGCCCATCTCGCCGCCACCCTGTTCAAGCGGGCCGCAAAGGCGCGCCGCGTCGTCGTCGCCATCGCCGGCCCGCCGGGCGCCGGCAAGTCGACGGTCGCCGAGCGGCTCGCCATGCTCCTGCCCGAAGGCGCGGCAGCGGTCGTGCCGATGGACGGTTTCCACTACGATGACGGGATTCTCGGAGCCCGCGGCCTGGCGGCGCGCAAGGGCGCGCCCGAGACCTTCGACTTCGGCGGCTTCGAGGCTCTCCTGAAGCGGCTGCGTGCCGTCGAGCCGGACGTCGCGATCCCCGTCTTCGACCGAACGATGGAGCTGTCGCGGGCCTGCGCGGCGATCGTCGGCGAAGACGTGCGCTTCGTGCTGGTCGAGGGCAACTACCTTCTCCTCGACGAGGCGCCGTGGTCGCGGCTCGCACCGCTGTTCGACGTCTCGGTCTTCCTCGACGTGCCGCGCGACGAGCTGGAACGGCGTCTGCGCCAGCGCTGGCGCGACCTCGGCCGGGCCGACGGCGACGCCTGGGTGGAAGCCAACGACATGCCCAACGTCGACCGCGTCCTGTCCCGGCGCAGGCCGGCGGACATCGTGGTCTAGGGACCGCCAGCGGAGCAGCATCCGGTCTCGGCGGCTGCACCCATCCAAGCCGCGCTCTGGCCCGTTGCCCCGCCTCGCGCGCCGGGGCAACGCTCGGCGCATTCTCGTCATCGGGGGGCGACCATGAAGACCGGTTTCATCGGCCTGGGCAATGCGGGCGGCAAGCTCGCCGGAACGCTGCTGCGCAACGGGGTCGACCTGACCGTGCGCGACCTCGACCGCGCGGCCGGCGAGCCATTCCTCGCCAAGGGCGCCAAATGGGCCGAGAGCCCCCGCGCCATGGCCGAGAGCTGCGACCTGATCATCACCTGCCTGCCCTCGCCGGCGGCGTCGGCCGCCGTCATGGAAGGCCCCGACGGCGTCCTGTCGGCGCTTCGTCCCGGCAAGATCTGGGCGGAGATGTCGACCACGGACGCCGCCGAAATCGGCCGCCTGGCAGCGCTCGTCGCGGCGACCGGCGCCGAAGCCGTCGACTGCCCGGTCTCGGGCGGCGTGCATCGCGCCGCCACCGGCAACATCTCCATCTTCGCCGGCTGCGCCCGCCCGACCTTCGAGCGCATCCTGCCGATGCTGCGCATCCTGGGCCGCCGCGTCCTGCATACCGGCCCGATCGGCACGGCCTCGACGCTGAAGGTGATGACCAACTACCTGGCGACCGCCAACCTGCTGACGTGCTGCGAGGCGATGGTGACGATGAAGGCGGCCGGCATGGACCTCGCCACCACCTACGAGGCGATCAAGATTTCGTCGGGCACCTCCTTCGTGCACGAGACGGAGAGCCAGGTCATCCTCAACGGCTCGCGCGACATCTCCTTCACGATGGACCTCGTCATGAAGGACATCGGCCTGTTCCAGAAGATCGCCGAGGAGCACCACGTGCCGCTGGAGATATCGCCGCTGATGATCGACATCTTCCGCGACGGGCAGAAGCGCTACGGCGTGCGCGCCAACTCCGACGACATCATCCGCAGGCTGGAGGAGGCCACCGGCCTCTCCATCCTCGCTCCCGGCTTCCCGGCCGAGATGGTCGACGACGAGGCGGAAGAGCTCGGCTACGAGGTCGTTCCCCCCGGCCGCGGCTGATCTTGAGGCCTCAGAACGGGCCGAACAGGCGCTCGGCGTCGGCAACGGTGTAGTAGCCCAGCGCGACGTCACGCCGGACCAGCTCGCGGTCGCGCTTCAGCGGGTCGCCGTAGCCGCCGCCGCCCGGCGTGCCGACCCTGACGCGGTCGCCGGCCGTCAGCGGGATATCCTGCTCCTTGGAGAGGTGCGGCGGCGTGTGCGCGACGCCGTTCCTGAACACGGTGACGGTGTTGACGGAGCCGTCGGCGCCGCCGAGCGCGCCCTGCGGGCCGGTGCGGCCGTGATCCATGACGAAGGAGGCGCGCGCCTCGCCGCGCAGCAGCTCGACCTCGTAGGAAAGGCCGAAGCCGCCGCGCCGCTCGCCGGCGCCGCCGGAGCCCTCGCGCAGCGCGTAGTGGCGGTAGAGCACCGGGAAGGCCTGCTCCATGATCTCGACCGGAGGCGACTTCGAGATGCCGATGGTCGAGCAGCCGTTGGAAAGCCCGTCGCCCGAAGCACTGCCGCCATAGCCGCCGCCGGAGATCTGGTACATGACGAAACCGCGGTCGCGGGCCGGATCGTGGCCGCCGAGCGCGAAATTGCCGCTGGAACCGGCCGGCGCCGCCGTCACCCGGTCGGGCAGGGCCTGCACCATTGCGGCGAACACGGCTTCGGCGATGCGCTGCGAGACTTCCGCGGCGCAGCCCGAAACGGGGCGCGGATACCGGGCGTCGAGGAAAGTACCTTCCGGCCGCCTGACGACCAGCGGCTCGAACGCGCCGGCGCTCATCGGCACGTCCGGGAAGATGTGCCGCATGGCGAGATAGACCGACGACAGCGTCGTGGCGATGACGCTGTTCATCGGGCCGACGCAGGGCGGGCTCGATCCGGCGAAATCGAAGGTCAGCGTGTCGCCTGCCTTCTCCACCGCGAGCGCGATGGTCAGCGGCCGGTCGACGACACCGTCGGAATCGACGAAGGCCTTCGAGTGCCAGGTGCCGTCGGGAATCGCGGCGATGTGGGCGCGCATCTGGTCGGCGGCGCGGGCGCGAAGCACCGCGATTGCAGCGTTGACGGTGTCGTCGCCGTAGCGGTCGAGGATGGCGAACAGGCGGTCCTGGCCGACGGTCAACGCCGCCGCCTGGGCGCGGATGTCGCCGATGCGCTGGTCGGCGACGCGGATGTTGGAGGTGATGATGGCGTAGATCTCGGAATCGAGCACGCCCTTCTTGAACAGCTTCACCGGCGGCAGGCGCAGGCCTTCCTGCTCGACGGCGGTCGCCGAGGCAGAGAACCCGCCCGGCACGGCGCCGCCGATGTCTGGCCAGTGGCCGGTGTTCGACAGCCAGCAGAAGATCGCGCCGTCGCGGTAGACCGGCATGGCGAAGCGCACGTCCATCAGGTGCGTGCCGCCGAGATAGGGGTCGTTGACGATGTAGATGTCGCCCGGCTCGGGCGGCAGGCAGCTTCCGTCGCGGATCATCCCGATCAGCGTCTTCGTCGAATACTGCATGACGCCGACGAACACCGGCAGGCCCTGCGAGCCCTGGGCGATCAGCGCGCCGTCGACGGCCGAATAGATGCCGTCGGAGCGATCGTTGGCCTCGGCGATGACCGGCGAGAAGGCGGCGCGGGAGAAGGTCAGGTCCATCTCGTCGCAGACCTGCTGCAGCGACGACTGGATGACCGAAAGGGTGAGGGCGTCGAGTGCGGCCATCGTCAGCTCCTGCCGATCTCGATGACGATGTTGCCGTCGCCGTCGGCGACGGCGCGGTCGCCGGGCTCGATCACGGTCGTGGCGTCGAGCTGCTCGAGGATCGCCGGCCCGTCGAAGGCGACGCCGACCGGCAGCCTGCCGCGATCGTAGACCGGCGTCTCGATCCACCTTCCGTCGAACCACACCGGCCGCCGTTCGAGCAGCGCGCCGTCGAGGGACGCCGCGCGTCCCGCGGGATCGATCAGCGTCGACAGGTCGACCTCCGGCCGCACCCCGATCACCGACGTGTTGAGGTTGACGAGGTTGGAGCGGATCTCGGGCAGGCGAACCTTGAAGCGGGCGTGGTAGGCCTCTTCGAACAGGGCCTGCAGCATCGCCCGCGTCGGCTGCGGCGAGGGCAAGGGAACGTTGAGGATGTGCGTCTGGCCGACGAACTGCATGTCGGCCGAATGGATGTAGCGGATCGCGCGCGGGCGCACCGCTTCCTTGGCGATCAGCGCCTCGCCCTCGGCGCGATGGCGGGCGAGCACGGCGTGCGCCTCCGCCTCGTCGAGCACGGCGACCGGGCGGTTCAGCGTGTTGACGAAGTCGTGGCGCAGATCCGCGACGACGCAGCCGAGCGCGTTGGTGATGCCCGGCCGCGCCGGCACCAGGACCCTCGGCAGGCCGAGTTCGCGGGCGAGCGCCGTGGCATGCAGCGGGCCGGCGCCGCCGAAGGCGAACAGGGCGAAGTCGCGCGGGTCGTGGCCGCGGGCGATCGACACCATGCGGATGGCGCCGGCCATCTTCATGTTGCCGAGCCTGAGCACCGCACCGGCCGCTTCGTTGCCGTCGAGGCCGGTCGCACGGCCGATCCTTTCGGCGAAGATTGCGCGCACCTCTTCGACGCCAACGGGATCGGCGACGGCGAGCAGCTTGCCGGGGTGCAGCCGGCCGAGCACGAGATTCGCGTCGGTGATGGTCGGCTCTGAGCCGCCGCGGCCGTAGCAGATCGGGCCCGGCCGCGCGCCGGCGCTCTGCGGGCCGACCTGGATCAGGCCCGACGCGTCGACGCGCGCGATCGAGCCGCCGCCGGCGCCCACCGTGTGCACGTCGACCATCGGCACGTGGATCGGCATCGCGTACTCGATCTCGGTCTCGTTAGAGACCGCCGGTTCGGCGTTGCGGATCAGCGCCACGTCGGTCGACGTGCCGCCCATGTCGTAGGTGACGAGGTCGGGATAGCCGGCGCGCCGGCCGGTATAGGCCGCGGCGATGACGCCCGAGGCCGGGCCCGACATCACGGTCTTGGCCGCCTCGCGGGCGACGAAGCGTGCCGAGATCATGCCGCCATTGCCGTTCATGATGAGGAAGTCGCGGCGGTAGCCGAGCGCCTCCAGCTCGCTGCGCAGGCGGGCGACGTAGCGTTCGAGGATCGGCTGCACGGAGGCGTTGACCGCCGCGGTGACGCCGCGCTCGAACTCGCGCGCTTCCGACAGCAGCGAATGACCGGTGGTGATGTAGCCGTTCGGCCAGAGCTCGGCGGCGATCCCGGCCGCGCGCCGCTCGTGCGCCGGGTTGGCGTAGGCGTGGAGGAAGTGGATGACCAGCGCCTCGCAGCCCTTGTCGAGAAGGGCGGCGACGGCGGCGCGGACGCCCGCCTCGTCGAGCGGCCGGCGCACCGCGCCGGAGGCCTCCATGCGCTCATCGACCTCGAGCCTCAGATCGCGCGGGATCACCGGCACGAAACTGCCGGTCATGCCGTAGGCCTGCGGCCGCGTCCGCCGGCCGAGCTCGATGACGTCGCGGAAACCCTTCGTGGTGATCATGCCCGTGCGCGCCAGACGGCGTTCAAGGACGGCGTTGGTCGTCGTCGTCGTGCCGTGGACGATGAGGTCGATCCCGGCCGGTGACGCGCCGGCTTCGGCGAGCGCGGCGACGACGCCGTGCGCCTGGTTGTCCGGGGTGGTCGGCGTCTTGGCGATGCGCACCCGCCCGCCGTCACGGCCGTCGATCAGGATCAGGTCGGTGAAGGTACCGCCGACGTCGATCCCCGCCACCACGGCGCCGGCGCGTTCGTTCTCCCCCATGCGCGTTTCCCGATATCCGCGACCTAACGTCACATCGTTGTTTGGAATGGTGTTTCCCGGCCCGAGATTGACCATCTATTCATTTGTATACTAATAAATCACGGACTCAAGCATCCACGCATGAAGCCTTGGCCGCCGCGCGAGAAGCACCCCCCGAGCGGCGGGATCGGCCTTGATCGTTGCAGAGGACAGATCGCCATGCAGACCGCTGTAACCGCACTCGACGAGGTCGAGCCCGTCCCCTTCCCGATCCCGGCCAACTGCCATGCGGAGACCGTGGTCTCGGTGCATCACTACACCGACCGGCTGTTCTCCTTCCGCATCACCCGGCCGCAGTCGTTCCGCTTCCGCTCGGGCGAGTTCGTCATGATCGGCCTGCCCAATGCCGAGAAGCCGGTGTTCCGCGCCTATTCGATCGCCAGCCCCGCCTGGGACGACCAGCTCGAGTTCTTCTCGATCAAGGTCCCCGACGGCCCGCTGACCTCCGAGCTGCAGAAGATCCAGCCCGGCGACACGATCCTGATGCGGCAGAAGTCGACCGGCACGCTGGTCGTCGACGCGCTGACGCCCGGCGAGCGGCTGTTCATGTTCTCCACCGGCACCGGCATCGCGCCCTTCGCCAGCCTGGTGCGGGACCCCGATACCTATGACAAGTTCGGCCACGTCTATCTCACCCATACCTGCCGCGAGAGCGCCGAGTTGCGCTACGGCGAGGAACTGTTCGACCAAGCGGCGAACGACCCGCTGATCGGCGAGGTCGCCGCGGGCCGGCTCACCCACTACGCGACGACGACGCGCGAGATCTCGCCGCGCATGGGCCGCATCACTCGCCTGATCGAGAACGGCAAGCTGTTCGAGGATCTGGGCGTCGCGCCGCTCGATGCGAAGACCGACCGCGTGATGATCTGCGGCTCGCTGGAGTTCACCAAGGACGTCAAGACGATCGTCGAGGGACTGGGCTTCCGCGAGGGCTCGCTGAGCAATCCCGGCGATTTCGTCGTCGAGCGCGCCTTCGTCGGCTGAACCGGCCGAAGCCGCTCCGGGCCTAAGCGCGATCCTTCGCCCCGCCGGCGCTTCGGCGGCGCCGGCCGATCCATTTCTGCACTTCCATCGTCACCAGCAGGGCTGACGCGGCAACCAGCAGCAGGCTCCATTCGTCGAGGCTCACCGGTGCCAGCGACAGCGTGTCGGACAGAAACGGCGCGTACATGGCCGCAATGTGGAGCGCCTGAGCGCCGATGACGCCGAAGACGAGCAGCGGATTTGCCCGCAGGCTCTGGCGGAACACCGAGTTGTGCTCCGAGCGGCTGTTGAAGGTCTGGAAATTCTCGAACAGCACGAACGTAAGCAGCAGCATGTTGCGCGCCGCGTCGACCGTATAGCCCGCATCGAGCAGCCAGGCGAACAGCGCGAAGCCGCCGACGCCCATCACCAGCGTCGACGACAGCACGCGGGCAATCATCAGCCGGTCGAAGAGAGGCTCCGACGGCCGCCGCGGCGGGTAGGCGAGTTCGTCGCCCTCCGCCTTCTCCGCCGCCAGCGCGACGTCCTGGATACCGTTGGTCACAAGGTTCAGCCAGAGAAGCTGCACCGGCAGGAGCGGCATGGGCAGGCCGAAGGGCAGCGCCAGCAGGAACAGCGCTACCTCCGCCGCGCCGGTGGAGGTGGTCATGAAGACGATCTTGCGGATGTTGTTGTAGGCGACGCGGCCCTCGCGGATGCCGCTGACGATCGAGGCGAAATTGTCGTCGGTGAGAATGATCGCCGCGCTCTCCTTGGCGACGTCGGTTCCCTTCCTGCCCATGGCCACCCCGACATGGGCGTTCTTGAGGGCCGGCGCGTCGTTGACGCCGTCGCCGGTGACGGCGACGAAATGTCCGTTGCGCGCCAGCGACTGGACGATGGCGAGCTTCTGCACCGGCTCGACGCGGGCATAGATGCGCGCCCGCGCGGTCAGCGCGTCGATCGCGTGCGGGCCTTCGCGCTCGGCGGCGGCGACGTCCTCACCCGTGGCGACCGCCTCGGGCGAAAATGCGATGCCCGCCTCCTCGGCGATGCGGCAGGCGGTCTTCGGATCGTCGCCGGTGACCATGACGACGCCGATCCCGGCGGCACGGCAAGCGGCGATCGCCGCCGGCACCTCCGGCCTGACCGGATCCTCCATGCCGACGAGGCCGAGGAACTTCAAGTCGACCAGCTGATGGTGACCGTAGGTCCCGTTCGCGTCGGCGGCGATCTCGCCCTCGGCGAAGGCGAGCACGCGCAGCCCGCGCGCCGCCATCTCGTCCTTCTGCGCGATCAGTGCGGCACGGTCGATCGGAACCACGCGGCCCTCGCGGTCCATGCGGTCGGCCATGGCGATCAGCGTCTCGGGCGCACCCTTGACGAAGATCCGCACCTTCTCCTCGGCCCGATGGAAGGACGCGGCATAGCGACGGTCCGGCTCGTAGGGGATGCGACCCACCTCGGGCAGCGCCGCATGCACCTCCTCGCGAATGACGCCGCCCTTGCGCGCCGCGGCGAGCAGGGCGATGTCGACCGTATCGCCGATCCCCTTCCAGCCGTCGCCGTCGGCCACGAGCCGCGCCTCGTTGGGCAGGGCGGCGGCGCGCAGCAGCATGGCGGCTTCGCCGCGCCCGTCCGCGCCGTCCGGACCGTCGACGCCTGCGCTTTCCCGGCTGCCGGGCCCCAGCGAGAGCGCGATGCCGTTCGGCAGGCGGATTTCCGTCGCAGTCAGCTCGTTGAGCGTCAGCGTGCCCGTCTTGTCGGTGGCGATCATCGTGCACGAGCCGAGCGACTCCACAGCCGCCATACGGCGGACGATGACGTTGACGCCGGCCATGCGCCGCATGCCGATTGCCAGCACGATCGAGATGGCCACCGGCAGGCCCTCGGGAATGGCGCTGACCGCAAGGCCGACCGACATCAGGAAGAGGTCGCGCGGCGCCATCTCGCGGAGCAGCCCGACGGCGAAGAGGAAGAGGACGGAAACGCCGACGGCCACCGCGATCATCCGCGCGAAGCGTTCGAGCCTCACCATCAGCGGCGGCCGGGCGGGCATTTCGGCGCCGATCTGGCTGGCGATCCTGCCGATCTCGGTCGACAGGCCCGTGGCGGTCACGATACCCCTGCCGCGCCCGCGCGTGATCGCGGTCCCGGCGAAGGCGCGGACGGTCCGCGCCGCATCGGGGCGTCCCGCGCCGCCGGCATGCTTGACCACGGGCGCCGATTCGCCGGTGAGAAGGGATTCGTCGCTGCGCAGGTCCTGCGCCGCGACGAGCGCGAGGTCCGCCGGCACGCGGACGCCGGCTTCGAGGAGGACGAGATCGCCGGGCACGATCTCGCGGGCGTCTATCTCGACCGGCGCGCCGTCGCGCAGCACCGTCGCCTTCGGCGCCTGCAACTCGCGCAGCGCCGCCGCGGCGCGGCCGGCCGAATACTCCTGCACCGTCCCGATGACGCCGTTGGCGAGAAGCACCACCGCGATGAATGCCGCGTCCTCGAGGTCGCCGAGGAACACGGAAACCAGCGCCGCAGCGAGCAGGAGATAAATCAGCGGGCTGAGGAACTGCTTCAGGAACAGGACGAGAAGCGACGGTCCCGGCACGTCGGGAAGCGCGTTCGGCCCAGTCGCCGCGAGCCTCGTCGCCGCTTCGACGGACGACAGACCCCCATCATCCGCAGATGGCCGGTCCGCGGTCGTTTCTGGCAATCCGGCAGGCGTCATTCTCGGTCCCGGTGTCGGCGGCAGCGCGGCCGGCGCCCTGCCTCGGCCTTCGCACGTTGTCTAGGAACCTATCCGCCCCGCTTCCTTGACGGGTGTCAATCGTCGCCGTTGATCCCGCGCAATGCGCGCAAGGCTCATCGTGGCTGCTATGGCGCTTTCACGACAACGAGGAGGCTGGCATGACCGCGACCACCATCCACTCCTTTGCCCACGCGGCGGAGCAGGCGCAGCGATGGGTCAACGAACTCTGCGCCGACCTCGGCTGGAACGAGCGGCGGGCATACCGGCTTCTCCGTTCGGTCCTCCACGCGCTGCGCGACTGGTTGCAGCCCGACGAGATGGCCGACCTCGCCGCGCAGCTGCCGCTCCTCGTTCGCGGCGTCTACTTCGAGGGCTGGAGCCCCACCGGGGGGTCGACCGCCGAGCGCAGCAAGGCCGACTTCATCGCACGCATCGACGCCGCCTTCACCGACGATCCCATCTACGACACCGAGGCCGCGATCGCCGCGGCGTTCCGGCTGCTCGACCGTCATGTCTCCAGCGGCGAGATCGACCAGGTGCGCGCCTCGATGCGCAAGTCGCTGCGCATGCTCTGGCCGGAGCACTGACGGATGACGGCGATGTTCCGCGACCGCAGCCATGCCGGCCGGGAACTGGCGGCCGAGCTGAAGCGGCTCGACCTGCCCGATCCAGTCGTGCTCGCCCTGCCGCCCGGCGGCGTGCCGGTCGCTGTCGAGGTGGCGCGGGCGCTGGAGGCGCCGATCGACCTTCTGCTGGTGCGCAAGGTCGCGGCGCCCGGCAATCCGGAACTCTGCGTCGCCGCGATCGTCGACGGCACGCCGCCGGACGTCGTCATCAACCGCGAGATCATCGAGGCGTACGGCCTCGACGATGACACGTTGCGCCTGCTGATCACGGAAAACCGGCCGGAATCGGACACGGGGCGCGCCGCCTACGCCAACCGCCGCCGTCAGCTGTCGGTCAGGGGCAAGACCGTCATCCTCGTCGACGACGGCATCGCCACCGGCACGACCGTCAAGATGGCGCTGCGTGCGCTGCGCCGCCGCGAGCCGGGCGCGGTCGTGCTCGCCGTGCCGGTCGCTCCCGCCGAGGTGGCCGACGAACTGGCGCCGGAAGCCGACCGCATCGTCTGCCTGAGCCGCCCGGGCCGTTTCCGCGCGCTGAGCTTCCACTACCGCGACTTCCCCGAACTCGCGCACGACGAGGTGGTCGAGCTGATGAAGGCGGCGCATCTCGCCCGCAAGGCAGCGCTGACCGCCAAGCGGCGGGAGGGGTGAGAGTGGGGCCGGCGGCCTGGTGAGCTGCAACCACGGCCCCCGCCGTTGCCGCCTTTCTTGACGCCTGTCAAAGTGTGCTCTTCCGCGTTCGGATAGACAGGCGCCTTCACTGGAGAGCGGAATGACCCCGCCGATCTTTGTGGCCGAAGCCCTGACCAAGGTCTACCGCTCCGGCGACGTCGAGATCTGGGCGTTGCGCGGCGTCGATCTCGAACTGTTCGAGGGCGAGATGGCGGTCTTCCTCGGGCCGTCGGGCAGCGGCAAGTCGACCCTGCTCAACATCATGGGCGGGCTCGACAAGGCGAGCAGCGGCACCGTCCGCTTCCGCGACACCGACCTGACCGCCTGCAGCGAGAACCAGCTGACGCGCTACCGCCGCGACCATGTCGGCTTCATCTTTCAGTTCTACAACCTGATCCCCAGTCTGACCGCCTGGGAGAACGTCTCGCTCGTCACCGAGATCTCCCGGAATCCGATGGACCCGGGCGAGGCGCTGGAGATGGTCGGGCTCAAGGAGCGCATGGCACACTTCCCGGCGCAGATGTCCGGCGGCGAGCAGCAGCGCGTCGCCATCGCCCGCGCCATCGTCAAGCGGCCGGAGGTGATGCTCTGCGACGAGCCGACCGGCGCGCTGGATTCGAAGACCGGCATCCTCGTCCTCGAGGCCCTGTCCAGGGTCAACACCGAGCTCGGCACGACCATGGCCATCATCACCCACAACGCCTCGATCCGGCAGATTGCCCACCGGGTGTTCTCCTTCCACGACGGGCGCATCGCCGAGGCGCAGGTCAACGAGCATCGCGCCAAGCCGTCGGAGGTCGTCTGGTAGCGCGATGTCGATGCTCGACCGAAAATTGGTCCGCGACGTGGTGCGCATGTGGGCGCAGGTCCTGGCGATCGCCCTGGTGATGGCCTGCGGCGTCGCCACGATCGTCATCGCCGTCGGCGCCTACCGCTCGCTGGAGGAGACGCGCACCGCCTTCTACGAGCGCTACCGCTTCGGCAGCGTCTTCGCCTCGGCGACGCGAGCGCCGCTGCACCTGCGCGAACGCATCGCAAGGTTGCCCGGCGTCAGCGGGGTGGAGCTCAGGGTGGTCAGGCCGGTGCTCCTCGACATGCCGGGCATGGCCGAGCCGGCCACAGGCATCGCCGTTTCCGTTCCCGACCGCGGCGAACCGGCTGTCAACCGCCTCTACCTGCGTACCGGCCGACTGCCGGAGCCGGGCCGTCCCGGCGAGGTCGCCGTCACCGAACCGTTCGCCCTCGCGCACCGGATGGAGCCGGGCAGCACCTTCACCGCGCTGATGAACGGCCGCCGGCAGGCGCTCACCGTCACCGGCATCGTGCTGTCGCCCGAGTACATCTACTCGATCGGCCCCGGCGACATGATGCCCGATCCGCGCCGCTTCGGCGTCTTCTTCATGTCGCGTACAGCGCTCGCCGGCCTGTTCGAGATGAACGGCGCCTTCAACGACCTGGCGGTGAGGACCCAGCGCGGCGCCAATTTGCGGGTCATCGTCGACGATCTCGACCGCATCCTCCAGCCCTATGGCGGGTCGGGCGCGCACGACCGCACGGACCAGACATCGCACGCCTTCCTCGACAACGAGCTGATCCAGCTGCGCGCCATGGCGGCGGTGATCCCGCCGGTGTTCCTGTTCGTCGCCGCCTTCCTGGTCAACATGATCCTGTCGCGGCTGATTACGCTGGAGCGCGAGCAGATCGGGCTGCTCAAGGCGATCGGCTTCGGTCCGCTCGCGATCGCCTGGCACTATGCCAAGCTGACACTGCTCATCGTCGCGATCGGGCTGGCCATCGGGGCGCTTTCGGGCAACTGGATGGGGCGCAGCCTGACCCGGCTCTACGCCGAGTTCTTCTCCTTCCCCTTCCTCATCTTCCGTCAGAGCCTCGACCTCTACGTCATCGCCGGCGGCGTCACCGTGGTGGCGGCGCTGGCGGGTGCGGCCCGCGCCATCTGGAGCGTCGTCACCCTGCCCGCGGCGGTGGCCATGCAGCCGCCGGCGCCGACCCGCTATCGCACCTTCTTCGCCGGAGGCGCCGCCTACCTGCGCTTTCTCTCCCAGCTCACCGTCATGGCGCTGCGGCACCTGGTGCGCTGGCCGGTGCGGACGCTGCTGACGACGATCGGCACCGCGATGTCGGTCGCGCTCCTGGTGACGGCACTGTTTTCCTTCGATTCCATCGACTTCATGATCGACACCATCTTCTTCCAGGTCGAGCGCCAGGACGCCACGATCACCTTCGGCCAGGACCTGTCGCCGCGCGCGATGGCCGCCATCGAACGGCTGCCCGGCGTCATGCGCGCCGAGCCGTACCGATCGACCGGAGTGATCCTGCGCAACGGCCACCGCGAGCGGCGGCTGGCGATCTCGACGGTTCCCGACGGCGCCGACCTCGGCCGCATCCTCGACATCGACCTGAAGCCCGTCGAACCGCCGGCGGTCGGCCTGCTCGTCTCGGAACGCGTCGCCATGCTGCTTGCGCTCCGCGTCGGCGACAAGGTCGAGGTCGAGCTGCTGCAGAAGGACCATCGCATCGAGACGGTGCCGGTGACGGCGATCGTGCAGAGCTTCGTCGGGCTGGCCGTCACCATGCGCTCCGACGCGCTCGACCGCCTGCTCGGCGACGGCCCGCGTGTTTCCGGGGCGCGCATTTCGGTCGACACCTCGAGCCTCGCGGATCTCTATCGCGCCGTCAAGGAGACGCCGGCCGTGGCTTCCATCGCCCTCCAGGACGCCTCCCGGCAGCGCTTCCGCGAGACGATCGAGCAGAACATCACGATCATGACCACGGTCTACACGGCGCTCGCCATCATCATCACCTTCGGCGTCGTCTACAATTCGGCGCGTATCCAGCTGTCGGAGCGGGCGCGCGAACTCGCCAGCCTGCGCGTCTTCGGCTTCACCCGCGGCGAGGTGTCGGGCGTGCTGATCACCGAACTCGGCGTCATGGTACTGCTGGCGCAGCCGCTCGGCTGGCTGTTCGGCTACCTGTTCTCGTGGTCGGTGGTGAAGGGCTTCGAAAGCGACCTGTTCCGCGTTCCGTTCGTCATCAACATGTCGACCTTCGCCTTTTCCAGCCTCGTCGTCGTCGCGGTCGCGGCGGTGTCGGCGATGATCGTCCGCCGGCGGATCGACCATCTCGACCTGGTCAGGGTCCTGAAGACAAGGGAGTAGTCCGATGAACACGGTGTGGCTGAAGCGCCTGGCCTATGCGGCCGCCGGACTGGCCGTCGTCGCCGGCTTCGCTTACGCGCTGCGCGAGCAGCCGGCGCTGATCGACGTCGCCGCGGTGGCCGAAGCGCCGATGCGCGTGACGATCCGCGAGGAGGGCACCACCCGGGTCCGCGAGGTCTACGCGATCTCCGCACCCATCGCCGGCCACCTGACGCGCACGGTGATCAAGGAAGGCGACAGGCTGCGCGCCGGCATCACCGTCGTCGCCTCGATCCGGCCGCTCGATCCGCCGCTGATCGACCGCCGCACCGAGGCGGAACTCCTCGCCGCGCGCGACGCCGCGCGGGCGGCCGTCGGCATCGCCGAGATCGAGCTGGCGCGCGCCACGACCGCGCTGCGGCTCGCCCAGGACGAACTCGACCGGGCGCTGAAGCTGTTCGCCCCCGGCATCATCTCGGAAAGCGCGCTGCAGCGCTACGCCAGCCAGGTCGAGATCCAGAAGGCGGCTGTCGATGCCGCACGGGCGACCATCGAGGTGCGCAAGGCCGAACTCGCCAGCACCGAGGCGCGGCTCCTCCAGCCCGCTCCGGGCACCGCCAACGGCACCTGCTGCGTCAACCTGACCGCGCCGGTCGACGGCACCGTGCTCGCCGTTCTGGCACGCAGCGAGCAGGCCGTGGCCGTCGGCACCAAGATCGCCGAGATCGGCGACACGAGCGACCTGGAAGTGGTCGTCGACCTGCTCTCCGCCGACGCCGTGGCGATCGGACCGGGCACGCGCGCGTCGGTCACCGACTGGGGCGGCGCGCGGCCTCTCGCCGCCCGCGTCCGCCGCATCGATCCCGCCGCCTTCACCAAGGTCTCGGCGCTCGGCATCGAGGAACAGCGCGTCAATGCCGTCCTCGATCTCGAGGAGAGCGACGCGCGGCTAGGCCACGGCTTCCGCGTCTTCGCCGAGATGGTCGTGTGGGAATGCGAAGCCTGCCTCCAGGTGCCGGTCGGCGCCCTGTTCCGCGAGGGCAGCCGGTGGAGCGTCTTCGTCGTCGAAGGCGACAGGCTGAAGCGCACCGTCGTCGAAGTCGACCACATGAACGACGAGGTCGCCGAAGTCACCGGGGGCCTCACGGTCGGCGAGCGCGTCGTACTGCATCCGAGCGACAAGGTCGAGGAAGGCAGCCTCGTCGAGGTGAGGGACGGAACGGCGGCCGAGTGACCGGTCGGCCTCAGGGCTGCAGGACGTAGGTGCCGGGCGCGTCGGCAATCGAGCGGTAGGAGGGAAGCCCGCCGCCGGCCGCGCGACCGGGCACCGTCGCTTCGCCCGAACGCCTGGCCAGCCAGGCGAACCAGGCCGGCCACCAGGAGCCGGGATGCTCCTCGGCGGTCTTCATCCAGCCGTCGGGCGCGGGGTGCGGCGTGCCATGCCGGTATTCCAGCAGCCGGTAGGTCCGCCGCGGATTGCCGGGCTCGGCGACGATCCCGGCATTGTGCCCGCCACTCGTCAGCACGAAGTCGACGTCGGTATCGAGGATGTGGACCAGCTTGAACACCGAGCGCCACGGCGCCACGTGGTCGGTGACCGTGCCGACGGCGAAGACCGGCGCAGCGATGTCCTCGATGTGGATGGGCCGGCCGTCGACGGTGAAGCGGCCCTGCGCGAGGTCGTTGTGCAGGAACAGCGAGCGCAGGTACTGCGAATGCATGCGGTAGGGCATGCGCGTGGCGTCGGCGTTCCACGCCATCAGGTCGGTCATCTGCGGCCGCTCGCCCATCAGGTACTCGCCGATCAGCCGCGACCAGACGAGGTCCTGCGAGCGGATCATCTGGAAGGCGCCGGCCATCTGCCGCTGGTCGAGGTAACCCTCCTGCCACATCATGTCCTCGAGGAAGGCGACCTGGCTTTCGTCGATGAACAGGCCGAGCTCGCCCGGCTCCTCGAAGTCCACCTGGGCGGCGAACAGCGACACGCTCTTCAGCCGCTCGTCGCCGTCGCGCGCCATGGCGGCGGCGGCGATCGACAGGAGCGTCCCGCCGAGACAGTAGCCGACCGCGTGGATCTTCTCGCCGCCCGAGACCGCTGCCGCGGCGTCGACGGCGGCCATGACGCCCATGTGCCGGTAGTCGTCCAGAGTCAGGTCGCGATGCTCGGGCCCGGGGTTGCGCCAGGAGACGCACAACACCGTGAATCCTTCCGCCACGAGGTGGCGGATCAGCGAGTTCTGCGGCGACAGGTCGAGGATGTAGTACTTCATGATCCAGGCCGGCACGATCAGCACCGGCTCGGGCCTGACGGTCCCGGTCGAAGGCCGGTACTGGATCAGCTCGATCAGCTCGTTGCGGAAGATGACGTCGCCCGGCGTCACGGCCAGCGTCTCGCCGACGGAGAAGCCCTCCGTCCCGAAAGGCCGCTCGCCGCGGCTGAGCCGCTTCCAGTCCTCGACCAGATTGTCCATTCCGCGGACCAGGTTGGCGCCGCCTTCGCGCACCGTACGCTGGAGGATTTCCGGGTTCACCGCCAGGAAGTTCGACGGCGACAGCATGTCGAGGAACTGCCGGCTGTGGAACTCCACCACGCGCTCGTGCTGGGCGCTGACCCCGGGCACGCCCGTCGTGGCGTTGTGCCACCATTGCTGGGAGAGCAGGAAGGACTGCTGCAGCAGATTGAACGGGAACGCCTGCCAGGCGGCATCGCGGAAGCGCCGGTCCTGCGGCAGCGGCGCGATCACCGGCGGCGCCTCGCGCGAGGTGGCGCAGCCCGCGAGGAAGCGCTGCATGCGTGCATTCTTCTCGATCGCCTTCGCCAGCAACTCCTGCTGCTTGCCGGGCGAAATGGCGAGGTTGAGCATCCAGTCGTGCCACGCCTCGGCGATGCTGATCGGAGACAATCCGCCGGTCGCCGACGCGATCGCCGCGTGGAACAGCCGATCGGCGACGCGGTATTCGCTCTCCCCAGCGTCGCCGGAGGCCGCGCCAGCGGCGGATCCCGGCTTTGCCGCAGGAGCCGGCTGCCGTCGTCCCGGGGCGACCGACCGCGCGGTGTCGCGGCCGACGACTGGGTTGCGGCTCTTCGTCTTGGGCAATCGCCTGTCCATGCGCACCTTCGTCATGCCGCGTTCCCGGACGGCGGCGCGCCGGCGCCATCAGGCAGCGGCATCAAGCGACGGTCTGGGCCGCCATGTCCTCGATCGCCGCGTCGGCTTCCTGGCGCACGCGCCGGGCGGTTTCCGACGCGATCCGGGAACCGATACTGGCCATCTTGCCGGTCTCGGATGAATATTCCGTGACGGCGTTCTGGACGAAGCCTGAATAGACGTCGAAGGCATCGCTGAAGTCGGTGGAGGCGGCAAGGTCGTCGGCCAGCTTGGTGTCCTGCTCGCAGCGATGCTTCAGGAACGACAGCGCCTCGATCTGGTAGCGCATCATCGCCTTGTAACCTTGCGCCTGCAGGCGGGCCATCGAGAACAGGAATTTCTGCGCGTTGGCGACCATCGGGGCGTTGATGGCAAAAGGATCCGGCTGGGCGGGTGCGGGGTGCTTGGGCATGGTCGGTCTCCGGGTGCTGGAACCGCTCGCGACACGCCTGGACCTTGGTCCGGGCAGCCGGCGGGGCCGCCCTTACCTAGGCTTTCGTTGGCCGGCTTCATTGATCCCGATCAACACCTTCCGGGCCGGCGGCTGACATTGTTTCGCCGACGAGTTCGACCGGGGAGAGGTGCGATGAAGACCCCCAGAGTATGGGTTCTTATAGCGGACGGATCACGTGCGCGGATCCTGCGCGACCCGTTTCGCAAGTCCGGGTCCGACGAAGCCCGGGAAGAGCTGGTCTTTCGCGCCGAGCAGCGCCAGTTGCGCGAAATCATGGCCGACAAGTCGGGTCGCAGCTTCGCCTCCGAGGGCGCCCGCCGCTCCTCGATGGAGTACCGCTCCGATCCGGTGCGCGAGGATGAGCGGGCCTTCGCCAGCCTCCTGAGCGAGGTGCTCGACAGCCACCGGCGCGCCGGCGATTTCGACCGGCTCGCGGTGGTCGCGGCGCCGAGAATGCTGGGCGATCTCCGCCATGCCTTCACCAACGCGTTGCGCAGCGTTACCATCAGGGAAGTCGCGAGGGACCTGACCCGGATGCCGTCGGTCGAACTGCGCGAGGCGCTCGCAGTGCTCGACGTCGGGCGCGTTCCCCTCGGCGAGGCGCCGGGCGCGCAGACGCAGGCGCCCTGAGAGGGCAGAAAGGACCGCCGGATGCGGACAGGATCGCACGTTCAACTGCCCCAGAAATGCGATCTCTGTCCGATCCAGCATCGGTCCGTCTGCGCCGCGGCAGGCGGCAGGATCAGGCCGGAACTGAACCGTATCTCCCACCGCCGTACCTTTTCTGCCGGCGAGACCATCGTCGGCGAAGCCGAGGAGGCCGGCATCGTCGGCAATGTCGTCCGCGGCGTGCTGCGCATGGTCAGGACGATGGCCGACGGGCGCCAGCAGATCGTCGGACTGCTGTTCCCCTCCGACATGTTCGGCAGGGTCTTCGCCTCGCACTCTCGCTACGCGATCGAGGCGGCGACCGACGTCGAGCTGTGCTGCTTCGACCGCGGCGCCTTCGAGGCGCTGCTCGTCGCCAATCCCGACGTCGAGCACGAAGTCCTGTTGAGCACGCTCGACGAACTGGACGCCGCCCGCGACTGGATGGTCCTGCTCGGATGCCAGACCGTGCTGGAGCGCGTCGCCGCGTTCCTGATCATCGTGCGCCGCCGCATGATGAAGATGGCGTCGGACGAATGGATGCCGGGTCCGCATGTCTCGGTCCCGATCGGCCGCCGCGACATGGCGACCTATCTCGGCACGACGGTGGAATCGATCAGCCGCACGATCCGCGCCATGGCGCGCCGCGGCGTGATCCGCATCATCGACGCGCAGAACTTCGAGGTGGTGCAGTGGAACCGGCTCGTCGCCCTGTCCGGCAGGGAGGAGTTCGACTTCGACGACGGCATCGTCGGCCTGCGCAGCTACCGGCACGTCGCAGACGCCGGATCGGAGGTTCGCCGCACGATCGCCGGTCGACGGACGGTCGACGTGGAGAAGTAGCCGGCGGCGGGTCGTCGCCGCTTCATCGACCCGTCCTCGCGATGCCATATTTGACACGCCTCAAGGCCTCCAGGCGGAACCGACTCTAGTTTCGCGGCATATCGTCGGTGGAGTCGCCGGCATCGGCCGTAGCGAAGGAACCCGGATGATCGTCGAGGACCAGTCAGCCGTCGTCGCCTATCTCAGCCGGCCGTCCACGCATGGCGAGGACGGCCCGGTCGAGGTGATGGAAACGCACATCTCGCTGATCTTCCTGGTCGGCGGCCGCGCCTTCAAGCTGAAGCGTGCCGTGAAGCTGCCCTATGTCGATTTCTCGAATGCCGGGCTCCGCCTCGCCGCCTGCAGGAAAGAGGTCGAGCTGAACTCCCCCACCGCGCCGGGCCTGTATCTCGGCGCGCGCGAGATCCGCCGCAACGCCGAGGGCCGGCCGAGCTTCGACGGCGAAGGCGAACTGGTCGACGCGGTCGTCGAGATGGTCCGCTTCGGGCAGGACTGTCTCTTCGACAGCATGGCTGCCGACGGCCGCCTGAGCGCGCGGCAGATGGAGGAGGTGTCGCACATGATCGCGCTCTTCCACCGCGACGCGCCGGCGGTGCCCGCCGAGAAGGGTTCGGCGAACATGGCCGGCGTGCTCGACGTCAACGAGGCGGGCTTCGCCACCAGCAAGGTCTTTTCGCCCGCCGAGGCAGAAAATTTCAACCGCGCCTTCCGCCAGGCGCTGGGGCGGGCAGCGCCGCTGCTCGACCGCCGCGCCGGGGAGGGGAAGATCCGGCGCTGCCATGGCGACCTGCACCTGCGCAACATCTGCCTGTTCGGCGGCAGGCCGCGGCTGTTCGACTGCATCGAGTTCAACGACCGCATCGCCACCGTCGACGTGCTCTACGATTTCGCCTTCCTGCTCATGGACCTCTGGCACCGTGACCTGCCGGGCTTCGCCAACCTCGCCATGAACCGCTATCTCGACGAGACCGGCGACGAGGACGGATTCGTGCTCCTGCCCTTCTTCATGGCGGTGCGCGCCGCCGTCCGCGCCCATGTGACGGCGACCCAGGCCGCGGAAACGGCCGGCGGCGGCGCGCATCTCGCCGAGGCGGCCCGATCCTATTTCGAGCTGGCACGGGCGCTGCTGCACCCCGCGCAAGGGGGCCTCGTCGCCATCGGCGGGCTCTCTGGTTCGGGAAAGACGACGGTTGCCGAGGCGCTCGCCCCCTCGGTCGGAGCGCCGCCAGGCGCCCGCATCGTCGAGAGCGACCGCATCCGCAAGAACCTCTTCGGTGTTTCGGCCGAGACCCGTCTTCCCGACTCCGCCTATGTCCCGGAAGTCTCGGCGCGCGTCTACAGGACCTTGTCGGAGCGGGCCGAGGCCATCGTTCGCGCCGGCGGAAGCGTGGTGGTCGACGCCGTCTTCGACAAGCCCGGCAACCGCGCTCTCGTCGAGGCCGCCGCCCACGCCGCGGGCGCTCCCTTCCATGGCATCTGGCTGGAGACCGAAGCCGCGCGGCTTCGCGACCGCGTGACCGGCCGCGTCGGCGGGCCGTCGGACGCCACGCCGGCCGTGCTCGAGCGACAGCTCGCCCGCGACATCGGCGAGATGGCCTGGGCCCACATCGATGCCGGACGCCCGCTCGCCGAGGTCGTCGGCGTGATCTCCGACCTCGTCGGCAACGCCCGGCCGCCAGTTGATTGAGCCGCGTCAAGGACGTCGGGACGAGCGGCCGCGTAGTCTGGAACGGTTTCGTCGCCTCGATATGCGCCCGCGGCCCGTGGGCGGGCTACGTGCGGTTCTGCGGGCGAGGGGCAGGTTTTTCGGACAAGGCGACGAAACCGGAACCGGTGATGTCGCGGGACCTTTGCGCCCGCGGCGCGTTGAGAAGGATGACAGGACATGCAGAGCGAACCCAGGATCGCGTTCCGCAACATCGAGCCCTCGGCGGCAATCGAAGACCATGTCCGGCGCCGCATCGGCGAACTGGAGAAGATATTTCCGCGGATCATAGGCTGCGAAGTGGTGATCGAGGCGCCGCAGAGGAAGAAGCCGGGCGGGCGCACTTTCAAGGTCCATCTGAAGGTCGAAGTCCCCGGTCCGGACATAGACGTCACGCGCAGCGTCGACTACGGGGAGGCCTCCGAAAACGTAGCGCTCGCCGTCCATGAGGCATTCGACGCCGCCGGACGGCTGCTGCTCGAGCGCAAGCGGGAGACGTCGGGCCACTAGAGGAGACGCATCGTCGCGGTGCGGGCCGTCACGCTCCCGCCCCTTCGGCGGAGGCGGTACTGCGGCACCGCGCGTCTTTTCGCACGGAACGCGGTTGAATCGGCTGCCGTCCTGCGGGACTGTCTCCTCGCCGAACGGAGAAGGACCGATCCCCGCCGATGGTCGAACTTGCCGAAAAAGTGCGTTTCCTCGGCGACCCGGCGACCTATGCCGGCGGCACGGAGCGTGTCGAGGTGAAGGAGACGCACATGTCGTGGGTCTTCCTCACCGGGCCGCACGTCTACAAGCTGAAGAAGCCGCTCAAGCGCCCCTTCCTCGACTTCACCACGATCGAGCGCCGCCGACACTTCTGCGAGGAGGAACTGAGGCTCAACCGGCGGCTGGCGCCGGCCACCTACCGGGCCGTCGTGCCACTGCGGATAAGCGCTTCCGGCGCCCTCTCCATCGGCGGTGACGGCGCGGTCGTCGACTGGCTGGTCGAGATGGAGCGCCTGCCGCAGGACGACATGCTCGACGCCCGGATCGAGGCGCGGGCGGTGAAGCCCAGCGACGTCGAGCGGATCGGCGCGCTGCTCGCCGGCTTCTATGCCGGCCTGCCGCCGCAACGTGCCGACGGCGGTGCGGCGATCGAGCACTTCGTCACGGAACAGAAGGTGACGCGGAAGATCCTGGAGCATGGCGATTTCCGGCTTGGCGAGCGCGTGGGGAAGGTCCTCGACCGGGTCGAGGGCGGCATCGCCTCGCTCAGGCCGCTCATGGAGCGCCGCATCGCCGAGGGCCGTATCGTGGAGGGACACGGCGACCTGCGGCCAGAGCATGTCTGCCTGTCGCAGCAGCCGCAGATCATCGACTGCCTCGAGTTCAGTCGCGCCATGCGCATGGTCGACCCCCATGACGAGGTCAACCATCTCGGCCTGGAGTGCGACGTGCTCGGCGCCGGGTGGATCCGCCCGATCCTGCTTGATACGCTGGAGACGCGGCTCGGCGGCCGGCCCGAGCCGGAGCTGATGGCGCTCTACGGCGGGTTCCGCATGCTGCTGCGGGCGCGGCTCTGCCTCGCCCACCTCCTCGACGTTCCGGTGCGCAAGCCCGAGAAATGGCGGCCACTGGCGCTGTCCTACATCGCGCTGGCGGAACGCGAGACGCTCAGCCTGGAGGGCCGAGCAGGTCGGTGATCGAACCGTTCACGGACAGGCGGCGGATCGCCTCGCCGATCAGCGGCCCGACGGGGAGGATTTCGACGCGGCCGTCCGCGCGTTCGGCGGCAGCGCGCGCGGCCGAGGACAGCGTGTCGGTGACGATCACGCGATCGACGGCCGGGTCGTCGAGCAGCGCCTGCGATCCTTCGCCGAAGAGGCCGTGGGCGGCGAGCGCATAGACGCGCGCGGCGCCATTCTCCCGGCAGGCTTTTGCCGCGCGCAGCATCGTGCCGCCGGTGCTGATCATGTCGTCGACGATGAACACCGCCCTGTCCCCGACATCGCCGGCGAAGAGGTCGCCCGAGACCACGCCGCCGCTGCGGCGCTTCTCCATGAAGCCGAAGCCGGCCGCCTCGCCGGTCTCGGCCTCGTAGGCCTCCTTGAGCAGCTGAGCGCGCTTCACGCCGCCGCCGTCGGGAGAGAACACCGTTACCGGCAGCCCTTCCGCCAGCGCGCGGATGGAGGGGACGAACAGCCGGCGCGTGTCGAGGTGGACCGTGCGGCAGCGAAAGGCGTTCTGGAAGGCGACGACGTTGTGGACGTCGAGCGCCATGACGCAATCGGTGCCGACGGCCTCAAAGAGCTGGGCGACGTAGCGCGTGGTGACGGGATCGCGAGGTTTGGTCTGCCGGTCCTTGCGGGCATAGGCGAGGTAGGGCACGATGGCGGTGACGCGCGCCGCACCGCTCTCCCTGCACGCCGCAATGAAGAACAGGAGTTTGACGAGCCTGTCGTTCGCCGACGCCCCGTCCGAGCCGGCGAGGATGTGGACGACGTAGACGTCCTCGCCGCGCACGCCGACCAGGGGCCGCGCCTTGTGCTCTCCGTCCTCGAAATCGCGTTCTTCGTGGCGCTCCACCTCGGTCCACATCGAACGCGCGATCACGTCGCCGATCTGCTCCGATCCTTTCAGGGCAAAGATACGCATGGCGACTTGATATCAGGTTCGGCCCGGCCCGTCATGACCCGCGTCAACCCCGCCGAAGCAGGTCGCGATCAGGATTGACGGGCGTCAATGTCGCGGCAGTGGGGACCGGCTCTCATGCGATCGCTCCGGAGAAGCGCAGGGCCGGCCAGAATTGACCGGTCTGTCCCTCGGACCGGCAGCCGTCCGATTCTGCCTCTGGAGAAAGCCGCCCGACGGCATGCCGCGCGGGCCATTCGCACCCTTCAGGAGAAATGATCATGACCGATGCTTCCCACAAGGTACCCGTCAAGAGTAGCGGCAAGGCGGTTCCGGCTGCGCGCAACTGGTCGCCCTTCGAGAACCTGCGCCAAGAGATCGACAGGCTCTTCGACGACTTCCACCCCCTCGGCTGGCGGGCCTTCGGCCGCGTAGCCGGCCCCGACATGGCATGGCCCAAGCTCGGGGCGCTGCAGATCGCGCCCGCCGTCGACCTCGTCGAGAAGGACCACGAGTTCGAGATCACCTGCGAGCTGCCCGGCATGGACGAGAAGGACATCGAGCTGAAACTCGCCGGCGACATGCTGACGGTCAAGGGCGAGAAGACCGAGCAGAAGGAACAGCACGAGAAGGACTATCATTTGTCGGAGCGGCGCTACGGCTCATTCCAGCGGTCCTTCCAGCTGCCCGACGGCGTCGATGCCGGCAAGATCGAGGCAAACTTCTCCAAGGGCGTGCTGACCGTGAAGCTGCCGAAATCCGCGGAGGCGCAGAAGAAAGAAAAGAAGATCGAGGTGAAGCCCGCCTGAGCCGCCGCGATCACGATCGACCCGGCGCCCCGCGCGGACGTCGGGCGAGGCGTTGCGTCTCTGGAAAACCTCGGAATTGACCCGGATCAAGGGCGTACGGCCGCCGCGCCGGTATGGGCAAGGAAAACGAGGGAAACGTCCATGACATCAGCGACGATCACGCCGAAGTTCCGCCACGTCCGCCTGCTGCTCGCCCGGGAGAAGGGCCATCCGAGCGGCGAACGCCAGGAAGGCTACGACCTGCTCCTGCCGCTCGACCTCGAGGGCAGGATCGACGCCGCGGAATGGAAGTCGCACCAGGCTGCCTGCCGGGTCCGGCATTTCCATCCGGACCGCGAGGATCTGATCGGCCTGCTGAGGCGCAAGCCCGGCGGGCAGTGGTACTTCGACTACGCCGACGGCGATGCCGACAACGAGGTCGGCTTCCGTTTCGGCGAGGAGCGCTTCCGGACAGGTGAATACGTGTCGGTGACCAGCGAAGGCGTCATGCACACCTACCAGGTGGCGCGGGTGGAGAAGCCCTGAGAAGCCTTCGCCACTGCGAAAACTGTAAGTATATACTTACGGAACCAGCACCGCGGCGCCGGAGAAGCGTCCGTTCCTGAGGTCGTTCAGCGCCTCGTTCGCCTGCGCCAGCGGGTAGACGGTGGTGTGGGTCGTCACGCCGGCGGCGCGGGCCGCAGGAAAGAACGCGCGGGCGTCCTCGCGGGTCAGGTTGGCGACCGAGACGAGCGAGCGTTCTTCCCACAGGATGGAATAAGGCATGCGCGGGATGTCGCTCATGTGGATGCCGCCGAGCACGACGCGGCCGCCCTTGCGCACCGCGCGCAGCGCCAGCGGCACGAGATCGCCGACCGGCGCGAAGATGATCACAGCGTCGAGCGGCTCGGGCGGCGGCATGTCGGAAGGTCCCGCCCAGCCGGCGCCGAGATCGAGGGCGAAGCGCTGCGCGGCCTCGTCGCCGGGCCGCGTGAAGGCGTAGACCGTTCGGCCCTGCCAGGCGCAGATCTGGGTGAGGATGTGCGCGGCGGCGCCGAAGCCGTAGAGGCCGATGGCGCGGCCGTCGCCGGCCTTGCCCAGCGCCCGCCAGCCGATCAGGCCGGCACAGAGCAGCGGCGCCCTGGCCACCGGTTCGGCGTCGGCATCGAGATCGAAGGCGTAGTCGCTGTCGGCAACGACATGCGTGGCGAAGCCGCCGTCTCGGGTGTAGCCGGTGAACAGCGGCTCGTCGCAGAGGTTTTCCGCGCCCGACCGGCAGTATGAACAGTGGCCGCAGGTGTGGCCCAGCCAGGGAACGCCGACCCGCCGGCCGAGACGCGCGGCATCGACGCCCTCGCCCACTGCATCGACGATACCGACGATCTCGTGGCCCGGGACCAGCGGCAGGCGCGGCTGCGGCAGGTCGCCGTCGACGACGTGGAGATCGGTGCGGCAGACGGCGCAGGCCTCGACGCGTAGTCGTATCTCGCCGGGCCCTGGCAGCGGATCGGGCCGCTCCTCGAGGACCAGCGGCCTGCCGATGTCGCGGAGGACCATCGCCTTCATCGTCGGGCTCCCTTCGCCGGCGAGAAGAGCCCGCGCCGCGCCGCCGCGCCTTGACCGTCGTCAAGGGCGGCCGCGGCGGATGCCGGACGGCTCCGTCAGAGCAGCGCCTTCAGGTCGGCGGAAAGATCGGCGGCGAGCGCCTTCGGCACGGCCGTGCCCTGGCCGATCAGGCGCCGCGCTACCATGTGGTCGGCGGCGGCGTTGACGCTCTCCACCGCCAGCAGCTTCTCTTCGCGGTAGAGGAAGATCGAGAACTTCTCGCCGAGCGGGTCGCCGCGCATGACGGCGTCGTCGTGACCGTCACCGAGCCCCGCGATCTGCAGGCGCTGGCTGCCCTGGTTCGACCAGAACCACGGCGTGGCGTGATAGGTGCCGTCCTCGCCGCAGAGCCGCGCGGCGACGAACTTCGCCTGGTCGACGGCGTTCTGCACCGATTCCAGCCGGGCCATGCCGCCGGCATGGACGTTCGGGTAGGCGACGCAGTCGCCGATCGCCGAAATCGCGGGGTCGGAGGTCACGAGCCGCGCGTCGGCGACGATGCCGTTGCCGACCTCGAGGCCGGCGCGCCGGGCGAGTTCGGTGTTGGGCGTGACGCCGGCGGCGACGAGCACGGCGTCCGTCTCCAGCGTTTCCCCCGACGACAGCGCGACTGAACAGCCGCGCGCCGCCTCGTGCACGCCGCGCACAAGCGTCTCGAAATGCAGCCGCGTGCCCAGCGCCTCGTGGTGGAAGCGGAAATGCGCCGACATCCTCGCCGAAAGCACGCGGCCCATGAGCCGGGGCGTCGCCTCGACGAGGTCGACCGCGATGCCGCGAGCACGCAGCAGCGCCGCCACCTCCAGTCCGATGAAGCCGCCGCCGACGACCGCGACGTGGCGGAGCGTGTCCAGCCGCTCGTGCAGGCGGCGGGCGTCGGCGAGCGTGCGCAGCTCCAGCATCGGCGCACGGTCGAGGCCGGGGATCGGCGGGATGCGGTTCCTGGCGCCGGTCGCCAGCACGAGATGGTCGAAGGCCAGGCGCTCGCCGCCGGCGAGCTCCAGCTCGCGCCTTTCGCGGTCGATCGACGCCGCGTGGCGGCCGAGACGCAGCGTGATGTCCTTGGCGGCGTAGAAGGCTTCGCCCTTCAGCGGCAGGCCGGCGTCGGCGCTCGATTTCAGGAACTCCTTGGACAGCGGCGGCCGCTGGTAGGGCAGGTCCGGCTCGTCGCCGACGATGGTCACCGGGCCGGTGTGGCCGTGCTGGCGGAGGGCCGCGGCGAGTTCGACGCCTGCATGGCCGCTGCCGACGACGACGATGCGCTGGTCGAGGGTCGTCATCGGCGAGGGTTCCGGTTGGCGGGCATCTCGATCGTTCCTGAAGGCGGATCATGCCGCAGGGCTACGACCCGCCGCGGCCGGGTCGCGGCATAGCGCGTCGAAAAGAGAAAAGCCATGGCGGGTTTCGGTGCCCCGGCGCCGCCGTCTCATACCTGCTGGGCTGTCCGCCGCTCGGCGGCGCGGATGCGCCGGCGCGAGACGACGAAGGCCGCCGCGAACATTCCCGAGAGCAGGAGGACGATGGTCGGCGCCGGCGCGGAATCGAGGAAGAAGCTGAGATAGACGCCGAGGAAGGCGGCGGTCACCGCGATCGCCACCGATAGCGCCAGCATGCGCTGGAAGCGCCCGGCGAGCAGGAAGGCGATGGCGCCGGGCGAGATCAGCAGCGCGATGGCGAGGATGATGCCGACGGCCTTCAGCGCGCCGACGATGGTCAACGACAGCACAGTGAGCAGCCCGTAGTGCAGCAGCCGCACCGGAAGGCCGATGGCCTGCGCATGCTGCGGGTCGAAGGCATGCAGCAGGAGGTCGCGGCGGAACACCAGGATCGCGCCGGCGGAGATCGCCGCGATGACGGCGCTTTCGCCGACGTCCGCCCACGAGACGCCGAGCATGTCGCCGAACAAGATGTGGTCGAGATGCACGTCGGTCTGGATCTTGGTGTAGAGCACGATGCCGAGGCCGAACATGCCCGAGAACACGACGCCCATCACCGTGTCCTCCTTGATGCGGCTGTTCTCCTTGAGAAAGCCGGTGGCGAGCGCGCAGGTCATGCCGGCGGCGAAGGCGCCGACGGCGAGCGGCAGGCCGGCAATGTAGGCGAGCACGATGCCCGGCAGCACGGCGTGGCTGACGGCATCGCCCATCAGCGACCAGCCCTTAAGAACGAGGAAGCAGGACAGCAGCGCCATCGGCACGGCGACCAGCACGGCTATGACGAAGGCCTGCTGCATGAAAGGGAAGCGGAACGGCAGGACGAGCGTCTCGATAACGGTCATGACGCGGACGCCTCCTGCAGGGCCGCCCGCGCCCGGCGGCGGGCGGCGAGCATGCCGTGCTTCGGCGCGAAGACAAAGGCGGCGAGGAAGATCATGGTCTGCAGGACGACGATGACGCCACCCGTGGCGCCGTCGAGAAAGTAGCTGGCATAGGCCCCGGTGAAGCTGGTCAACGTGCCGATGGCGACGCTAATGCCGATGAGGCGCGGGAAGCGGTCGGTGAGCAGATAGGCGGTGGCGCCGGGCGTCATCACCATGGCGATGACCAGGAAGGCGCCGACCGTCTGCAGCGCGGCGACGGTGCAGGCGCTGAGCAGGGTGAAGAAGACAATTTTCAATCGGTCCGGGTTGATGCCGATCGAGCGCGCATGGTTTTCGTCGAAGAAGACGACCATCAAGTCGCGCCACTTCACCAGGAGCACGGCGAGCGAGATTCCGGCGATCAGCACGAGCTGCAGCGTATCGGCCGGCGTCACGGCGAGGATGTTGCCGAGCACGATGGTCTGGATGTTCACCGCCGCCGGCGACAGCGAGATCATGAACAGGCCGAGGCCGAAGAAGGAGGTGAAGATGAGGCCGATGATGGCGTCTTCCTTCAGCTTGGTGCGCTGGTTGAGGAAAAGCATGGCGGCGGCAGCCAACCCGCCGGAAAGGAAGGCGCCGAAGGCGAAGGGCAGGCCTAGCATGTAGGCGCCGGCCACCCCCGGCACGATCGAATGCGACAGCGCGTCGCCGATCAGCGACCAGCCCTTCAGCATCAGGTAGGCCGACAGGAAGGCGCAGACGCCGCCGACGAGGGCGGAGACCCACATGGCGTTGACCATGTAGCCGTAGGCGAAGGGTTCGGCGAGCGTCGCGATCACGCTTCGTCGTCCTTCCTGTCGGGCGCCGCAGCGTCGCGCGGGTCGTTGCCGTTGCCGTAGATGACGAACGGCCGCTCGTCGTCGGTGAGTACCGTGACGCGGCGCGTGTCGTCGTCGTCGTGGAGATCGGCACCGCCGAGGATGAACTGCCTGAGCACGCCGCCGAAGGCCTTTTCCAGGTTGGCGTGGGTGAAGACCTCGGCGGTCGGCCCTTCCGCGAGCACCGTGCGGTTGACCAGAACGGCGCGGTCGCAGAAGCGTGGCACGCTGCCCAAATTGTGCGTCGAGACGAGCATGATGCGGCCCTCGTCGCGCAGCGCCCTGAGCAGCGCGATGATCGCCTCCTCGGTGCGCACGTCGACCCCGGTGAACGGCTCGTCGAGCAGGATGATCTCGCCCTCCTGGGCAAGCGCGCGGGCGAGGAAGACACGCTTCTTCTGGCCGCCGGAAAGCTCGCCGATCTGGCGCTCGCGGTAGTCGGCCATGCCGACCCGCTCCAGCGCAGCGGCCACCGCGGCGCGGTCGGCGGCCTTCGGCATGCGCATCATGTTCATGTGGCCGTAGCGGCCCATCATGACGACGTCCTCGACGAGGACCGGAAAATTCCAGTCGACGTCCTCGGCCTGCGGCACGTAGGCCACCGCGTTGCGCTTCAGCGCCTCGGCGGCCGGCCGGCCGAAGATCGAGACGCTGCCGACGGCGAGCGGGACGAAGCCCATGATCGCCTTGAACAGCGTCGACTTGCCGCTGCCGTTGATGCCGACCAGCGCGGTGATGGAGCCGCGCGGGATGGAGAAGCTGGCGCTACGCAGGGCGGTGTGGCCGTTGCGGTAGGTGACGGTGACGTCGCGCGCGACAAGCCCGTCGCCGGTCTCGCGCTTGGCACTCCCGGGGGTTGCAGGAGCGTTCATTCCGCCAGGCCTTTCGCGATCGTTTCCGTGGTGACGCGCAGCAGGTCGAGATAGGTCGGCACCGTGCCGCCGGCGTCGCTGAGCGAATCCACGTAGAGTACGCCACCATATTTCGCGCCGGTCTCGCGCGCCACTTGCTGGGCGGGATCGGGCGATACGGTGCTTTCCGAAAAGATGGCGGGAATGTCGTTGGCGCGTACCGCGTCGATCACCTTGCGCACCTGCTGCGGCGTGCCCTGCTGGTCGGCGTTGATCGGCCACAGATAGAGCTCCTTCAGGCCGAAATCGCGGGCGAGGTAGCTGAAGGCGCCTTCGCTGGTGACCAGCCAGCGCCGCGCTTCGGGGATGGCGGCCAGACGCCCTCGGATCGGCTCGACCGTCGCCCTGATCTTCTCGGCATAGTCAGACGCGTTCCGGGCGTAGGTCTCGGCATTGGCCGGGTCCCGCTCGGCGAGCGCTTTGCGGATGTTGTCGACGTAGACCAGCGCCGCTTCGGGCGACATCCAGGCATGCGGATTGGGCTTGCCCGTATAGGGCCCCTCGGCGATGCCCATCGGCGCGACGCCGTCCGAGACGACGACGCTCGGGACGTCGCGCAGGTTCTGGAAGAATTTTTCGAACCAGAGTTCGAGGTTGAGGCCGTTCCACAGGATAAGCCCGGCGCCCTGGGCACGGATCAGGTCGCCCGGCGTCGGCTGGTAGTTGTGGATCTCGGCGTTGGGCTTGGTGATCGATTCGACGTCCGCGGCCTCGCCGGCGACGTTGGCCGCCAAATCGGCGATGACGGTGAAGGTGGTGACGACCTTCAGCCGAGCCGGCGGCGGGGCGCTGTCCTCGCACGCCGCGAGCGCAAGCGTCGCCAGGAGGACGGCTGCGAGGGCGAAGGGTCTCATGCGGATCCTCGGGGGTCGGGTATGGACGCCGTCCTGTATGCCGGATCGTCGCACCCTTGTCAATGCAATTGCAAATCGTTTGCAAGAAGGAGCACTTTCTCGCGGCTCGCCGCAACGGCCGCAGCCATTCCCTTTTGCAATTGCGAAGCAACTGACCCATAGTTCCGGTATGACGAATCCGATCGCGGACAAGCGCAATTACGAGGAGGAACTGCGGCAGGCGGGCGTGCGCATCACGCGGCCGCGACGCATCATCCTCGGCATCCTGTCGGAGACCGGGGACCATCCCGACGCGCTTGAGATCTTCCGCCGCGCGGTGGCGCTCGATTCGAGCATTTCGCTTTCCACCGTCTACCGGACCATGAAGCTGCTGGAGACGATCGGCGCCATCCGCCGCCACGCCTTCGAGGGCGGTCCGTCCCGCTTCGAGCAGGCCGGCGGCGCGCATCACGACCACCTGATCGACATCGAAACCGGTGACGTCGTCGAGTTTCGCTCCGACCGCATCGAGAAGCTGCAGGACGAAGTTGCGCGAGCGCTGGGATACGAGATCGTCCACCATCGACTCGAACTCTACGGACGCAAGCTGCGCTCGAAATAACCCGCCCGTCGACGCGTCGAGCGCCGCCGATCGGCGCCGCGGTTGATCTCGACGCGGTTTCCTGCCTACCAATGCGCCGGCCGAACGGAGGAAGGATCATGGCAGGGCTGCTGGACGAGGACAGGCTGTTTCCGGTCGAGCCGTCGGTTCGCGCGCTGGCACGAGCGCTCTATGCCGAGGTGCGCGACTTGCCGATCATCAGCCCGCACGGCCACACCGATCCGCGCTGGTTCGCCGAGAACGAACGGTTTCCGGATCCCGCGCAGCTTCTGGTCGTTCCCGACCACTACATCTTCCGCATGCTGGTCAGCCAGGGCGTGAGACTGGAAGACCTCGGCGTCGCGCCTTCGGGCGGAGCCGCGGAGACGGACGGCCGCAGGATCTGGCGGCTGTTCGCGTCGAACTATCATGTCTTCCGCGGAACGCCGACGCGGTCGTGGCTCGACCATACCTTCGCTACCCTGTTCGGCTTCGACGAGCCGCTCGGCGAGGGCACGGCGGACGCGTATTATGACCGGATATCCGCCTGTCTCGCCGACGATTCCTACCGGCCGCGGGCGCTCTACGAGCGCTTCGGTCTGGAAGTTCTCGCCACCACGGAAGGCGCACTCGACGATCTGCGCTGGCATCGCATGATCGCGGAATCGGGCTGGCGGGGCCGTGTCATCACCACCTACCGCCCGGATTCGGTGACCGATCCCGATTTCGACGGCTTCGCCGCCAATCTGGAGGAACTCGGCAAAATGACCGGCTGCGACACGGGCAGCTTCGCCGGCTACCTCGATGCACACCGCCACCGCCGTGCGTTCTTCCGCCGGCACGGTGCAACCGCCACCGACCACGGCCATCCGACGGCCGCCACTGCCGACCTCACCCCGGCGGAAGCGGAAGCGCTCTATCGTCGCGTGCGCGGCGGTGCGGCGTCCGCTGCCGACGCAGAGCTGTTCCGTGCCCAGATGCTCACCGAGATGGCGAAGATGAGCGTCGAGGACAGCATGGTCATGCAGATCCATGCCGGCTCGCGGCGCAATCACTCGGCCTCGATCTTCGCCCGCTTCGGCCGCGACAAGGGCTTCGACATCCCCGGGCGCATCGACTACGTCGCCGCGTTGAAGCCCATGCTCGACGCCGTCGGGCTGGAGCCGGGGCTGACCGTGATCCTGTTCACCCTCGACGAGACCGCCTATTCGCGCGAGCTCGCGCCGCTGGCCGGCGTCTATCCTTGCCTGAAGCTCGGTCCGGCATGGTGGTTCTTCGACAGCCCGGAAGGCATGCGACGGTTCCGCGAGCTGACCACCGAGACGGCGGGCTTCTACAACACCGTCGGCTTCAACGACGACACCCGCGCCTTCCCGTCGATCCCGGCGCGCCACGACGTCGCGCGGCGCGTCGACTGCGGTTACCTGGCGACCCTTGTCCGCACCGGCCGGGTGCGCGAGGACGAAGCGGCTGAACTTGCCCGCGACCTGACCTACGGCCTGGCGAAGCGCGCCTACAGGCTCTGACGCAAAGTCTCGGCGCGAATCGCCGCCAAGGGAACCTGCCCGTCCGTGCCAGCCGGCTCCTAGACTGCCCGCGTGCTGGTGCGCACGATCAGTTCGGCGTCGAGGGTCTTCACCTCCGCGGTCTCCTCTCCGCCGCCGCGGATGCGGTCGATCAGCGCCATCGCCGCGCTCTCCCCGATCTCATGGCGCGGCTGGCGCACCGTCGTCAGGGCAGGGATGAACTGCTCGGCGATGTCGATGTCGTCGAAGCCGACGACCGAGACCGCGTCGGGGACCGCCACGCCGGCCCGGTGCAGGCCGGAGATGAAGCCGCAGGCCATCTCGTCGTTCGCCGCCGTAACCGCGGTCGGGCGTTCGTCGAGGGCCAGCCATTGCGCCGCGGCGCGGGCGCCCGCCGCGAGCGAGAAATCGCCGTCGAAGAACCAGTCGCGGCGCGCCTCGCATCCCAACGCTTCGAGGGCCGCGCGTACACCGTGCTCGCGTTCCTTGGTCAGCACGTTGTCTTCCGGCCCGAGGATGTGGCCGATCCTGCGGTGGCCGAGATCGTAGAGGTGGCGGACCGCTAGGGCGGCACCGCCGGAATTGTCGAATCGCACCGACGGCAGGTCGCTGTATTCGTTCCATTCGCAGCAATAGACGATCGGCGGCCGCTTGCCCGGCGCTTCCGGGATGAGATCCGGTCGAAGGGCACCGTCGAGCAGGATCAGGCCGTCCGCCCGGTTGGCATGGAGGTATTCGCCGATCTGCCGGTGGCTGACCTGCGCCTGGCGCGTATCGGCGATCAGCACGTTCAATCCCGCGCGGGAGGCGGTCGCTTCGATGCCGGAAAGGATCTTCGAAAAGAACGGGTTGCCGAGGTTGGGCACGAGCACGACGATGGCGCCGCTCTGCTTGCGCCGCAGGTTCCGCGCCGTCTGGTTGACCGTGTAGCCGGTGCGCTCGATGGCGTCGATGACCACCCGGCGCGTCTCCTTCGAGACCCGCTCCGGATAGGACAGGGCGCGGCTCACCGTTGCCGTCGATACCTTGGCGACGCGCGCCACGTCCTGGATCGTCGGAAATGCCTTCGTCACTGTCCCCGTCACCCTTCGCGGCGGTCAAAACACGATTCGCGGAAATTGGCTTGACTTTTCTTTTTTTCGGAACCAGAAATAAATGTAATCGATTGCATGGCGCAGTTCCAGGCCATTTAATCGATTGTAATTCCGTCGGAGCAGGAGGCCGGCGGGACGGGAGAAGAGAAACGCCTGTCGTGGGAGCGGCGGGCTTTTGGGAGGAAACTATGAACTCTTTCAAGGCACTCATCGCTGCCTCGACCGTGCTCGGCACGCTCGGGATGGCGCAGGCGACTGATCTCGAAGTCACCCACTGGTGGACGTCCGGCGGCGAAGCCGCCGCCGTAGCCGAATTCGCCAAGGCTTTCGACGCCACCGGCAACAAGTGGATCGACGGCGCCATCGCCGGCGGCGGCAACACGGCGCGCCCCGTCTTCATCAGCCGCATCACCGGCGGCGACCCGATGGCCGCCACCCAGTTCAACCACGGCCGCCAGGCGGAAGAGCTGGTCCAGGCCGGCCTGATGCGCGACTTCACCGAACTCGCGGAGAAGGAAGGCTGGAAGAACTTCATCCGCCCGGCGAGCCTGCTCGAAGGCTGCACCGTCGACGGCAAGGTCTATTGCGTGCCGATCAACATCCACTCCTGGCAGTGGCTGTGGCTGTCGCACAAGGCGTTCGCGGACGCCGGCGTGCCGGTTCCGACGACGTGGGACGAGTTCGTCGCCGCAGCGCCGGCGCTCGAGAAGGCCGGCAAGGTTCCGCTGGCCATGGGCGGCCAGGCCTGGCAGCGCACCGGCGCGTTCAATGTCCTGATCCCGGCGATCGCCGGCAAGGAGGCCTATCTCAAGGTCTATCAGGACAAGGACGAGGCGGTAGCGGCCGGGCCGGAAATCGCCAAGGTCTTCAAGGCGGCCGACGACGCCCGCCGGATGGCCGCCAACTCGAACGTGCAGGACTGGAACCAGGCCACCAATCTCGTCATCACCGGCCAGGCCGGCGGCCAGATCATGGGCGACTGGGCGCAGGGTGAATTCCAGGTGGCGGGACAGGTTGCCGGCAAGGACTATTCGTGCCTTCCGGGCCTCGGCGTGAACGAGCTGATCTCGGTGGGCGGCGACGCCTTCTACTTCCCCAAGCTTAAGGACGCCGACAAGACCGCTGCGCAGGAAGTGCTCGCTTCGGTCATGCTCAGCCCCGAGACGCAGGTCGCCTTCAACCTCAAGAAGGGTTCCGTGCCCGTGCGCGGCGACGTCGACCTCAACGCCGCAAACGACTGCATGAAGAAGGGCCTCGATATCCTGGCGAAGGGCAACACGATGCCCGACCCGCCGCGGCTCAACACCGAGGACACCAACAACCAGCTCAACGACCTGTTCGTCGAGTTCTTCGCTACGCCGTCGATGACCCCCGAAGACGCCCAGAAGCGTTACGCCGAGATCATCGCTGCCGCCGACTGAGGCCTGACGACCGCGCGACCGGCGGCTCCCTTCCGGAGCCGCCGGACTCACGCATTTCGACGTCCTCATGGAGGGAATCCGATGGCGCAGGACCAGAACGGTCGGCCGAGCCAGCTTTTTCGCAACCTGAATGCCAAGGTCGCATCGCTTCCGATGATCCTCACGGCGCTGGTGGTCTTCGTTGGCGGCACGGTCTGGACAGTCGTCTACTCCTTCACGAATTCGCGTCTCCTGCCCCGCCTGCAGTTCGTCGGGCTGGATCAATACGAGCGACTCTGGTCGACGCCGCGATGGCTGGCGTCCATCGAGAACCTGATGATCTATGGCGTGCTTTCGCTGATCTTCTCGCTGACGATCGGCTTCGTGCTTGCCGCGCTGCTCGACCAGAAGATCCGCTTCGAGAGCGTATTCAGGACTATCATTCTCTATCCGTTCGCGCTCTCCTTCATCGTCACCGGCCTGGTCTGGCAGTGGCTGCTCAACCCCGACTTCGGCGTGCAGCACCTTGTCCGCGGCCTCGGCTGGGAGAGTTTCACCTTCAACCCGCTGTACGACCAGTCGATCGTCATCTACGGCATCCTGATCGCCGCTCTGTGGCAGGGTACCGGCCTGGTGATGTGCCTCATGCTCGCGGGATTGCGCGGCATCGACGAAGACATCTGGAAGGCGGCACGAGTCGACGGCATCCCGATGTGGAAGACCTACCTCTTCATCGTCATCCCGATGATGCGCCCGGTCTTCGTCACCACGCTGGTGATCATCGCGTCGGGCATCGTGCGTGTCTACGACCTCGTCGTGGCGCAGACCTCCGGCGGGCCGGGCCACGCCTCGGAGGTGCCGGCCAAATACGTCTACGACTACATGTTCTCGGCGCAGAATCTCGGTCAGGGCTTCGCCGCCTCGACGATGATGCTCCTGACCGTCATGATCGTCGTCGTGCCCTGGGCCTATCTCGAATTCGGCGGGAGGAACAAGCGTGGCTGACGTTCGCACCGCCGCCGTCGGGCAGGCCGATACTGTGGTTTCGGGCACCCGCGAGCCCTATGGCCCGCGGCCACGGCCGGTCCTGTCGCGGCGCAACATCGTCATCTACGGGACGCTGACCCTCGTCGCGCTCTACTACCTGATGCCGCTCTACGTGATGATCGTCACGTCGCTGAAGGGCATGCCCGAAATCCGCTTCGGCAATGTCTTCGCGCCGCCGGTCGAGATCACCTTCGAGCCGTGGGTGAAGGCCTGGGCGACCGCCTGCACGGGCCTCAACTGCGACGGCCTCTCGCGCGGTTTCTGGAACTCGGTGCGCATCACCATTCCGAGCGTCATCATCTCGATCCTGATCGCCTCGGTGAATGGCTACGCGCTCGCCAACTGGCGCTTTAAGGGCGCCAACATCTTCTTCACCATCCTGATCGTCGGCGCCTTCATCCCCTACCAGGTGATGATCTACCCGATCGTCATCATCCTGCGCGAAATGGGCGTCTACGGCACGCTGACGGGGCTGGTGATCGTCCACACCATCTTCGGCATGCCGATCAACACGCTGTTGTTCCGCAACTACTTCGCCTCCGTGCCGGAGGAGCTGTTCAAGGCCGCCCGTGTCGATGGCGCCGGCTTCTGGTCGATCTATTTCCGCATCATGCTGCCGATGTCGCTGCCGATCTTCGTCGTCTCGATGATCATCCAGGTGACCGGCATCTGGAACGACTTCCTGTTCGGCGTGGTCTACACCCGCCCCGAGACCTATCCGATGACCGTCCAGCTCAACAACATCGTCAACTCGGTGCAAGGCGTGAAGGAATACAACGTCAACATGGCAGCGACGCTCCTAACGGGCCTGGTGCCGCTCGTCATCTATTTCATCTCCGGCAAGCTGTTCGTGCGTGGCATCGCCGCCGGCGCGGTGAAAGGCTGAAGTCATGTCCAGCATCCTCATCAAGGACGTCTCACTCTCCTTCGGGTCCGTCGACGTGCTGAAATCGCTCAACCTCGACATCGCCGAAGGCGAGTTCCTCGTCCTTCTCGGCCCTTCGGGCTGCGGCAAGTCGACCCTGCTCAATTGCATCGCCGGCCTGCTCGACGTCAGCGCCGGCCAGATCTTCATCAAGGGCAAGAACGTCACCTGGGCGGAGCCCAAGGACCGCGGCATCGGCATGGTGTTCCAGTCCTACGCGCTCTATCCGCAGATGACCGTGCGCGGAAACCTCTCCTTCGGCCTGAAGAACGCGCGCATGGCGAAGGACGAGATCGAGCGCCGCGTCACCCGCGCCGCCGAGATCCTGCAGATCGAGCCGCTTCTCGACCGCAAGCCCGCGCAGCTTTCCGGCGGCCAGCGCCAGCGCGTCGCCATCGGCCGCGCCCTGGTGCGCGACGTCGATGTCTTCCTGTTCGACGAGCCGCTGTCCAACCTCGACGCCAAGCTGCGCTCGGAGCTGCGCGTCGAGATCAAGCGCCTGCACCAGCGCCTGGGCAATACGATGGTCTACGTCACCCACGACCAGATCGAGGCGCTCACGCTCGCCGATCGCATCGCCATCATGAAGGGCGGCATCATCGAGCAGCTGGATTCACCGCACGAGATCTACAACCACCCGGTCAATCGCTATGTCGCCGGCTTCATCGGTTCGCCGGGCATGAACTTCCTCGAAGGCGTGATCGACGGCGCCGGCGAACCGGTCTTCGTCGCCGACGGCGCCTCCATCCCGCTTTCGCGCTATGCGTTCGCCGCCGCCGCGCCCCGCGGCGTCCCGGCTACATTCGGCATCCGCCCCGAGCACGTCTCCGCCAACAGCGGCATGGACTGGCCTTTCTCGATGAAGAGCAGGGTTGACGTCGTCGAGCCGATGGGCTCCGACACGCTGGTCTGGACCAAGCTCGGCAAGCAGGACGTGGCGGTGCGCATGCCCAGCGAGCGCGCACCGCGCCTCGGCGACGAGGTCACGATCGGCTTCGATCCGATGCGCGCCTCGGTCTTCGACGCGGCGTCGGGGCAGAGGCTGTGAGGCAGGTATCCCGACAGGTGAACAGGATGGAATCGGTAAGATGAACTGGTCGTTCCAACTCTACAGCGCCCGCAACTTCCAACCCTGGGAGGGGGTGGTCGAGACCCTTGCCCGGCTCGGCTACACGGAGGTCGAAGGTTTTGGCGGCGTCTATGCCGATCCTGCGGGTTTCCGCCGCCTGCTCGACGCCAACGGGCTTTCCATGCCGACGGGGCATTTCCCCATCGACATGCTTGAGAACGATTTCGACGGCGCCCGGCGCGTTGCCGATGCGTTCGGCGTCAAGCTGATGGTCTGTCCACACCTGGCAGCCGACCAGCGGCCGACCGACGCAGATGGCTGGCGCGCCTTCGGCCGCCGTCTCGCCGCCGTCGGAGAGAAGGCAGGGAAGGCCGGCTACGGCTTCGCCTGGCACAATCACGACTTCGAGTTCCGCCCGCTCGCCGACGGCTCGGTGCCACAGGCGCACATCTTCGACGCGGCACCGGATCTCGGCTGGGAAATCGACGTGGCCTGGGTCGTGCGCGGCGGTGGCGACCCGCTGAAGTGGATCGCCGACCACGGCGCGCGCATCGTCTCGGTCCACGTCAAGGACATCGCGCCCGCCGGAGAAGCCCTCGACGAGGACGGCTGGTCGGACGTCGGCCACGGCACGATCGACTGGCCGGGCGCCATGTCCGCGCTACGCAAGACGCCGGCGCGTCATTTCATCATGGAACACGACAAGCCGAGCGACTACGAGCGCTTCGCGCGCCGCTCGATCGAAGCGGCGAAGACATTCTAGGGGACCGGACCACATGGCGAAGAAAATGGGTGTGGGCGTCATCGGCTGCGGCAACATCTCCGCGGCCTATTTCCGCCTGGCGCCGCTGTTCCGCGGCATCGAGATGCGCGCCTGCGCCGACATCAACGTGGAAGCATCGAAGGCGCGCGCGGCCGAGTTCGGCGTGCGCGCCGAGACGATCGACGGCCTTCTCGCGGCCGACGACATCGACATCATCGTCAATCTGACCGTACCGGCCGCGCACTACGAGGTGTCGAAGCAGATCCTCGATGCCGGCAAGCACGTCTATTCGGAAAAGCCCTTCGTGCTATCCGTCGCCGAAGGCCTCGACCTGAAGAAGCGGGCCGAGAAGAAGGGGCTGCGCGTCGGCTCGGCGCCGGACACCTTCCTCGGCGGCGCCCACCAGCTCGCTCGCGCCATCGTCGATTCCGGCAAGCTCGGGCGCATCACCAGCGGCACCTGCCACGTCATGAACCACGGCATGGAGCACTGGCACCCCAACCCCGACTTTTTCTTCCAGCCGGGCGGCGGTCCGATCCTCGACCTCGGGCCCTACTACCTCGCCAACCTGATCCAGCTGATCGGTCCCGTGAAGCAGGTCGCGGCCCTTACCACCGTCCCCTTCAAGGAGCGGACCATCTCGTCGAAGCCCCGCTTCGGCGAGAAGGTGCCGGTCAACACGCCGACCACCATCCACGCCTTGCTCGAGTTCGCCAACGGGGCGGCGGTCAGCCTCAACGCCAGCTGGGACGTCTGGCAGCATGGCCACGCGCCGATGGAGCTGTTCGGCGACGAAGGGACGATCTACGTGCCAGATCCGAATTTCTTCGGCGGCAATGTCCGCTACACACAGAAGGCGGATCCGGTGAAGAAGCTGCCGAAATGGGACCATCCCTTCGCCGTCCCCAACCAGCAGCACTCGCAGGGCATGATGGCCAACTATCGCGCCGCCGGCCTCGCCGACATGGCGATCGCGATCGGCGAGGGGCGGCCGCACCGCTGCTCGATGGAACTCGCGCTTCATGCCGTCGACGTCATGACCGGCATGCTGAAATCGGGAGAGAGCGGTAAGTTCGTCGCCATGAAGACGACCTGCGAGCGGCCGGAAGCGCTCGGCGTTCGCGAGGCACGCGCCCTTCTCGCGCGCAAGAAGTGATCGACCGCTCCGGCGCCCAGCGCGCCGGAGCGCCTGTGGAAGGAAGATTTTATGGCCTGGCAGCCCGCCGCGAACCGCTACGACTCGATGGTCTACAACCGCTGCGGCCGTTCGGGTCTGAAGCTGCCGGCGATTTCGCTCGGCCTCTGGCACAATTTCGGCGAGGATGCGCGCCACGACACGAAGCGCGCGATCTGCCGGCGGGCGTTCGACCTAGGCATCACCCATTTCGACCTGGCCAACAACTACGGTCCGCCGCCGGGTTCGGCAGAGACGGCATTCGGCGAGATCCTGCGCACCGACTTCGCCGGCTACCGGGACGAGCTGATCATCTCGACCAAGGCGGGCTACGGCATGTGGCCCGGGCCCTACGGCGAGTGGGGCAGCCGCAAGTACCTGCTTTCAAGCCTGGACCAGAGCCTGAAGCGGATGGGCGTGGATTATGTCGACATCTTCTACTCGCACCGCTTCGATCCCGACACGCCCCTCGAGGAAACGATGGGCGCGCTCGACCAGGCCGTGCGCTCGGGCAAGGCGCTCTATGCCGGCATCTCGTCCTATAATTCGCAGCGCACCCGAGAGGCCGCGACCATCCTGCGCGACCTCGGCACACCCTGCCTTATCCACCAGCCGAGCTACTCGATGATCAACCGCTGGGTCGAGGACGACGGCCTGCTCGACACGCTCGACGGCCTCGGCATCGGTTCGATCGTCTTCTCGCCGCTGGCGCAGGGCATGCTGACCTCGAAATATCTCGACGGCATTCCGGAGGACAGCCGCGCCGCGCAGGGCAAGTCGCTGCGCAACGAGTTCCTCAACGAGCGGACGCTGGCCAACATCCGCGCCCTCGACGGCATCGCGAAGCGCCGCGACCAGACGCTCGCGCAGATGGCGCTCGCCTGGGTACTGCGCGGCGGTCGCGTCACCACGGCCCTGATCGGAGCCAGCCGGCCCGAGCAGGTCGAGGACTGCGTAGGTGCGCTGACGAACCGCGATTTCTCGACCGAAGAACTCGCCGAGATCGACGGCTACGCGCGAGAGGCCGACATCAACCTGTGGGCGGCTTCGGCCGAGCGCAAAGGCCCGACGAGGAAGTAGCACGACCATGGCGACGATCCGCAATCCAATCCTGCGCGGCTTCAACCCCGACCCGTCGATCTGTCGGGTCGGTGGGGACTACTACATCGCCACCTCGACTTTCGAATGGTATCCCGGCGTCCAGATCCACCATTCGACGGACCTGGTGAACTGGCGCATGGTCAGGCGGCCGCTGGAGCGCGCCACCCAACTCGACATGCGCGGCAATCCCGATTCCGGCGGCATCTGGGCGCCCTGCCTGTCTTATTCCGACGGCCTGTTCTGGCTGGTCTACACCGACATCAAGCGCCTCGACGGCAACTTCAAGGACGGCCACAACTACATCGTCACCGCGCCGACGATCGAGGGTCCGTGGTCGGATCCGGTGCATGTCAATTCGAGCGGCTTCGACCCGTCGCTGTTCCACGACGACGACGGCCGCAAATGGTTCCTCAACATGGTCTGGAACCATGTTTCCAGCGGCGTCGGCGGCCGCCCCAAGCATCCGTCCTTCGCCGGCATCCTTCTCCAGGAATACGATCCGGTGGCGCAGAAGCTCGTCGGTCCTGTGAAGAACGTCTTCGCCGGAAGCCCGCACGGACTGGTCGAGGGGCCGCATCTCTTCAAGCGCGATGGCTGGTACTATCTCACCACGGCCGAAGGCGGCACCGGCTACGACCACGCGGTGACGATGGCGCGGTCGCGGTCGATCGACGGGCCCTACGAGCTCCACCCCGACGTCCATGTGATCACGTCGAAGGACGCGCCCGGCGCGACCCTGCAGCGCGCCGGCCACGGACAGATAGTCGAGACGCCGGACGGCGCCGTCTACCACACCCATCTCTGCTCGCGGCCGCTGCCCGGCGTGCGTCGCTCGCCGCTCGGACGCGAGACCGCGATCCAGAAATGCGTCTGGGGAGACGATGGCTGGCTGCGGCTGGCAGGCGGCTCGCCCGTGCCCTCCGTCGAGGCGGAGTCGCCCGCCGGTGCCGTCGCACTGCCCGCGCCGCCGACGCCGCGCGTCCGGTTCGAGCCGGGCCCGCTGCCGCTCGACTTCCAGTGGCTGAGGACGCCCTATCCGGCGCGGCTGTTCTCGCTGTCCGAACGTCCCGGCGCGCTGCGTCTCTTCGGCCGCGAATCGATCGGCTCCTGGTTCGACCAGGCGCTGGTGGCGCGCCGCCAGGAGCATTTTTCTTTCCGCGCCGAGACCGAACTCGATTTCGCGCCGCAGCACTTCCAGCAGGTCGCCGGCCTGACCCATTATTACAACCGTCACAAGTTCCACTTCGTCGGCGTCACGCACGACGCCCGCCTCGGCCGCGTGCTGACCATCCTGTCGTGCCCCGGCGACTGGCCGGACGGGCGGCTGAGCTTCCCGCTGCACGAACCTATCGTCCTGCCGGCCGACGGACCGGTGGCGCTTGCCGCCGAAGTGGACGGCGCCGCGCTTCAATTCTTCTGGCGCGACGGCGGCCACTGGCCGCCGGTGGGACCGGCGCTCGACGCGAGCGTCATCTCCGACGAGGGTGGCCGCGGCGAGCACGGCTCGTTCACCGGAGCCTTCGTCGGCATGGCGGCATTCGACACCAGCGGCGCGGGCCTGCCGGCCGACTATCATCATTTCGAGTATCAGGGACGCGATCGGTAGCGTCCGCGGAAGGAGTATTCGCCATGGCATCGACGATGAAGGGACCGGGGATCTTCCTGGCTCAGTTCGCAGGCGATGCAGCGCCGTTCAACTCGCTTCCGGCGATCGCGAAATGGGCTGCCGACCTCGGCTACAAGGGTGTGCAGATCCCGACCTGGGACGCCCGCCTGTTCGACCTCGGCAAGGCCGCGACCTCGGCCGCCTATTGCGACGAGGTGAAGGGCATCCTCGCCGACGCCGGCGTCGCGGTGACGGAACTCTCCACCCATCTCCAGGGCCAACTGGTCGCCGTCCATCCTGCCTACGACGCACAGTTCGACGGCTTCGCGCCGGCGTCCGTCCACGGCAACCCGAAGGCCAGGCAGGCCTGGGCGGTCGAGCAGATGCGGCTCGCGGCGAAGGCCTCGCGCAACCTCGACCTCGACGCCTCGGTGTCCTTCGCCGGCGCGCTCGCCTTTCCCTACCTCTATCCCTGGCCGCAGCGCCCCGCCGGCCTGATCGAGGAGGCCTTCGCCGAACTCGGCCGCCGCTGGAAGCCGATCCTCGACGACTACGAGGATGCCGGTGTCGATGTCTGCTACGAGATCCATCCGGGCGAGGACGTCTTCGACGGCGCTACCTTCGAGATGTTCCTCGACGCGGTCGGCGGCCACCGCCGCTGCAACATCAACTACGACCCGTCGCACTTCCTTTTGCAGCAGCTCGACTATCTGGACTTCATCGACATCTACCACGAGCGCATCAAGGCGTTTCACGTCAAGGACGCCGAGTTCAACCCGACCGGCCGTCAGGGCGTCTATTCCGGCTACAAGGGCTGGATGGAGCGGGCGGGGCGTTTCCGTTCGCTCGGCGACGGCCATGTCGACTTCTCCGGCATCTTTTCCAAACTGGCGCAGTACGACTATTCGTCCTGGGCGGTGCTGGAGTGGGAGTGCTGCCTGAAGCACCCGGAGGACGGCGCGGCCGAAGGCGCGCCCTTCATCCGCGACCACATCATCCGGGTGACGGAGAAGGCCTTCGACGACTTCGCCGGCGGCTCGACCGACCGGGCGGCGCTGAGGAAGATGATGGGCATCGAGTAACCCAACCGTCTGCCGGCCCGCCCCATCGTCGTCCGGCGCATCCTCCCTCGCGCCGCGGGCGATCGGGCGGGCCGCGGCGCGGACGGCGCGACAAGGAGACTGGGCATGGTCAGCGGCAGGCAGGTGGAATCCGGAGCAGGGCCGATCCGTCTCGGCATGGTCGGCGGCGGCCAGGGCGCTTTCATCGGCGCCGTTCACCGCATTGCGGCACGGCTCGACGGCGAGTTCGCGCTCGTAGCTGGCGCGCTGTCGTCGGATCCGGCGCGGGCCAAGGCGTCGGCCGCCGAACTCGGCCTCGATCCGGCGCGCAGCTACGGCTCCTTCGCCGAAATGGCGAATGCGGAGGCGGCGCGGCCCGACGGCATCGAGGCAGTCTCGATCGTCACGCCGAATCATGTCCACTACCCAGCGGCGAAAGCCTTCCTCGAGGCCGGCATCCACGTCATCTGCGACAAGCCGCTGACCTCGACGCTCGCCGATGCGAAGAAGCTGGCAGCCGTCGCGGCGAAATCCGGCCGGCTGTTCGTGCTGACCCACAACTACACCGGCTACCCGATGATCCGGCAGGCGCGGGAAATGGTGCAGTCGGGCAAGCTCGGCGACATCCGCGTCGTCCAGGCCGAGTATCCGCAGGATTGGCTGACCACCAAGGTCGAGGACACCGGCGCCAAGCAGGCGGTCTGGCGTACCGATCCGAAACAGTCGGGTGCCGGCGGCGCCACCGGCGACATCGGCACCCACGCCTACAACCTCGCGCGTTTCGTCACCGGCCTCGAACTGGGCCAGCTCTCCTCCGACCTGACCGCCTTCGTTCCCGGCCGCCTGCTCGACGACAACGCCCATGTCATGCTGCGCTTCAAAGGCGGTGCGAAAGGCATGTTGTGGGCGAGCCAGGTGGCGCCGGGCAACGAAAACGCGCTGAAGCTGCGGGTCTACGGCACCAAGGGTGGCCTCGAATGGGCCCAGGAGGACCCGAATTATCTCTGGTACACGCCGTTCGGCGAGCCGAAGCGGCTGATCACGCGCGGCGGCGCCGGTGCCGGCGAGGCCGCTGGCCGCGTCAGCCGCGTCCCGCCGGGGCACCCGGAAGGCTATCTCGAAGGCTTCGCCAACATCTACGCCGAGGCGGCGCGGGCCATCCGCGCGGCACGCAAGGGCGGCAAGCCGCCAAAGGGCGTGCTCTTCCCCACCATCGATGATGGAGTCGAGGGCGTCGCCTTCGTCGAGGCCTGCGTGAAGTCGTCGAAGAAGAACGGCGCCTGGACGAGCCTGTAGTTTCAGATAAGTAAGTCATAGATTACCTTATGCTGCGCTTCGCTGCGCCGCACGGCCTCGCAGATCCATGCACTTGAAGCGCGGTCCGGCTTCGACCAGACTGGCGACGAAGCAAAGGGGGAACGCGCGTGGCCGAGAAAGCCGATGTAATCGTGGTGGGCGGCGGGCTGGCGGGGCTGGTTGCCGCCGCCGAACTCGGCGACGCGGGAAAACGCGTCATCCTGCTGGACCAGGAAGGCGAGAACTCGCTCGGCGGTCAGGCCTTCTGGTCTCTCGGCGGCCTGTTCTTCGTCGACAGTCCCGAGCAGCGGCGGCTGAAGATCCGCGACAGCCGCGAGCTGGCGCTGCAGGACTGGATGGGTTCGGCGCAGTTCGACCGCCCGGAGGATCATTGGCCTCGCAAGGTCGCCGAGGCCTATATCGACTTCGCCGCCGGCGAGATGCGGCCCTGGCTGCACGCCCAGGGCATGCGCTGGTTCCCGGTCGTCGGCTGGGCCGAGCGCGGCGGCGCGCTGGCCGACGGCCACGGCAACTCGGTGCCGCGCTTCCACATCACCTGGGGCACCGGTCCCGGCGCGATCGAGCCCTTCGTCCGCCGAGTCCGCGAACATGCAGCGGCGGGCCGCATCGCCATGAAGTTCCGCCACCGGGTCACGCGCCTCGTCCGAACCGGCGGCGCCATCGCCGGCGTCGCCGGCGACATCCTCGAGCCCTCCACCGTCGAACGCGGCCAGCGCTCGGGCCGGCTGGTCGTCGGCACGTTCGAGGTGTCGGCCCCGATCGTCATCGTCAGTTCCGGCGGCATCGGCGGCAACCACGATCTGGTGCGCAGGAACTGGCCGGTCGACCGCCTCGGCCCGGCGCCGCGCAACATGGTCTCCGGCGTGCCACACCACGTCGACGGCCGCATGGTGGCGGTGACGCAGGAGGCGGGCGCGGCCGTCATCAACGCCGATCGCATGTGGCACTACACGGAGGGGCTGAAGAACTGGGCACCGATCTGGCCGAACCACGGCATCCGCATCCTGCCGGGACCGTCGTCGCTGTGGTTCGACGCGCTGGGCAACCGGCTCGAACCGCCCTTCATGCCCGGCTTCGACACGCTCGGTACGCTGAAGCGTATCCTCTCCACCGGCCACGAGCACTCCTGGTTCGTGCTGACCCAGGCGATCATCAAGAAGGAGTTCGCGTTGTCCGGCTCGGAGCAGAACCCGGACATGACCTCGAAGAGCTGGTTTGCCGTCCTACGCAGCCGCCGCGGTGCCGGCGCGCCGCCGTCGGTCGAGGCCTTCAAGAAGCATGGCGAGGACTTCGTGGTGCGCGACAATCTCGCCGAACTCGTCGCCGGCATGAACGCGCTGGCGCCGGACGCGCCGCTCGACCACGACAGGCTGAAGGCGCAGATCGAGGCCCGCGACCGTGAGATTGCCAACCCCTACACGAAGGACGCGCAGGTCACCGCCATCCGCGGTGCGCGCAACTATGTCGGCGACCGGCTGATCCGCACGGCCAAGCCGCACCGCATCCTCGATCCCGCCAACGGGCCGCTGATCGCGGTCAGGCTCAACGTGCTCACCCGCAAGACACTCGGCGGCCTGCACACCGACCTCGACGCGCGCGTGCTCGATGTGGCCGGCGAGCCGATTCCGGGCCTCTACGCGGCTGGAGAGGTCTCCGGCTTCGGCGGCGGCGGCTATCACGGCTACAACGCGCTGGAAGGCACCTTCCTCGGCGGTTGTATCTTTTCGGGCCGCAGCGCCGGGCGCCACGCGGCCAAGTCGGCGTAGCGGTCCCGGGTGTCGAGGGCTATCGCAGGCCTTCGACGAAGCGTCTGTGGAAGCGGCCATAGCCCCGCTCGGTGGTGCGCAGGTGATCGCGCACCACTTCATGGAACTGCGGTAGGCGGTGGAACGGCACGGCCGGGTAGGCGTGGTGCTCGGCGTGGTAAGGCATGTTCCACGCGACGAAGCGCACCAGCGCGGTGGTAAAGGTCGTGCGCGTGTTCTCCAGCATGTTCGCCACATGCGGGCAGCGCGCGTGTTCGGCGAGCAGGTAGGCGCGCAGAAACGGCTGGCCGACCAGTGCCGGAATGACCCAGATCCAGAGCAGCGCGTCCGTGCCCAACGCGATCGAGCCGCCGGCGAGCCCGCCATAGAGTGCGAGCGTAATGCGCGCCTCGTCGTGGACCTTCCGGCGGCCCTTCTCCGGAACGTAAGGCTCGGTGCTCGGCCGCGCGGCATTGAGCAGGATCGTCCTGCCCATGCCGATCCATAGCGGTATGCCCGACAGGTATTTTGCATACTGCCACACCGTCTCCGGCTTGGGGCTCATCAGCTCCGGGTCGTTGTCGGGGTCGTGGGTGTGCCGGTGGTGGGCGAAGTGGAAATAGCGGAACCACGTCGCCGGCACGATGACGAGGAAGCCGGCGATCGCGGCGATGGCGCGGTTCAGCCACGGCGTGGCGAAGGCAGTCTCGTGCACGCATTCGTGCAGCAACGTGAACAGGAAGACGATCAGGATGCCCTGCGGCACAAGCAGCAGCGGCCAGAAGGGCACGCCGGCGAGGATCAGTCCACCGAGGCCGGCGATGGCGCCGCCATGGACGGCGAGCCGCAGCAGTCCCGGTCCGTTGCGGCGGCCGGTCAGCGCGGCGCGTTGCTCGGCCGACAGACCGGCGATGATCGCCCTGTGGTCGATGGCGTCGGACATGGTGCGTTCCCGATCCGCTTTCCCCGGACCGCGCCAGTGTTCACGAAACGACGATCTCGATCAATGCCGGTGCCGCGAGAGCGCGCGCCCGCCGCAAGGACGCCGGCAGGTCGGCCGCACCCTCGATGCGCTCCGCCGCCAGACCGTAGGCCTTCGCCACCGCGACGAAGTCCGGCGGCGCCGGCGACACCCCGACCGGCTCGACGCCGGCATCGCGCATCGACGTTTCGATCTCGCGGTAGCCGCGGTTGTTCCAGACGACGAAGATCACCGGGGCATTCGCGTCCAGCGCCGAACCGAGTTCGGCCAGCGTAAACTGCAGCCCGCCGTCGCCGGTGAGGCAAACCACCGGCGCGTCCGGCTCGGCGAGTGCGGCGCCGACCGCGGCCGGGGCGCCGAAGCCGAGCGCCCCGTAGCCGGTCGCCGCGTTGAACCAGCCGCCCGGCCGGTCATGGTCGTACCAGAGGTTGGCGGCGTAGACCGGCTGGGTGGAATCGCCGACGATCAGCGCGCCCGGCAAGGTGTCACGGATAGCCTCGACGGCGGAAACCTGATCGCGCATGTAGGGCTCGAGGTCGTTCCATGCGGCCTTTCGTGCCGCACCGGCCCGTTGTGCACCGTCGTTGCGGCGCCGCGCCTCGACCAGTCCGGCGAGTGCCGCGAGCACGGCCGCGCTGTCGGCGCGGATGGGGAGGGCCGCGCCCCGCCGGTCGAGTTGCGCCTGGTCGATGTCGACGCGGATCAGCGTCGGCGGCAGCACGAAACCGCCGTCGGCATACATGTCGTAGTCGGTCGGGCCGAACTCGGTGCCGACGGCGAGCACGACGTCCGCTTCGGCCATCAACGTGCGAACGGAGCGCAGGCTCGGGCTGGCGTGGACACCCAACGGATGGGCGTGGAGCAGGCCGCGGCCGTTCGCGGTGGTGACGACGGGCGCGTCGAGCCGTTCGGCCAGCGCGCGCAGCGCGGCGTCGGCATGGCGGGCGCCGCCGCCGGCGAGGATCAGCGGCCGGCGAGCACCGCCGAGCATCACCGCGGCCTTGTCGAGCGCCCCGTCCTCCGCGGCGGGCGCCGGCGTGGTCGGCGCAACGGGCCGCAGTCCGGCCGCCGGCAGGGCCATGACGTCGAGCGGGATCTCGATATGCACCGGCCCCGGTCGTCCCGACGTGAGCAGGGCGAAGGCCCGCTCCATCGCCGGCTGCAACTCGGCCGGGTCCTCGACGCGTTCCGACGACAGCGCCACCGTCCGCATCAGGCCACGCTGGTCGGGAAGCTCGTGCAGGAAGCCCAGTCCCTTGCCCAGCGCCGCCCGCTGGTTGACGCTGGAGACGACCAGCACCGGCGAGGAATCGGCGCGCGCCTGGGCCATGGCAGTGATGGCGTTGGTCAGGCCCGGTCCGGTGATGACGAAGGCGACGCCGGGTCGCCCCGAGGCGCGCGCATAGCCGTCGGCCATGAAGGCGGCGCCCTGCTCGTGGCGCGGCGTCACGTGGCGGATCGCCGACGCGGCGAGGCCGCGATAGAGCTCGACCGTGTGCACGCCCGGTATGCCGAAGACGGTGTCGACGCCATGGGCTTCGAGCAGGGAGATCAGTGCTTCGCCGACGGTGGCCATGGGATGGTCCGTATCTGGAGGGTGGGGAACGGGGCCGTCAGGCGCGCAGGATCGGCCGTGTCAGGCAGGTCGGGCCGCCCTCGCAGGCGATGCACAGCGCATCGGCCTCGAAGGTCGCCACCGTGCAGCCCGCCGCCTCCATCGCCGCAGCCGTCTTCGGAAAACCGGCGACGGCGATCACCTCGTAGGGTGCCGTCGGCAGCACGTTGAGGCTGAGCCCATGCGAGGCGGCGAACTCCGCCGGATCGCCTTCGACGAGGCGGATGCCGCGATCCTTGAGCAGCTGGTAGAAGGCGACCGGCAACAGCGGCGAATGGACCAAAGCGAGGTCGTCGGCCAGCGGGCTGATCACCGACATCAGGTGCAGGCACGCCTCCTCGCCCTGCCACAGCGGCAGGTCGTAGCCGATCACCTCCACGCCGAGCGGCGCGAGCATTGCACCGAGCTGGCGGATGCCCGCTTCGTTGGTGCGCACGCCGCGTCCGACGGCGAGCGTGCGCGTGTCGACCCAGACGCAGTCGCCGCCTTCCACCTGGCCCGGATCCTCGATCCGGCCGAAGATCGGGATGCCCATCCGGCGGTAGGCTTCCTCATGCAGGCCGGGTTCGAGCCGGCGCAGCGCCTTGCCCATGGACAGGATGACCGCGCCGCGGTCGGTCATCAGCGACGGGTCGTGGGTGAACACCGAATCGGCGAGCCCGTCCTCGACGTCAGGCAGCCATTCGATCCGGGCGCCGGAGGCCGCGACGAGTGCAGCGAGCGCCGCATGCTGAGCCCCCGCCCTGGCTGCGTCGAAGCCCGGACCGTAGTGCCAGCGGACACGGTCGGCGCCGGCCATGGCGCTCGCGGCGGAGCGCATGACGACCCGCCTGATCGGCGCCGCCATCGATTGCGCCCCGTATTGCCGGTTGCTCTGCTCCACGCGATCCTCCCCTTCGAAACGTCCGCGACTTCTCTAGCCTTTGGCCCGTGGCGGCGGCAATGGGCCTGAAAAGCACGGTTGACGGAGACAAGCCGGGCGGTCCATCCTCGCCGCGGGAGTTGCGGGTTCATGGGTTCCTGTTTGTCGAGCATGCGGGTGCACTGGCTGGGAGTCGGTCGATCGTGACCGCCGCTCCGGAAGCATCGCAGTCGCGTCGCGACTCGAACGGGCAAAGCGCGGCCGAAGCCATCCATGTCGAGAACCTGCACAAGCGCTTCGGCAATCTCCATGTCCTGAAAGGCGTCTCGCTGTCGGCCCGCGACGGCGAGGTGATCGCCATCATCGGCGGCAGCGGCTCGGGCAAGTCGACGCTGCTGCGCTGCATCAACTGCCTGGAGAACCCGACCAGCGGCATCATCCGCGTCAACGGCGAAGAGATCCGCCTGAAGGCCGACAGCCATGGCCACACGGTGCCCGCAGACCGCCGCCAGATCGAGCGGATCCGCTCGAAGCTCGGCATGGTCTTCCAGAGCTTCAACCTGTGGAGCCACATGACGCTCATCGAGAACGTCATCGAGGTACCCATCCACGTGCTCAAGGTGCCGCGCGCCGAGGCGATCGCCACCGCAGAGAAACTGCTCGAGCGGGTCGGTCTCGGTGACAAGCGCGACGTCTATCCGGCCTTTCTCTCCGGCGGCCAGCAGCAGCGCGCGGCGATCGCCCGAGCGCTGGCGATCCAGCCGCGCGTCATGCTCTTCGACGAGCCGACTTCGGCGCTCGATCCGGAACTCGTCGGCGAGGTGCTGAAGGTCATCGCGGACCTCGCCCGCGAAGGGCGCACCATGGTGCTCGTCACCCACGAGATGAAGTTCGCGCGCGAAGTCGCGACCCACGTCGTCTACCTCTACAACGGCCTCGTCGAGGAGGAGGGCCCGCCCGAACTGCTGTTCGGCGCTCCGCGGTCCGAGAGGCTCAAGCAGTTCCTGCGCAACGTCTCGTGAGTGCGCAGATCGACACCGGGAACACGAAACCTGAAAACAGGAGAGAACCATGAGGAACATGTTCATCAAAACGGTCGCCGCTGCCGCTTTCGCGGTTGCAGGCGCGTTCACGGCGAGTGCCGAGCCGGTGAAGGTCGGCTTCTCGCCCGAGCCCTACCCGCCCTTCTTCTCGCCCGACGCGTCGGGTAACTGGACCGGCTGGGAGGTCGAGATCATCAATGCGATCTGCACCGAGGCGAAGCTCGAATGCGCGCTGACCCCGATCCCGTGGGACGGCCTCATCCCGGCACTGACGTCGAAGAAGATCGACGCGATCATGAACTCGATGTCGATTACCGAGGAGCGCAAGAAGTCGATCGACTTCTCCGACAAGTACTACAACACGCCGACCGCCGTGATCGGGCCGAAGGGCGAGGCCTTCGACGCGACGCCGGCGGGCCTGAAGGGCAAGATCGTCGGCGTCCAGGTGTCGACCACCCATGCCGCCTACGTGAAGAAGCACTTTGCCGACGCCGCCGAGATCAAGGAATACCAGACCCAGGACGAGGCCAACCAGGATCTCGCCGCCGGTCGCATCGACGCCACCCAGGCCGATTCGATCGCGCTCGACGCGTTCCTCAAGACCGACCAGGGCAAGGCCTGCTGCGATCTGAAGGGCATGGTGGCCGAGGATCTCGAGATCCTCGGGCCGGGCGTCGGCGCCGGCCTTCGCAAGGAAGACACCGAGCTCAAGGGCAAGATCAACGCCGCGATCAAGGCGATCCGCGACAACGGCACCTACGAGACCATCACCAAGAAGTACTTCGACTTCGACATCTTCGGCGGCTGAACGGCACGCCGGAACGCTCGCGGCTTGCCGCGGCCGGCGCCTGTCCTCTGGAAGGAACGGCGCCGGCTGCCTTCGCCCGCCTGATACGGCAGGCTTGATCCGGGGGTCGGTGCCATCGAAACGCTGCTTCTGACCTTTTCCCAGTCGGGGCTCTTCGATCTGCTTTCCCCCACCCCGCCGGGGTGGGGCGGCAACCTGCTGCGCGGACTCGCCAATTCGCTGATGATAGCCATCGGCGCCTTCGGCCTCGGCAACCTGATCGGCATCGCCGGCGCCTACGGCAAGCTCTACGGCGGACCCGTGGCGCGCGACCTTCTGGAGACCTATACGACGGTCGTGCGCGCCGTGCCGGAACTGGTGCTGATCCTGCTGCTCTATTACGCCGGCACCGACCTCATCAACCGCGCGCTCGAGGCCCTCGGCTACGGCCGCGTCGACATCAACGGGCTGGTCGCCGGCATCGGCGTGCTCGGGATCGTGCAGGGTGCCTACTCGACTGAGGTGCTGCGCGGCGCCATTCTCGCCGTTCCGCAGGGCCAGATCGAGGCGGCGCGCGCCTTCGGCATGTCGCCCGGCCTGATGCTGAGGCGCATCACGCTGCCCGCCATGCTGCCCTTCGCCATTCCGGGCCTCGCCAATCTCTGGCTGATCGCCACCAAGGACACGGCGTTGCTCGCCATCGTCGGTTTCAACGAACTGACCCAGGAGACCCGCCAGGCCGCCGGCGCCACCAAGGCGTACTTCACCTTCTTCATCGCCGCCGGCGCGCTCTACCTCATGGTCAGCCTGGTCTCCAACGTCTTCATCGGCCGCATCGAGCGCTGGGCGCGGCGCGGCATGCCGGCCGTGGCGGAGAGCGGGCGATGACAGCGCTGCCCCTGCACTCGACGGAGCGCGCGCGGGGTTGGTTGCAACCGCACCGCATCGCCCTGATCGCGATCGCCGCCGGGCTCGTCCTGCTCGCGGCGTTGACGATGCGCTGGGACTGGCTTGCGCATTACTGGGACCTCGCGCTGCTGGGCATCTGGCGCACGATCTGGCTCCTCGTCGTCACCACGGTGCTCGGCTTCCTGCTCGCCGTGCCGCTCGGGCTGGCCCAGGCAGCCGGTCCGCGTTATCTGGCGATACCGGCCCGCGTCTTCTGCACGGTGATCCGCGGTACGCCGCTGCTTCTCCAGCTGTGGCTGCTCTACTATGGCCTCGGCGCGCTCTTCCCGCAGTTCCCCTGGATCCGCCAATCGGAGCTGTGGCCGTACCTGCGCCAGGCCTGGCCCTATGCGGTGCTGGCGCTGACGCTCTCCTACGCCGGCTACGAAGGCGAGGTCATGCGCGGCGCCTTCGCCGGCGTGCCGCGCGGCCAGCTCGAAGCCGCGCGCGCCTTCGGCATGAGCCGCTGGAAGATCTTCCGTCGCATCTGGATGCCGCAGGCGATCCACCGCGCGCTGCCGACGCTGGCCGGGGAGACCGTGTTGCAGCTGAAGGCGACGCCGCTCGTCGCCACGATCACGGTGATCGACGTCTACGCTGTCGCCTCCAAGGTCAGGCAGGAGACCTTCATCACCTACGAGCCGCTGCTGCTTCTCGGCGTGGTCTATCTCGTGATCACCGGCGTCCTCGTCACGCTGTTCCGCCGCCTCGAGGCGCGCATCCCGTCGCGGCTCGGATGAGCGCGGTGGTCATGTCGCTCGACGAGGCGCGGCGGCTCTGCGAGCGCGCCGCGCTGGACGCGGGCGCCTTGGCGGAGACCGCCTCCTCGCTCGCCGCCTCAGTCGTGGCCGCCGAGGCGGAGGGACAGAGAACCGTCGGGCTCGCCCATTTCATCGACTATCTCGACGCGCTGGACGCCGGGCGGATCGACGGCCGGGCCGCGCCGCTGGTCACGCGGCCGCTACCGGCGATCTTCCATTCCGACGCCGGCGGCGGCGCCGCGCATACCGGCTTCGACCAGGCATTCGACGATCTCGTCGCGGCGGCCCGGACGCTCGGGGTCGCTGTCTTCGCCCAGCGCAACGCCTATACCTGCGGCGCGCTCGGTTACTTCGCTGGGCGGCTCGCCGGCCGCGGCCTGGTGGCGCTCGCGGCAACCAACGGCCCGGCGCTGATCGCGCCCGCCGGGGCGACGAAGCCGGTCTACTGCACGAATCCGCTCGCCTTCGCCGCGCCGACCGCTTCGGGCCCGGCGCTGCTGATCGACCAGTCGTCGAGCGCGACCGCCTTCGTCAACGTTCGCCTGGCGGCGAAGGAGGGCCGGCCGATCCCGGAAGGATGGGCGATCGACGCTGACGGCCGGCCGACGACCGACGCGGCGGCGGCAGTGAAAGGCGCGCTGCTCGCCTTCGGCGGATCCCGCGGCGCCAACATCGCGCTGATGGTCGAAATACTCGCCGCCGGGCTTTCCGGCGCGAACTGGTCGCTCGATGCGCCGTCGTTCACCAGCGGCAGCGAGAGCCCCGGCACCGGCCTGTTCGTCGCAGCCATCGAGCCAGCGGCATTCGGTCCCGGCTTCGCGCAACGCCTGGGAGACCATCTCGAGCGCCTGTCGACCGGTTACGGCGTCCACGTTCCCGGCGAGGCGAAGGCCGCGGCGCGCGTGAGGGCCGAGCGCGACGGCATCGCGCTATCACGCGCGATCTACGAGCGGATCGCAGGGAGAGATATGGACGCTGCGCCAGCGCCGGGCTGAAGGCGGGCGGTCCGGAAGCGATAGCTGCCGGTGTCAGACCTTGGCCAGGCAGATAGCGGTGTGGCCGGAGCTGACAAAACCAAGTTCTCGCGCGGCGGCCTTCGACAGGTCGATCACCCGTCCCCTGATGAAGGGTCCGCGATCGTTGATGCGCACGACGACGCTCTTTCCGTTGCGCTTGTTGGTGACCTTGACCTTGGTACCGAATGGCAGGCTGCGATGCGCGGCCGTCATCGCCGAAGGGTTCATCCGTTCCCCCGACGCCGTACGCGAGGTCAGTGCATACCAGGATGCATGACCGCATTGCGCGGCGGAAAAGGCTGGCGAGGAGGTGAAGGCGAAAGAAAGCGAAAGGGCCGCGCCAAGCGCGTAGAGATTCGTCGACCGCATGTCCTGGGGGGTACTCCGAAGTTGACCTCGGAGGGCGCCTAAGGGCGGAGGTTGCGACGAGTGCGGC
>CALFXR010000034.1 GCA_937958475.1 uncultured Mesorhizobium sp. | reverse complement strand
TCGAGGTCGTCTTCCGCCGCGACGCCGCCGCCGGCCACCAGGCAGGCGGCGAGGCCGGCGAATTCGTGGCGGATCTCCGAGAAATACGGCCATGTCGAGCCGTCGGCGACGACCGCGCGCATGCCGGTGCGTGCAACGATGGCGCGCAGCTCGGCGTGGCGGAACATGGCCGAGAGCGGTGCCGGCACCGCGCCGAGCCGCTGGCAGGCCCAGAAGGCGACCGCCATCGTCGGCGTCGACGGCAGATAGAGGCCGACGCGGTCGCCCTTGCCGATGCCGCGCGCGGCGAGCACGTTGGCCATGCGCGCCGTCGCCTCGGCGAAGGCGCTGTAGGTGAAGCTGCCCTCGTCGGCGACGATGAAGGCGCGGTCGGGCACCAGCCGGACGTTGCGGGCAAGAATCTGCGAGAGGATTTCCATGGGACCGCTCAGGAGATGAGGATGCCGCTGTCGACCGGCAGCTTCTGCCCCGTGGTGCGGCGCGATTCGTCGCTGGCGAGGAACAGCACGGCGTTGGCGACGTCGATCGGGTCGGCGATGCCGAGGAGATAGGCGTCCCACTGCTTCTTCAGGTGCGGCTCGCGCTCGAAGAAGCCGAGCACGCGCGGCGTGCCCACCGCGCCGGGGATGACGACGTTGACGCGGATGTTGTCTTTGGCGAACTCGACCGCCATCGAGCGGGTGAGGGCGACGACGCCGCCCTTGGAGGCGGTGTAGGCGTCGCGGTTGGGGATGCCCATCTCGGCGACGATCGAGGCGCTGTTGACGATCGAGCCGCCGCCCGATTTCTGCATCAGCGGGATCGCCGAGCGGCTGCACAGCCAGGTGCCGAACAGGTCGAGCTTCAGCGCCCGCCAGAACTCCTCCAGAGGCGCGACCGTCAGCGGCCCGTCGGCCGAGGTCGAACCGCCGGCATTGTTGAACAGCACATCGAGACGGCCGTAGCGGGCGCCGATCGCCGTAAAGGTCGCGGCGACGCTGTCGGGCTCGGTGACATCGGTCTGCAGGAAGATCGCCTCGCCGCCCGCTTCCGCGATCTCGGCGACGATCGCCTCGCATCTGTCGGCGCTGCGCGCGGCGAGTATCGTCGTCGCGCCTTCGCGGGCGAACAGCCGCGCCGTCACCTCGCCGATGCCGCCGCTGGCGCCGGTGACGACCGCTACCTTGTTGGCCAGCCGGCCCGCCATCGCCATCCGCTCCCTGTTTGAACGCGCGCTCGATGCTGGACCGGATGGCATCCTGCCGCAACCGTCGCGTCGTCCGTTTGCACTAGACCACGGCCGGCCATCGGGCGGGAACCGGCCGTGCGCTCAGCCGGCGCCCAGCAGCACGCCGCCGGCGGCGCCGACGAGGACCACGATCCACGGCGCCGCCTTCCATGCCATCAGGAGCACGAAGCAGGTCAACGCCAGGGCGAACCGGCGCGGATCGGTGACGGCGGACGAGAACACGGGATCGTAGAGCGCCGCGCCGAGGATGCCCACCACCGCCGCATTGGCCCCGCGCATCAGCGCCTGCATTCCCGACATCCGCCGGAAGCGGTCCCAGAAGGGGATGACGCCGAGGAGCAGCAGGAAGCCCGGCAGGAAGACGCCGGCAAGCGCGATCGCCGCGCCGGCGAACCCGCCGGATCCGGTGTTCAGGATGGCGCCGAGATAGGCGGCGAAGGTGAACAGAGGACCGGGCACCGCCTGGGCGGCGCCGTAGCCGGCGAGGAACTGGTCGTGGCCGGCCCAGCCGCGGCCGACGACCTCGCTTTCCAGCAGCGGCAGCACGACGTGGCCGCCGCCGAAGACCAGCGAGCCGGCCCTGTAGAAGGCGTCGAACACCGCCAGTCCCGGCGAGCCTGCATGGTTCGCGACGAACGGCAGCCCGGCCAACAGGGCGAAGAACAGCGCCAGCGAGACCATGCCCGCCAGGCGCGAGACCCGGAAACCCGCATGCACCGCCGCCGGCTCGGTCGCTGTCCGGCAGACGAGCAGGCCGGCGATCCCCCCGGCAGCGATCGCCAGCACCTGGCCGGCCGCGCCTGCCGCCAGGATCACGATCAGCACGGCGCCGAGCGCGATCGTCGCCCGTTCCCGGTCGGGCGCCAGGCTGCGCGCCATGCCCCACACGGCCTGCGCCACGATCGCCACGGCGACGATCTTCAGGCCGGCGACGATGCCGCCGCCGACCGGCCCGCCGAAGGCCGCGGCGCCGTAGGCGAAGAGCAGCATCAGCGCCGCCGAGGGCAGCGTGAAGGCGACAAAGGCGGCGAGCGCGCCGAGCGGCCCGCCGCGCAGCAGACCCAGCGCGAAGCCGACCTGGCTCGATGCCGGACCCGGCAGGAACTGGCAGAGCGCGACGAGCTCGGCATAGGCCTTCTCGTCGATCCACCTACGCCGCACGACCAGTTCGTCGCGGAAAAAGCCGAGATGCGCGATCGGCCCGCCGAACGAGGTCAGGCCAAGCTTGAGGAAGGCGAGGAAGACCTCGCCCGGGGAGCCCGCCGGCCGAACGCGATCACTTCCCTCCACCGGTCCCGCCATCGTCCGCCCGTCGCCATTGTGTGGTGCGTCAGGTCGGGTTTTGCCGGAACGATCACGACAAGGCAATCCGCCGGCGCGCCGTTGCGCGGACGCGCCGCGATCGTCAGTCCGCCGGACAGCCGACCACGCTGACGCAGTCGCCCGCCTGGACCAAGCCGGGGAAGTGGCGGGCGACGAGCAGCCCCGGGATCGTCGCCCTGATGTCCCGCGGGGCCCGCCCCGTGGCGCCGGTCGGCCAGATGCGCGCGACGATTGCGCCCGCTTCCACCGCCTCGCCGAGGTCGAACATGGTTTCGATCATGCCGTCCTCGTCGGCGAAGGAGAAGCAGCCGTCGGGCATGTCCAGCCAGCGGGTCGGCGCGTTCTCCACCTCACCCGCCAGGATGCCGGCGTGCTTCAGGAGATTCGCGGCGCCGCGCCGGGCGATACGCACGGTCTCGGCCCGCGACGTGCCGCCGCCGCCGAGTTCGGTGGTGACGAAGACCTTGCCCATCTCTTCGGCGGCGGTGTCGTACATGCCGACGGCGTCGATCTCGGTCATGCGCATAGACCACGGCGCGGCGAAGGCTTCCACGGCGGCAAAGGTCCGCCGCTCCTGATCCTTGTCCGCCAGGATGTGGCCGGCGCAGAAGGGGACGAAGTCGAGCGTCCTGCCGCCGGAGTGGAAGTCGAGGACGATGTCCGCCCCGGGCAGCAGTTCGCGCTGGAAGAAGTCGGCGATTTTCTGCGTCACGGTTCCGTCGGGTGCGCCGGGGAAGGACCGGTTCAGGTTGCCCCTGTCGATCGGCGAGGTGCGCGTGCCGGCCCTGAAGGCGGGATAGTTCATCGCCGGGACGATGATCACCCGCCCGCTCACCGTGTCGGCGCGCAGCGTCCGCGCCAGGTCGAACAGCGCCAGCGGGCCTTCGTACTCGTCGCCGTGATTGGCGCCGGTCAGCAGCGCCGTCGGACCGCGGCCGTTGCCGACCACGCAGATCGGGATCATCACCGAGCCCCAGGCGGAATCGTCCCGGCTGTAGGGCAGGCGCAGGTGTCCGTGATGGACGCCGTCCCGGTCGAGCGGGATGGTCGGCGAGACAGGTGAGGGCTTCATCGTCAGTCCTTCACCACCAGCTTGCGCGGCACGTTGGCGAGGCACTCGACCCCGGTGTCGGTGATGAGGATCGATTCGGTGATCTCGAGCCCCATCGTCTCCAGCCACAAGCCGGTCATGAAATGGAAGGTCATGCCGGGCTTGAGTTCGGTCCGGTCGCCGGGGCGCAGGCTCATCGTGCGCTCGCCCCAGTCCGGCGGATAGGAGACGCCGATGGCGTAGCCGGTGCGGTTGTCCTTGACGATGCCGTAGCGCCTGAGCACGGCGAAGAAGGCGTTGGCGATGTCCTCGCAGGTGTTGCCGGGCCGCGCCGCGGCGAGCCCGGCGTCCATGCCCTCCAGCGTCGCCTTCTCGGCGTCGAGGAAGGCATGAGTCGGCTTGCCGAGGAAGACCGTGCGCGACAGGGGCACGTGGTAGCGGTTGTAGCAGCCGGCGATCTCGAAGAAGGTGCCTTCGCCGGACCGCATCGGCCGGTCGTCCCAGGTCAGGTGCGGCGCCGAGGCGTCCGCGCCCGACGGCAGCAGCGGCACGATCGCCGGATAGTCGCCGCCGGCTCCGGGGACGCCGCGCGTGCCGGCGTCGTAGATCTCGGCGACCAGATCGCATTTGCGCATGCCGACCTCGACCTTGTCGACGATGCGGGCGTGCATGGCTTCGACGATGCGCGCCGCCTTGCGCATGTAGTCGATCTCGGTCGGGCTCTTCACCGCGCGCTGCCAGTTGACCAGCGCCGTGGCGTCGACGAAGCGGGCGTTCGGCAGGTGCTTCTGCAGCGAGGCGAAGGCCGCGGCCGAGAAGTAGTAGTTGTCCATCTCGACGCCGATGACCAGCCGGTCCCAGCCGCGCTCGGCGATGACCTGCGACAGGTAGTCCATCGGGTGGCGCTCGGTCGACTGCACGTAGTGGTCGGCATAGGGCACGATGTTGTCGTGGCCGAGATAGGCGGTGCGTTTGGCGCCGTTGGCGTCCTGCAGGCGGCCGTACCACACCGGCTCGCCGTCCGGCGGCACGAGCACGGCCTGGTGCACGTAGAACGACCAGCCGTCGTAGCCGGTCAGCCAGTTCATGTTCGACGGATCGGAACAGATGAGCAGGTCGATGCCCTTCGCCTGCATCGCCCTGCGGGTCCTGGCGAGACGCGCGGCGAACTCGTCGCGTGTGAACTTGAGTACTGGTTCGACCATTGTCTTTCCTCGTTTTCAGCGTCGCCCGGTCCGGGGGCGGCGCGGTCTAGCTTTCGAAAATCGTTCCGGCATTGGCCGCGCGGGCGCGATCCCGGGCGAGTGTGGCGATCGCGGTGTCCTGCACGCCGGTGCCGGTCAGGTCGGCGACGGTGATGGCCTGCGGGATGAAGCGCCCCGGCTGCCGCCCGGCGATCACCGCGCCCAGTTCGGAGTGCTCGGCCCCGGGCCCGACGAGGCCGGCGCGGATCGCGTGGTTGAGCTCGCCCAGCCGGCGCGTCTGACTCAGGCTGTCGGCGACGTAGCGGCCGGCCTCGGCGACGATGCGCGGATCGAGTTCGTTCTTGTGCTCGGAATCCGATCCCATCGCGGTGACGTGCTGGCCGGGCGACAGCCAGTCGGCCATCAGGATCGGCGTCTCCGAGGGCGTCGTGGTGACGATGATGTCGGCCCCGGCGCAGGCGCGCGCCGGGTCCGGCTCGGCGACGACGGCGATGCCGAGTTCGCCGGCGAGCACGGCGGCGGCCGTCCGCGCCTTGTCCGGATCGCGCGACCAGATACGCGCCTCGCGGATCGGCCGGACCAGAGTCAGGGCCGCCAGTTGCAGGCGTGCCTGGACGCCGGCGCCGAAGATGGCGGCGACCTGCGCGTCTTCGCGTGCGAGGTGCCGGGCGGCGACCGCACCCGCCGCGGCGGTGCGCACGTCGGTCAGGTAGCCGTTGTCGAGCAGCAGCGCCTCGACGAGGCCCGTCTTCGCCGAGAGCAGCACCATCATGCCGTTGAGCGAGGGCAGGCCGAGCTTCGGATTGTCGAAGAAGCCGGGGCTGATCTTGATGGCGAAGCCGTCGACGCCGGGAATGTAGGCGGTCTTCACGTCGACCTCGCCGCGATGCTCGGGAATGTCGAGGCGGAGGATCGGCGGCATGGCGACGGGGAGCGTGGCGAGCGCGCGGAAGGCGTTCTCCACGCAGGCCACCGCGTCGAGGTCGAGCCTGACGATGCGGCGCAGCTCAGCCTCGGTGAGGATGGTCATCGACGGCATCAGGCGGGCCTCCCGCGCGCCGCTTCGGCTTCCGCTTCCAGGCGCTCGAACTCCGTGGTCTCGCCGCAGACGACGCGGCGATGCAGGTCCATGTCGATGTTGCGTCCCGAGACCAGCGCGACGACCGGACCGCCGGCCTGTATCCTGCCGGCGAGCAGCGCCGCCACGCCGACGGCGCCAGCGCCTTCGACGACCTCCCGCTCGACGGCGTAGAGATGGCGGATGCCCGCCGCGATCTCGCCCTCGGAGAGCAGCACCACCTCGTCGAGCAGGTCGCGGCAGAGCGCGAAGGTGACGCGATTCTCCAGCCCGATGCCGCCGCCGAGCGAATCCGCCAGCGTCGGCAGTTCCTCGACCGCGACCGGCCGGCCGGCGTCGAGGCTCGCCTTCATCGCCGCGCCGCGCGCCATAGAGATGCCGACGACGCGGGTTTGCGGACTGAGCGCCTTCACCGCCGCCGCGATGCCGCCGGCGAGCCCGCCCCCCGACAGAGGCACAAGGAACGTCTCGGCGCCGGCGACCGCCTCGAGCATCTCGATGCCGAGCGTTCCCTGTCCGGCGACGACGTCGGGATGGTCGAAGGGCGGGATCATCGCCATGCCCTCGTCCCGCGCGAGGCGGTCGGCCTCCACCTGCGCGTCGTCCTGGCTCCTGCCGACGATGCGCACGTCGGCGCCGAGCCGGCGGATCTCGTCGACCTTGTTCTTCGGCACCAGCCGCGACATGCAGATCGTCGCGGGGATGCCCTCGATCCTGGCGGCATGGGCCAGCGCGCGGCCGTGATTGCCGGTCGACGCCGCGACCACGCCATGCCGGCGGCTTTCCGGATCAAGCAGGGAGATCGCGTTGCAGGCGCCGCGCAGCTTGAAGCTGCCGGTCGCCTGACGGTGCTCCAGCTTCAGGTGGACCGGCACGCCGATGCGCTCGGAAAGATCGGCGGAACGGACCGTGTCGGTCCTCAGCACCCGTCCGGCGATGCGGCCTGCGGCCCGCTCGATGTCCGCCAGGGTCACCGTCGGCGCCGGGTCCGCGCTGTGCATGGCCGGCGCGGTCATCTGGCCAGCGACAGGGTCATCAGCCGGCCGTCTCCGGGCCGGGCGGCATCGTCGCCGCAAAGGCGCAGACACATCCAGGCCGATGCCTGGTTGCTGCTGACGACAGGCCGGCTCACGGCGGCCTCCATTTCGGCGATCACGGATGCCGCCCGCAGCGCCGTGCACGAGACGAACAGCGCGTCGGACTCCGGCGCCGTCGCTTCCGCGGCGAGCCCAACGATCTCGGACAGGGCGATGCGCGCCATCTCGCGGTCGTCGTCGAAGCCGAGGCAGGTGAAGCGGTCGATGGCAAAACCCTGGCGCTGGAAATAGTCGGCCATCGGCCGGCTGGTCTCGACCGTGTAGGGGGTCAGCACGCTGATGCGCCGGGCGCCGAGCCCACGTAGCCCGGCCGTCGCCGCCAGCGTCGGCGTGACGACCGGAACGCCCGGCTTGCCGGCCCGGAGGGCTTGCTCGATTTCCGCGTCGCCGATCACCACCGAGGCCGAGGTGCAGGAATAGCAGAGCGCGTCCAGCGCTTCGCCGGGCAGGATCAGCTCCGCCGCCGCGCTCAACGACGGCTGCATGCGCCTGAGGTTCTCCGGCGTCGTCGGGTTCGCATAGGGAATGCGCGCGACATAGACGCCGATGCGCTCGCCCGCGACCATCCGCGCGAAGTCCGGCTCCGACGTGTGGTCCGTGGCCAGGATGACGAGGCCGACGCGCCTGACCCTGGCGCGGTCGTCCAGCCGCGGCCGCCCGGCGCGCAGGTCGATGTTCACCCCCGTTTGCGTCGGCCCGCTCATCGCTCGATCCTCCCGTAGCGGTGTTCCAGCCAGCGCAGGGCCACGACCGAGACGAGGCTGATGGCGAGGAAGAAGGCGCCGACCATGGTGATGGGTTCGATGTAGCGGTAGCTGGAATTTGCCACGCTCTTCGCCTGGTTCATCAGCTCGAGGACGGTGATGGCGGAGAGCAGCGGCGTCTCCTTGAACATCGCGATGAAGTAGTTCGCCAGCGCAGGGATCATCGGCGGCAGCGCCTGGGGCAGGATCACGCGGATCCAGGTCTGCCGCTCGGTGAGGTTGCAGGCCTTGGCCGCTTCCCACTGGCCGCGCGGCACGTTGTCGATGCCGGCCCGGTAGACCTCGGCCGTGTAGGTGCCGTAGTGCAGGCCGAGCCCGATGACGCCGGCGAGCAGCGGCGGCAGAAGGATGCCGATATCGGGCAGGACGTAGAAGATGACATAGAGCTGCACGAGCAGGGGCGTGCCGCGGATGAACTCGGCGACGAAAGCCGTGGTGCGCGAGACCGCCCGGTTGGGCGACCGGCGAAGCAGCGCGATGGCCAATCCGAAGGCCGCGGCCAGCAGCGAGCCGAGCAGCGTCGCCAGGATGGTGATCTTCACGCCCTGGATCAGGGTCGGCATGATCTGCCAGACGAAGTTCCAGTCCCACTCCATGCCTAGCTCCTGACGCCGTCGAGGCCGCGCGCCATGCGTCTTTCCAGGGCGCGGACAGAGAAGGCGATGATCATCGCCAGCACGAAATAGAGGACGAGGATGGTGGCGAAGGGAACCAGCGTGTTGCCGGTCTGGGCGCGCACCACGTTGGCCTGGAAGGTCATGTCGGTAAGCGAGATCAGCGAGACGACCGACGTCGCCTTGAGCAGCTCGATGGCGTTGTTGCCGAAGGTGGGCAGCATGACCAGCAGTGCCTGCGGCAGGATGACCCGGCGCATCGACTGCCAGCGCGTCAGGTTCAGCGCGATGCAGGCCTCGTACTGCTCCCTGCCCACCGAGAGGATGGCGCCGCGCACCACCTCGGCTGCATAGGCGCCGACGTTGAGCCCGAGCGCCAGCACACCCGCCTGAAGCGGCGACAGCGTCACGCCGGCGAAGGGGAGCACGAAATAGGCGAAGAACAGCTGGACGAAGATCGAGGTGCCGCGGAAGAACTCGATGTAGGCGGTCGCCAGCCAGCGCAGCGCAGCGAAACGCGAGACGCGGCCGAGCCCGGCGACGAAGGCCATGACCAGCGCAAGCAGCGACCCGTAGACGGTGAGCTCCACCGTCACGAGCGCGCCCTGCAGGATCAGGCCGATATATCCGGACCAGTCGGTCATGGCGTCTTCGCGGTTTCGAACCCAGGAAAGGCGGTCGGTCCCGCCCGTTTGTCGGAAAATCGCGGCCGTGGCCGGAGCGCACGGCTGCGAGGGGGCAAGTGAGCGGAGATCGTCCTGCCTCCGCCCGGTCGCGTCCGGTCGTCCCGCCCCCTAACGGAGACGGGCGACGCTCGCGCGATTACTGCGCCGGGGCGCAGAGCTTCTCCATCGAGGTCGACATCGCCGCGGCGGCGGAGAAGCCGTAGGGCTCGATGATCTTGGCGAAGTCGCCGGATTCCTTCATCTTCGCCAGCTCGACGTTGAAGGCGTCGCGAAGCGCCTCGTCGCCCTTCTTGAAGGCGGCGCCGTCGCAGTAGACGGGTGCGCCCTGGACCGGGGCGATGACCTCGAGGTTCGGGTCGTTGGCCTTCATCATCAGGTCGTTGATGGAGAGCACCGGCAGCGAGTAGGCGTCGATGCGACCGTCCTGCACCATCTTCAGGCCGCTCTGCCCGTCGGGTACGACGATGACGCGATCGCGCGGCACGCCGGCGTCCAGCGCCAGCTTCTCCTCGGTGCCGCCGCCCGGCGCGCCGATCGTGGCGGACGGATCCCTGGCGACGTCGGCGTAGGACTTGAAGCCCTTGGGATTGCCCTTCTTGACCAGCATCGCCTCGGCGTCGCAGAGCACCGGCTCAGAATAGGCGACGGCGGCGCAGCGCTCGGGCTTCATGAACAGGCCCGCGGTGACGACGTCGTGGCGGCCCGCCTGCAGGCCGGGGATCATGGCGCCGTATTCGGAGATGGAGGCGACGATCTCCGGCACGCCGAGGCGCTTGAAGATCTCCCGGGCGACGTCGGGCGCCGCGCCCGACACCTTGCCGTCGGCCGCCACCGCGGTGAAGGGCGGCTCGTTGGCGATCGCCACGCGGGCGAAGCCCTGCGCCTTCAGCTGCTCGAGCTTCGGATTGTCCTGCGCGGTGGACGGCAGCGACACCGCAAGTGCGGCGGCCAGTGCGAGTGCCGCGCCGCCGGCGGCGATAGCGAATTTCCTCATCGTGTTCCCTGCTCCTTCATTGTTACCCGATCGCGGGTCGTTGTGCGGCTCTCCCGAGGCCGCGGTGGGTGCGGTCAGACCCTGTGTCCGGCCGCGATGATCTTTTTCAGGAAGGTCTGCGTCCGCTCCTGCCGGGGGTTGCGGAAGATCTCGTCCGGCTTGCCCTCCTCGATGATCCGGCCCCGGTCGAAGAACAGGACGCGGTCGGCGAAGTCGTGGGCGAAGCCCATCTCGTGGGTGACGAGCAGCATCGTCATGTCGGTCTCGGCGGCCAGCTTGCGCATGACGTTGAGCACCTCCTCGACGAGCTCGGGGTCGAGCGCCGAGGTCACCTCGTCGAAGAGCATGATGCGGGGCGACAGCGCCAGCGCGCGGGCGATGGCCACGCGCTGCTTCTGTCCGCCGGACAGCTGCGCCGGCATCGCCTTCGCCTTGGCCGACATGCCGACCATGTCGAGGAGCTCCATCGCGCGCTTTTCGGCCTCGGCCCGCGTAACGCCCTTGTTGAGCCGCGGCGCCAGCGTGACGTTGTCCAGCACGCACATGTGCGGGAACAGGTTGAACAGCTGGAAGACCATGCCGATCTTCTGGCGCATGCGCGCCAGGTGGCGCTCGTCGGCGGGGAGGAAGCCGCCGTTCCCCGGCAGGTGGTAGAGTTCCTCGCCCTCGACGCGGATGTGGCCGCTGTCGATGCGCTCGAGCGTCATCAGGATGCGCAGGATCGTCGTCTTGCCGGACCCGGACGGCCCGATCAGCGCCAGCTTCTCGCCGGGCATCACGTTCATCGACAGCGAATCCAGCACCTTGAACGAGCCGAAGCTCTTCGAGATGCCGTCGATCGCGATGATGGGTTCGGCCATGTCGGTTGGTTCCGGAGTTTCCCGCACGTCACATGCGAGAACGTTCCCGAAACTTCCAAATCATGTCAATTCGAAAAATAATATCAGTACAATATTGTTCACCCTGCCCATTCTCGCCGCTGGCTGGCTAGATTGCGAGCAGCAGATGCTCGGCTTCGCCGAGGAGCAGGCGCGAGATGATGCCGAGCCCGGCGCGCAGTTCCCCTTCGGTGGTCGAGCCGAGCGAGATGCGAACGGCAGGCTCCCAGGGCTGGTCGGACGTGCGGAAGGAGGCGCCCGGCGCGATGGCCACGCCCTGCAGCCGCGCCTGGGCGACGAAGTCGGCCTCGGAACGGTCACCGGGCAGCTTCAGCCACAGGTGCAGCGCCCGCGGATGGGTCATGGCGCGCCCGTGTCCCAGCACCTCGGTGACGATCTCCTGGCGCTTGTCGAGTGCGCCGCGCTGCCAGCGCACCAACTCCATCGCGGTGCCGTCGCTCACCCATTTCGAGGCGATCTCGGCGACCATCGGCGTCGCCATCCAGTTGGACACCAGGTGGCGGTTGGCGACCGCCGCGACGTAGCGGTCGGGCGCGACCAGGTAGCCGATGCGCAGGCCCGGCAGCGTGATCTTGGTGAAGCTCGTGTAGTAGAGCGTGCGCTCCGGCGCGAAGTGGAACAGCGGCGGCGCCCTGTCGTCGACGAGCGGGCCGAGCACGTCGCCCTCGATGATGGCGATGTCGTGCCGCCGGGCGACCTCGGCGAGCGCCGCGCGCCGCGCCGCGCCCATCAGCGTCGCCGTCGGGTTGATCACCGAGGGCTGGACGAAGACCGCGCGGATGTCCGATCTCCGGCAGGCCTCGTCGAGCGCCTCGGGGATGATGCCCTGGTCGTCGATCGGCAAGCCCTCGAGGTTGAAGCCGAGATAGGTCGCGAGCGGGATCAGCGTGTGGTGGCCGATCGCCTCGGTGGCAACCGTGGAACCGGGCGGGGCAACGCTCATCAGCGCCACCGTCATCGCCGCCGTCGCGCCATTGGTGACGCTGACGTTCTGCGGCGCGCAGGCGATACCGCAGGTCTTCAGCCATTCGACCGCGATCGCCCTGTGTCGCGGAAAGACGACGTTGGGGCGGAAAGACAGGGCCGAGCTGGACGGCAGGTTCTGCGAAAGCCAGGCGAGGCCCTGCTTCAGCGTTTCCAGGTGCATCGGCTCGCACACCGGCTTCAGGATCGAGAGGTCGATGAGTTCGCCGAGCCGCTCGGGCAGGTAGGGAGGATCGATCTCGCGGCGCGCCGCCTGGACGAAGCTGCCGCGGCCGATCTCCCCCGAGATCAGCCCGCGGCGGATCAGTTCCTCGTAGGCGCGGCTGACCGTCTGCACCGAGAGTTTCATCTCGTAGGCGAGCTGGCGGTGCGTCGGCAGCCTGGCGCCGTTCGCGAGCTTGCCGTCGTGGATCGCCCGCGCGACCTGGTCGGCCAGCGAGAGATAGGCCGGCCTGCGGATCAGGGATGGGTCGGGGCGCCAGATTGTCATGAGATACTAACGCGTTAAATCAGTCCAATTGACAAGACACCGGCAGGCGTCGTCAAGTGCCTTCCACCGAATTCCGGAGCCGGACCGCCATGAAACTGGACAGCATCGACCTCCGCATCCTCGAGGCGGTGCAGCGGGAGGGCCGCATCACCAAGCTGGCGCTCGCCGAGAAGGTGGGCCTGTCGCCGACGCCGGCCTGGCTGAGGCTGCGCAAGCTGGAGAAGGCGGGGATCATCGCCGGCTACCACGCCGCCGTCGATCTTCGCTTTGTGGTCCCGTTGACCGCCGTCCTCGTCGAGGTGACGCTGCACAGCCATCGCCAGGCCGATTTCGACCGTTTCGAGCGCGCCGTCCGCGATCTGCCCGAGATCGTCGCCTGCTGGTCGGTCGGCGGCGGCGTCGACTATCTGCTGAAGGTGGTCTGCCGCGACATCGACGCCTATCAGCGCCTGATCGACGGGCTGCTGGCGCGGGAACTCGGCATCGAACGGTACTTCACCTACATCGTCACCCGGACGGTGAAGGAGGAGATCGGCCCTCCGGTGGAGACGCTCCTCGACGGGGCGTAAGACCGCCGCAGACCGGATCGGCCGTCGATCGCGGCGAACATGGAGACTTTCTCTACGTCGCGACACACGAATGGACAATCTCTCGCAGCCTTCCCGCTAGAGTCGCTTCCGAACAACGGGAGCGCGCCATGAACGCCCATTCTGCGCCGGCAAGATCCGGATCCCCCCTCGACGGTCTCGGCAACCGCCGCCTTCTGCGCGAGCTGGCCTATGTCGGCGGACGCTGGACGGCCGGCGCCGGCGCCGCCTCCTTCGAGGTCACCGATCCGTCGGACGGCAAGACGATCGCAAGGGCCGCCGCGCTCGATGCGGACCAGGCGACAGGTGCGATCGACGCCGCGCAGGCCGCGCTGCCCGCCTGGCGCGGGCTGCTGCCGCAGCAGCGCGGCGCGATCCTGCGCCGCTGGTTCGAGCTGATCGTCGCGGCGAGGGACGACCTGGCGCTGATCATGACGCTGGAGCAGGGCAAGCCGCTCAGGGAATCGCTGGGCGAGATCGACTACGCCGCCGCCTTCGTCGAGTGGTACGCCGAGGAAGGCAAGCGGCTCAACGCCGAAAGCGTGACCAGCCACCTGCCCGGCGCCCAGATGATCGTGACGCGCCAGCCGGTCGGGGTCGTCGGCATCGTCACGCCCTGGAACTTCCCCTCCGCGATGCTGACGCGCAAGGCTGCGGCGGCGCTCGCGGCGGGCTGCACGGTCGTCGCGCATCCCTCCTCGGTGACGCCGCTGTCGGCACTGGCGCTGGCGGAGCTCGGCGAGCGCGCCGGCGTGCCCGCCGGCGTCTTCAACGTCGTGACCGGCGACGCGGCGACGATCGTGGGCCGCCTGTGCGCCGACGAGCGGGTGAGGGCGATGAGCTTCACCGGGTCGACCGAGATCGGCCGCCTGATCGCCGCGCAGTGCGCGCCGACGATGAAACGCCTCGTCATGGAACTCGGCGGCCACGCGCCGCTGATCGTCTTCGACGATGCCGATCTCGACCGCGCCGTGGACATCGCCGTCGGCGCGAAGTTCGCCACCTCAGGCCAGGACTGCCTCGCCGCGAACCGTATCTACGTGCAGCGCGGCATCTATGACCGGTTCTGCGCGGCGTTCGCACGGCGCGTCGCGGCGCTGAGGCTGGGCGCCGGCATCGACGACCCCGACATCGGCCCGCTGATGCACGACCGCGCGCTGGCGAAGGTGGAAGCGCATGTCGAGGATGCGCTCGCCCGCGGCGCGCGCTGCCTCGCCGGCGGCCGCAAGGCGAAGGAAGGCTCCCTCTTCTACCCGCCGACGCTCCTCGTCGACGTGCCCGACGATGCCCTCGTCATGCATGAGGAAACGTTCGGCCCGGTCGCGGCGGTAACCCCCTTCGTCACCGAGGAAGAGGTCGTCGCGCGTGCCAACGACAGCGAATACGGCCTGGTCTGCTACGTGGTGACCGAGAACGGGCGCCGGCAGCTGCGCGTCGGCTCGGCGCTCGACTTCGGCATGGTCGCGATCAACCGCGTCAAGATCACCGGCGCCCCGATCCCCTTCGGCGGGATGAAGCAGTCCGGCCTCGGACGCGAGGGCTCGCGCCACGGAATCGAGGCCTTCACCGACCTGAAATACCTTTGCATCGACGCGGCCTGAGCCGAATGGAGACGATCATGCTCGACCTGACCAACGAACGGACCGCCTGGGACCGAGACCACTTCTTCCACCCCTCCACCCACATGGGCATGCACGCCCGCGGCGAGAGCCCGACGCGGGTCATGGCGGGCGGCGAAGGCGTGCGCATCCGCGACGTCGACGGCCGCGAGAGCCTCGACGCCTTCGCCGGCCTCTACTGCGTCAATGTCGGCTACGGGCGTCAGAAGATCGCCGACGCGATCGCCGCCCAGGCGAAGGATCTCGCCTACTACCATGCCTATGTCGGCCACGGCACGGACGCCTCGATCCGGCTCGCCAAGATGATCATCGACCGGGCACCGGAGGGCATGAGCCGGGTCTATTTCGGCCTGTCGGGCTCCGACGCCAACGAGACCAACATCAAGCTCATCTGGTACTACAACAACATCCTCGGCCGGCCGGAGAAGAAGAAGATCATCTCGCGCTGGCGCGGTTATCACGGCTCCGGCGTGATGACCGGCTCCCTGACCGGGCTCAGCCTCTTCCACAACGCCTTCGACCTGCCGCGTGCGCCGATCCTGCACACCGAGGCGCCCTACTTTTTCCGTCGCGACGACCGCTCGATGAGCGAGGAGGACTTCTCGCAGCACTGCGCCGATCGCCTCGAGGCGATGATCCTCGCCGAGGGCCCGGAGACAGTCGCCGCCTTCATCGGCGAGCCCATCCTCGGAACCGGCGGCATCGTGCCGCCGCCGGCCCGCTACTGGGAGAAAATCCAGGCGGTGCTGGCGAAGTACGACGTCCTCCTCGTCGCCGATGAGGTGGTCACCGGCTTCGGCCGGCTTGGCTCGATGTTCGGTTCCGACCACTACGGCATCCGGCCGGACCTGATCACCATCGCCAAGGGGCTGACTTCGGCCTATGCGCCGCTCTCGGGCGTCATCGTCTCCGACAAGGTCTGGCAGGTCCTCGTCCAGGGTTCGGACCAGCTCGGCGCCATCGGCCATGGCTGGACCTATTCGGCGCATCCGATCTGCGCGGCGGCCGGGATCGCCAATCTCGAGCTGATCGACGAGCTCGACCTCGTGCGAAACGCCGGCGAGACGGGCGCCTATTTCCGCGCGGCGCTCGCCGATGCGCTCGCCGGCCATCGCCATGTCGGCGACGTGCGCGGCGACGGCATGCTGGCGGCGGTCGAATTCGTCGAGGACAGGGACGACCGCCGGTTCTTCGACGCCGCGCGCAAGATCGGGCCGCAGGTGGCCGCGGCGCTGCTCGAACGCGGCGTCATCGGCCGGGCCATGCCGCAGGGCGACATTCTCGGCTTCGCGCCGCCGCTCTGCCTGACGCGCGAGGAGGCGGACGAGATCGTCGCGGCGGCGGCGGGCGCCGTGAAGGCGGTGCTCGGCTGATGCGGGGAAGCCTTCCCGAGACGATGGCCGCCGTGCTGCTGACGGGCCATGGCGGCCTGGAGAGGCTGGAATACCGCACGGACGTTCCGGTGCCGCGCCCGGCGCCCGGCGAGGTGGTCATCCGCGTCGCCGCCTGCGGCATGAACAACACCGACGTCTGGGTCCGCCAGGGCGCCTACGGCACGGAGGCCGACCCGCAGGCGGTTTCCACCTGGCGCCGGCGGGGCAATACGCTGACCTTCCCGCGCATCCAGGGCGCCGACTCCGTCGGCCGCATCGTCGCCGTCGGCGACGGCGTCGACGAGGCGCGCATCGGCGAGCGCGTCATGGTCGACTTCTCGATCTACAACCGCGACGACGATTCGCTCGCCGACATCGACTACATGGGCCACGGCCGCGACGGCGGCTACGCCGAGTACCAGGCGCTGCCGGCGGAGAACGCCCATGTCGTCGAAACCGATCTCACCGACATCGAGCTGGCGACCTTCTGCTGCGCCTATCTCACCGGCGAGCAGATGCTCGTCCGCGCCGGGCTTGCCGAGGGCGAGCGCGTCCTCGTCACCGGAGCCTCCGGGGGCGTCGGCTCGGCGATCGTCCAGCTGGCAAGGGCGCGCGGCGCGATCCCCTACGCCGTCGTCGGCGCCGGCAAGGAGCGCGCCGTCCTCGACATCGGCGCGGAGGCGGCGATCGCACGCAACGTCCCCGACCTGCGCACCGCCGTCTTCGCGGCGACGGGCGGCCGGCCGATCGACGTGGTGGCCGACCTCGTCGCCGGTCCGCTGTTCAACGATCTCCTGGCGATCCTGCGGCCCGAAGGCCGCTACACCACCGCCGGCGCCATCGCCGGGCCGGTGGTCCAGCTCGACCTGCGGACGCTCTACCTCAAGCAGCTGCAGATGCACGGCTCGAGCCAGGGCACGCGCGGCGACTTCAGGCGCATCGTGCGGCTGATCGAGGAGCGCCGGCTGAAGCCCCTCGTCGGTGGCGTCTACAAGCTCTCCGATTTCCACGCGGCCCAGTCCCGCTTCATGGGCAAGGAGTTCGTCGGCAAGCTGGTGGTCGTACCGGACTGACGAAGCGGCATCGCGCGGGCGCGGCCTTGGAAGGCGTTGCCGGCGGACGAGCGAATCGACCGCTTCTCATTCGCCGTAGGGGATCCAGATGTTCTTGACCTGGACGGATTGCTGGATCGCTTCGCGGGCTTCCGCGCCGGACAGGGCGGTCCAGTCCGCGATCGTTCCGTAGTTCCACATGTACTTCAGGTTGCCCGCCGACGCCGCCTCGAGCGCCTTGGCCGGAAACAGCGAACCGTCGTACCAGAGTGCGGCCACCTCGGCGTGGCGGGCGAGCGTCAGCGCCAGTTCCTCGCGCGCGCCGGTGACGAGATTGACCACGCCCGCCGGCACATCCGACGTCTCGAGGACCTGGTAGAGCAGCGTCGCGAGGAGCGGATGACGCTCGGAGGGAACCGCGACGACGCAGTTTCCGAGTGCCACGGCCGGTGCGACGAGCGACACCAGCGAAAGCAGCGGCGCGGTGTCGGGGCAGACGATGCCCAGAACGCCCCAGGGCTCGTTCATCGCCAGCGTCACGTGCCGCGACTGTGTCGAATGGACCGCGCCGTCGAACTTGTCGGCCATCGCGGCATGGCGGAACAGGCAGCGCACGCTCGCCTCGACCTCTTCGGCCGCCGCCTTCGCCGAGACGCCGGTCGACGCGACGAGCAGGCGCTCGAACTCCTGGCGACGCGGATCGAGGTTCTCGGCGATGAAATAGAGGATCTGCGCCCGCTTGTGGCCGCTCTCCGCGCCCCAGCGCGCGGCGCCCGCCGCGGCTTCCACGGCATTGCGGATGTCCTTGCGGTTGCCCAGCGCCGCCTGGCCGATGATGC
>CALFXR010000033.1 GCA_937958475.1 uncultured Mesorhizobium sp. | reverse complement strand
CCCGCTTTCCCGCCTCTTCTTCAATGGCCAGGGCCGAAAGGCAGCGTGGCGGCGAACTGGCGCGTCCGGATGGCAGCGCCGCCGCGCGCCTGCTAGAGAAACCCAATCCATGCGAAGGAGAGCAACCGCAATGACCGAGACGTTCGTCACCGCCGAGATCGAAGGCGCCATCGGCACCATCACCGTGCGCCGGCCGAAGGCGCTCAACGCCCTCAACGCGGCCCTGGTCGGCCAGCTCTTCGAGGTCGCGACCGCGCTCGCCGAAAACCCGGCGGTGCGCGTCATCCAGATCACCGGCGAGGGCGACCGCGCCTTCGTCGCCGGCGCCGACATCACCGAGTTCGTCGGCGCGACGCCGGCCGACGCGATGGCGATCGCGCTGCGCATCAAGAAGGTCACCGACCTTCTGGCCGCCTGTCCCAAGCCGGTCGTCGCCGTGGTCAACGGCTTCTGCCTCGGCGGCGGCTTCGAGCTGGCGCTCGCCTGCGACATCCGCATCGCCTCGTCGAAGGCGCTGTTCGGCCTTCCCGAGATCAAGCTCGGCATCCTTCCCGGCGGCGGCGGCACGGTGCGGCTGACCAAGGTCGCCGGCTCCTCCGTGGCGCGCATGCTGGCGATGACCGGCGACCCGATCCCGGCATCGCGCGCCTACGAACTCGGCCTCGTCGTCTCCGTGCATGCGCCCGAAGAGCTCGCCGGCGCCGCCCGTGCGCTCGCCGAAAAGCTCGCCGCCCTGTCGCCCTTCGCCCTGGCGCAGCTGAAGTCGTCGCTCACCATCGCCATCGACGCCGACATGGAATCCGCCTGCCAGGCCGAGATCAAGGCCTTCGCCTTGTGCTATTCGACGCAGGACCAGGAAGAGGGCGCGAGCGCGTTCCTCGAGAAGCGCAAGCCCGTGTTCACGGGCAGATGAGCCCGGCGGGTACCGCGACCTGGATCATCCTATGCCCGGCCGCAACAGGCCCCATGGACCTATGAAGGCGCGGCTTTGGCGTATATTCAGCCGTTGCGGTCGCCCGGCCGCTGCGGCGGGCGATTTCGAGACGAAGCGGAGAACACGGGAACCATGACAATGCACCAGAATTTCGTCGCCGGCCGCTGGATCGACGGCGCCGAGGCCCAGGACAACGTCAACCCGTCGAACACCGGCGACATTGTCGGCGCCTATGCCCGCGCCTCGCGCGAGGATGCGCTCGACGCCATCGCGGCGGCGCGCGCGGCCTTCCCCGCCTGGTCGCGCTCGGGCATCCAGCAGCGCCACGACGTCCTGCTCAAGGTCTCCGCCGAGATCATGGCGCGCAAGGACGAACTCGGCCGCCTGCTCGCCCGCGAGGAAGGCAAGACGCTGCCGGAAGCGACCGGCGAGGTGATGCGCGCCGGCCAGATCTTCGACTTCTTCGCCGGCGAGGTGTTGCGGCTGGCGGGCGAGAAGCTGCCGTCGACGCGGCCCGGCATCGACGTCGAGGTCACCCGCGAGCCGGTCGGCGTCGTCGGCATCATCACGCCGTGGAACTTCCCGATCGCCATTCCCGCCTGGAAGATCGCGCCGGCGCTCGCCTACGGCAACTGCGTCGTCTTCAAGCCGGCCGATCTCGTCCCCGGCTCGGCCTGGGCGCTGGCCGACATCATCGTGCGCGCCGGCGTGCCCGACGGCGTCTTCAACCTTGTCATGGGCCGCGGCTCGGTCGTCGGCGCCGCCATGCTCGACGATCCGCGCATCGACGCCATCACCTTCACCGGCTCCGTCGGCACCGGCCGCAAGGTCGCCGAGGCTTCCGTCGGCCACATGCGCAAGTTCCAGCTGGAGATGGGCGGCAAGAACCCGCTCGTCGTGCTCGACGACGCCGACCTCGGCGTCGCCGTCGAATGCGCGGTGAACGGCGCCTTCTTCTCGACCGGCCAGCGCTGCACCGCCTCCTCGCGCCTCGTCGTCACGGAAGGCATCCACGACCGCTTCGTCGCCGCGCTGACCGAGCGCCTGAAGGGCCTCGCCGTCGACGACGCGCTGAAGGCCGGCACTCATGTCGGCCCGGTCGTCGACCAGAGCCAGCTCGACCAGGACCTCTCCTACATCGACATCGGCCGCAAGGAGGGCGCGCGCCTCGCCTGGGGCGGCGAACTGCTCAACCGCGAGACGCCCGGCTTCTATCTCCAGCCGGCGCTGTTCACCGAGACGTCTTCCGGCATGCGCATCAACCGCGAGGAGATCTTCGGCCCCGTCGCCAGCGTCATGCGGGTGAAGGACTATGACGAGGCGCTGGCCGCGGCCAACGACACGCCGTTCGGCCTGTCGTCGGGCATCTGCACGACCAGCCTGAAATACGCCTCGCACTTCCGGCGCAACTCGGAGGCCGGCATGGTCATGGTCAACCTGCCGACCGCCGGCGTCGATTACCACGTGCCGTTCGGCGGCCGGAAGGGCTCCTCCTACGGCCCGCGCGAGCAGGGCCGCTACGCTGCCGAGTTCTACACAACGGTGAAGACGGCCTACACGCTGCCCTGAGGCGGCGGGCCGTATCTCGGCGACGGCCGGCGTCACCGGCCCTCTCCGGGCGCACCTCTCCATTTTAGCCGAATTTGATCTGCCGCAACGTAAACGTGCAGGCACCTCGCTTATAAGGGTGCAAGTATAGGGGCAGAAACATGAACGCCGTCATTCGACGTGTAGAGACTACGGATACGGCCTACAATCTGGCCGTGCAGATCATCGGAAACGCCTTCATCGCGCGGCGTTCGATGGTCGATTGCGGCGGCGGCGAATTCATCGATCTCGTCCTCTCGGACGCGGTGGCGGCTTTGCGGCGGCTGGGCGATGCGATGTATGGCGCCGAAGCGCTGGACAATCTGGTCGTCGCCACGGCGATCGTCGAATCGCTTCGCGGCGACGATCGTCGCCGGCCGATCAGAGGCGCGGTCTCGGCCGCCTGATAGCATCCGGCAGCGATGGTTCCACATCGTTCGAGCATGACGCGGGACGCGGGCGGTCCGGCCCGCGGTCGATCGCACGATCGCGATCGGCGCAAAGGAACAGGCCGGCGGAGCGATCCGCCGGCCTGACGTCCTGGGAGGCTTGGACGTTGAAGGGCTATTCGCAGAGCGAGCGCAGGGCGTCGATCTTGACCAGCTCGACCGTGCGGCTGTTGACGAGGCGGATGTAGCCGGCCTCCTTGAAGCGCGAGAAGGTGCGCGACACGGTCTCGATGGTCAGGCCGAGATAGTCGCCGATGTCGGTGCGCTGCATGACCAGTTCGATCTGGCGCAGGCCGCCCTGGCGATCCATCATGTCGACCAGGAAGGCGGCGACGCGCTCGGCGGCGTTCTGCCGGCCGATGACGAGGAGATGCTCCTGGGTGCGCACCAGCGCCTGGAGCGCCAGCGGCAGGATCTCGTGCGCCACCTCGACGGTGGGCGGCAGGCGGTAGGCGCGGATCCCGGAGGAGCAGATCGCCTCGGCGAAGAAGTGGTGGAAGCCGTCTGCCTCGAAGCCGAAGACCTCGCCGGCGACGTAGAAGCCGCTGATCTGGCGGCGGCCGTCGGAGAGCAGCCGGAACACGCGCACCGCGCCGAATTCGACCTGGTAGAGCGCGACCGCCCTCTCGCTCTGGCCGTAGATCTCGGCGTTCGCCGGGAAGAGCACCAGCTGGTGCTGCTGTGCCGCGGCGAAGCCCGGCAGGAGCGGGATCGACCGCGGGTCGGTCCCGGTCTTCTGCGGCGAGCGGCGATGTGCGAGGGTAGCGGACATGGGGGGTATCTCCGGACGTCTTGCGTTGATGCAAACATCGCGGAATTCGCCGGCCGGCGTAATTCGTTTGTGTCCCTACGGGAAACTACGTAGCCGCGCCGTCGGGGTGGCGCCGGCTGTCGCCGAGCGCGGTACGGATCGCCTCGACGAGGGCACTGCCGAGCAGCGGCTTGCGCACGGAGTGGACGCCGTCCACGGCTCCGTCTTCCAGCCTGTCGACCAGCAGCACCAGCGGCAGCCCGGTGGCGCGCAGGCGCTTCCACCCGCCGGGCAGCGCGCGGATCGCGTCCTCGTCGACCACGGCGCAGTCGAAGCCTGGGTCGGAAGCCGCCGGTTCGGGCAGTTGTTCGAGCGAGACGATGCCGAAGCCTTCCGTCTCGAGGACGAACAGGATCGACTGCCGGATCGGCGCATCCGGCACGACGACCAGAATCCTGGTTCCTCCCGACGATTCGTCCATGATCCCCTGTCCGGACGCTGCGCAGCGCCGCTTTGGGGGATAAAAAATACGTTACCGGACACAGGGCGCTTTGCGCTGGATCAAAACGCACGCCGGAGTTTTGTGAATCGGGCGCCCTAATGCATGTCGCCCAAAAGTGCGCAGCGGTTTTGGGACAACGACATGCATGAAAATAAGGACTTGAAGCACGTCGCCTGAATCCGATCGGTCGCGACGTGCTTTAGGCGCCTGTCGACAGCATCATGCGCACGAGTTCCGGCAGGCTCCTCGCCTGCATCTTGGCCATCACGTTGGCGCGATAGACCTCGACCGTGCGCGGGCTGATGTCGAGGTCGTAGGCGATGGTCTTGTTGGCGAGGCCGGCAACGACGCCCGAGAGCACCTGCCGCTCGCGGTCCGTCAGCGTGTCGAGCCGCGCCCTGATGGCCGGCGTGTCGTCCTCGCGGCCGGCCCGCGCCTCGAGCGCGCTCGCCGCCCGGCGGATCGCGTCGAGCAGAACCTCGTCCTCGAAGGGCTTCTCGATGAAGTCCATGGCGCCGGCCTTCATCGCCTCCACCGCCATCGGCACGTCGCCGTGGCCGGTGATCAGGATCGCCGGCAGCATGGCGTTGAGGGTGCGCAGGCGCTTCAGCAGGTCCACGCCGCTCATGTCGGGCATGCGCAGATCGGTGACCAGGCAGCAGTTGGAAAGGCCCGGCGCGACGGCCAGGAAGGCGGTCGCCGATTCGTGGACGCGGGCGGCATAGCCCGACATCGACAGGAGAAAGGCCAGCGACTTCCTCACGGCCTCCTCGTCGTCGACGATGTGCACAACGAAATCAGCGGCCATCGGGCGCCTCCTCGGCATCGATCGTCGGCAGGGTGAAGCGGAACGTGGCGCCGCCGTTCTCGTTGCGGTGCATCGACAGCGTCCCTCCGTGGGCCTCGACGATCCGCTTGGAGATGGACAGGCCGACGCCCATGCCGCCCGGCTTCGTCGTCACGAACGGCTTGAACAGTTGCGCGGCCATCTCCTCCGAGACCCCGGCGCCGGTGTCTGCGACCTCGAGCACGATGGCGTCGGCTCCGTCGGGCAAGGTCCTGATGACGAGTTCCTTGCGGGACGAATCCCGCATTGCTTCGCTCGCATTGCGGATCAGGTTGGTCAAGACCTGCTGGATCTGGATGCGGTCGACCAGCACCGTCTTCGGGCCCGGCGCGAAGTCGAAGATGGTGCGCACGCCCAGTTCGCGGGAGCCCATCAGCGCCAGCGCGCCGGCTTCCTCGACGAGGTTGCGGATGTCTTCGGGCGCCTTGTCGGTGCCGCCGTGGGTGACGAATTCGCGCAGGTGGCGGATGATCTGGCCGGCGCGCAGCGTCTGCCGGGCGGTTTCCTCCAGCGCGTCCTTCATGCGCAGGGCGACCGCGTCGTCGACGTCTCGGAGCAGCCGGTTGCAGCCCTGGACGTAGTTGGCGATCGCCGACAGGGGCTGGTTGAGTTCGTGTGCCAGCGTCGAAGCCATCTCGCCGAGTTCGTTCAGGCGGGCGAGCCGCGCCAGTTCGCCCTGCACCTCTTCCAGCCGCGCCTCGGATTCGGCGCGTTCGGTGAGATCGCGGATGAAGCCGGTGAAGAAGACGCGGTCGCCGGTCTTCACTTCGCCGACGGCGAGTTTCATGGGGAAGGTCGAACCGTCCTTGCGCCGGCCGACGACGACCCGGTCGACGCCGATGATGCGCCGCTCGCCGGTCCGAAGGTAGCGCTGCATGTAGCCGTCGTGCTCGGCCTTGTACGGCTCAGGCATGAGGATGCGCACGTTCTGGCCGACGACCTCCGCTTCCGAATAGCCGAACTGGCGGACGGCGGCATTGTTGAAGGAGACGATCGTGCCGTCCCGCTCGATGACCACGGTCGCGTCGGGGAGCGCGCCCAGGATCGAGCGCAAGTGCGCGTCGCTCTGGGCGAGTTTGCGCTGGGTGGCGAGCGCCGTCTCCTTCGTGCCCTGCAGGATGCCGCCGGCGTAGGTGAGAGACAGGCCGAGGATCGCCGCGACGACGAGTTCGCCGCTGGAGAACCGCTGAAGCCCGACTGACGTGCAGATCAGCAGCACCGCGGCGCCGAGCACCACCGCCAGCAATCCGGCGGGCCGCCCGCCGATCGAGGCCGATCCGAGCACGACCAGCGCGAACAGGAGGATGATCGAATCGCCGCCGAAGATCGCCGGAAAGACCAGGCACAGCCCTGTCGCCGCCGCGATACCCCCCGCTGCGATCACGGCGCCATAGCCGAGGTGCGCCGAGCCGGCGCCGTCAGATACCCTCAATCGCGTCCCTCGATTCGGCGGGTCGCGCGGAAGGTGGATCGTGTTCCATCCCGTGTCGCCCGCCGATAAATATCATTGCGGATGGAACTTTGCTGAATTCGTGCGCCGCCCGCAAGTCAAAAGGCGCGGCGGACGACCAGGCCTCGGACGTCAGGAGATATTCGCCGGAAACTCGACGACGAAGCGCGCGCCGCCGTCTGCGGGGCTTTCGTAGCGCACGGTGCCGCCGTGATGCGCGGCGATCTGGCGCACCAGCGACAGGCCGAGACCCCAGCCGCCGGACGATTCGCTGCGTCCCGACGGCCGGTAGAAGGCCTCGAACACGCGGTCGCCTTCGCCGGCGGGAACGCCGGCGCCATGGTCGCGCACGCTGAGCCGCACCCGGTTGCCGGCGGCCTCCACCCGCGCCTCGACGGGAGGCGCCCCGTGGCGCAGCGCGTTCTGCATGAGGTTGCGCACCAGCCGGCCGAGCAGGCGAGGATCTCCCTCGACGATGGCGCTGGCGCCGTCGACCGAGACGCCGGCGCGGACGGCCTCCTCGGCGACCACGGCGAGCAGGTCCACGGGTTCCGTGTGGTCGAGACCTTCGACATGGTCCAGCCGGCTGGCGAGGAGGATCTCCTCGACCAGCGAATCGAGTTCGGCGAGATTGCGCACGATCTCGTCGCGCGTGCGGACGTCCCCCGACTGCTCGAACAGGTCGATGGCCATGCGCAGCCGCGCCAGCGGCGATCGCAGTTCGTGGCTGGCGTTGGCGAGCAGGCTGCGGTGCGCCTCCAGCATGCGCTCGATCTGGGTCGCCGCCTTGTTGAAGGTCTGCGCCACGGCGGCGATCTCGTCGCTGCCGCCGTCTTCGACCCGGGTGGACAGCCTGCCGTCGCCCCACGTCTCGACGCCCCGCCGCAACCGCTCCAGCCTGCGCGTCAGGTGGCGCACCACCGGGTAGGCCGCAAGCCCGATCGCGGCCGCGATCAGCGCCATGTAGAGAAGCGGGCTGCGTCCCACGGGGCCGAAAGGCATGCTGGTGCGCACCACGAGCAGGCGCCCGTCGGGAAGGCGCATCTCCAGCGGAAAGTCCTCGCGCTCGCGCCAGCGGCGGCTGTCGCGGCCGCGATCGGGTGGCGGCAGGTGACCGGCGCTGGCGATCGGCACGCCGTCCGCGCCGATGAGGAACACCTCGCCTTCGATCGCCGCGGCAAGCCGTTCCAGCACAAACCGGGTCTCGGCGAGGGGGGCGTCCGGGGGCAGCATGGCGGCGACGAAATGGTCGCGCCGCTCGCGCCAGCCGGTGTCCTGCTCGTCCTGGCCGAGGCGGACGAACACGGCGCTGACGACGGCGACCACCGCGAGGCTGGCCAGAAGCGTCACGTAGATCTTGAGGAACAGGCTGCCGCGCAGCCATCGGCGGGCGCGGCTCATCGCACGTCGTCCTGCTGTCGGGCGAAGACGTAGCCGGCGCCGCGCACGGTGATGATGCGGCGCGGGTGCTTCGGATCGGTCTCGATCGCGGCGCGGATTCGGCTGATGTGGACGTCGATCGAGCGGTCGAAGGCTTCCAGCTCCTCGCCCTTCAAGAGGTCCATCAGCTGGTCGCGCGAGAGAATGCGCCCGGCGTTCTCGGCGAGCGCGACGAGAAGGTCGAACTGGTGGCTGGTCATGATGCAGTCGCGTCCGTCGATGCGCACCGAGCGCGAGCCGGGATCGATTTCGAGGGCGCCGAAGCGCAGGACGCGCGGCGCGTCCTGGCCGTTGCGCCCCCGCCGCAGGACGGCGCGCAGGCGGGCGAGCAGCTCGCGCGGGTTGAAGGGTTTCGGCAGGTAGTCGTCGGCGCCGATCTCGAGGCCGACGATCCGGTCGGTCTCCTCGCCCTTCGCCGTCAGCATGAGGATCGGCACGGAAGACGAGGTGCGGATGCGGCGGCAGGTCTCGAAGCCGTCGAGGTCGGGCAGCATGACGTCGAGGATCACGGCGTCCGGGCGGTCGCGATCGATTGCCGCCAGCCCCGCCGTCGCCGTGGCGGCCGTTCGTACCGCATAGCCGTTGCCGGAGAGGTAGTCGGCGAGCATGGCGGACAGGCGCGTGTCGTCATCGACGATGAGAACCTGTTCCGCCATGCAATTTCACCTCCGCGGGCCGTCGGCCCTATCCTTTACCACCGGCCGTGGCGTCCGCGCTCCTTGAAATGCTCGACGATCTCGGCGCGCTGCTCGGGCGTCAGCACTTCGGCGGCGTCGAGGATGGCGGTCGTCAGCCGGCGCGAGGCCTGGTCGACTGCCGCGACCCTTTCGGCGCGCAACGTCTCGGCCGCGGCGCGGTCGATGGTGGCTGCGCCGAGCATCTCGGCGACCTTCTCGCGGGTATCGCGCATGCCGTCGATCGCCGGCTCCAGGTCGTCGCGCGCGGCGTCGACGATGGCGCGGATCTTGTCGGCCTGCTCCGGCGTCGCGTCGATGCCGTCGAGCATGCGCTCGAGGCCCCGCTCGGCGAAGCCGCGACCCATCGAGGCGTGCATGCCGGGTCCGCCCTTGCCCCAGCCGTGGCCGTCCATGGCCCAGCCGTGGCCGCCCATGCCGCGGCCGAACTCTCCGCCCGTCGCGGCGACGAGACCGATGCCGGCGACAACCGCCGCGGCGAGTCCGCCGATGACGATCCGGCGTCCCCACGGAGCCTTGGCCGTGGCGGCGGCGGTCGAAGTCTGGTTTTCCTGTTCCATGGTCCTTTTCCTTTCGTCCTGCAGCGGACATCGCTGCCATGACGCCAGACTAGAAGGACAAGGTTTCGCCGGTTCGCGCGCTTTGTAAAGAAATGTAAAGCCGCGCGTTCCGGCGCCGGTATCGGGACCGGATCAGGGCAGCATGCGGTCGGCGGCGCGGAAATAGGCCCGCGCGTGAGCGATGAGCTGGCCGTCGCTCGGATGGTCGGCCGATTCGACGCCGATGACATGGTCGACCAGATGCGCGTCGTGGGAATGGATGTGCTTGACCAGTTCGAGCTTCGCCGAGCCCGGCCCGGTGATCAGCCATTCCTTGGCCGGCTCCAGCGCCTTGACGATCTCGTGGTAGTAGGCGCTGTCCACCGACGAGCGCTTGCCGGTCAGGCTGCCGCTCTTGTTGTGCATCTGGTGGTGCGGGATCTTGGTGGCGAGGCTGTGCGCCTCGACGTTGTCGCGGTCGAAGAAGAAGACCTTCGCCTCGCGGTGATCGAGCCAGACGACGGCGTGATAGTGGTTCATGGTGGGCGTTTCCTGCTTCTGGAGGGTGGACTTCGAACTGGGGAAGCGCCGCCGGGGCGGCAGGCGGCGCCGGGCGGGCGGCTCAGACGGCCGCCGAATGGCGGGCCTTGCCGGTGCGGAGGAACGTGTCGAACCCGGCCGCGACCGTGCGCACCAGCGGCCGGCCTTCGGGAGTCACGACGAAGCGGTCGCGCTCCTCGGCGAAGACCGCGCCGCGGTCGTCCGCGACGAGCCGGCGCGCATCGGCGAGGATGCCCGGCGCGTGGGCGGGAAAGAGCCGCGCGAGTTCGGCGGGGGAGAAGGCGAAGTCGCACATCAGCCGCTCGATGACCCAGCCACGGGCGAGATCCTCCTCGGAGAAGGCGAAGCCGCGCGCCACGGCGAGGCCGCTCTCGCCGACCAGCCGCTCGTATTCGCCGGTGGCCGTGTTGTTCTGGACGTAGCCCTGCGGCAGGCGCCCGATCGAGGAGGCGCCGAGGCCGATCAACACGTCGCCGGCGTCGTCGGTGTAGCCCTGGAAGTTGCGGTGCATCCGCCCGTTGCGCATGGCCACCGCAAGGCTGTCGCCGGGCTTGGCGAAATGGTCGAGACCGATCGCCTCGTAGCCGCCCTCGACGATCACCTCGCCGGCCCGGGTGGACTGGGCGAAGCGCTCGTTCGCGTCGGGCAGCCAGGCTTCGTCGATCATCGTCTGGTGTTTCTTGAACCACGGCACATGGGCGTAGCCGAACAGAGCGATGCGGTCGGGTTCCAGCAGTAGGGCCTGGCGGACGGTCGATTCGACGCTGGCGACCGTCTGGTGCGGCAGGCCGTAGACGAGGTCGAGGTTGACCGAGCGGGCGCCGCGCGAGCGCGCGCCCTCGACCGCGCTGCGGGTCAGCTCGAAGCTCTGCTCGCGGTTGATCGCCGCCTGCACCTTGGGGTCGAAATCCTGGACGCCGAGGCTGACGCGGGTCATGCCGATGGCGGCGAGCGCGTCGAAGCGCGCCTCGTCCATGTCGTTGGGCTCGATCTCGACGCTGATCTCGGCGTCCGCCGCGTAGTTGAAGGCCTGCCGGAGCCGCCTGTCGAGTTCGACGATGTCGGCCGGCAGCAACATTGTCGGCGAGCCGCCGCCGAAATGCACGGACCGCACCTGGATGGCCGGGCCGACGAGCGCGGCGACCGCGTCGATCTCCTTGTGCAGCGCTGCGAGATAGCGCGTCACGGGGCCGTACTGGCGGGTCTGCCGCGTGTTGCAGGCGCAGAACCAGCACAGCCGGTCGCAATAGGGGATATGCAGGTAGAGCGAGATGCCGGCGCCGGCGGGCAGGGCGGTAAGCCATTCCCGGTAGGTCGCGGACGCGACGCCCGGGTGGAAGTGCGGCGCGGTCGGATAGCTGGTGTAGCGCGGAACCTGCGCGGACAGCCGGTCGGATAGCTCAACTTGGGGGGTCGTTGTCATGCTGCCCGCATAGCCGGGATGAGGCCCGGGCTTGTTGATTTCGATCAAGAATCGGGCACATGGACAAACTGACGCAAGATTTTTGCACCGCAACAGGCTAATAAGACGGCTGACCCCACGGACCCGCCCCCGATGAACCTGCGCCAGGACATTCACAATTCGGATACGCCGGTGGTCTGCCAGGCGTGCGAGGCGCGCCACCGCGGCGTCTGCGGCGCCCTCGAGCCGCACCAGTTGCTGACGCTGTCCAAGCACTCGTCCAAGCTGACGCTCGAGCCGGGCATGGAGCTCGTCGGCGACAGCGAGAGGGTCGACAGCTACTCCAACATCCTCTCCGGCGTGGTCAAGCTGACCAAGATGCTCTCCGACGGGCGCCAGCAGATCGTCGGCCTGCAGTTCGCGCCGGATTTCCTCGGGCGGCCGTTCCGCTCCGAGAGTTCGATCAACGCCGAGGCGGCGACCGAGGTGCTGACCTGCACCTTCCCGAAGGGCGTCGTCGACCGGATGATCCGGGAATCGCCCGGCCTCGAGCACAAGCTCCTGCAGCAGGCGCTGAAGGAGCTCGACGAGGCCCGCGACTGGATGGTCACGCTCGGGCGCAAGACCGCCGCCGAGAAGGTGGCGAGCTTCCTCCTCCTGATCGCCCGCAACGTCGACCCTTCCGCCGTCGACAACCGGCCGGCGACCTTCGACCTGCCGCTGACCCGCGCCGACATCGCCGATTTCCTCGGCCTCACCATCGAGACCGTCAGCCGCCAGCTGACCAAGCTGCGCATCGAAGGCGTCATCCAGATCGAGAACAACCGCCACGTCGTCGTCAAGGACATCGCCCGCCTGGCGCGCCGCTCGGGCGTCTGAACGGCCGGGACGGCGTCCCGGGACGAGACTATTGTCGCGCGGGACCGTTTGCCGCAGCGGCAACCTCGGCCCCGGCTATCGCGGGCAGGATGTGGTCGTGCTCGAAGGCGACGTGGCGGCGCATCATCTCGAAGAAGCCGCGCAGCATGAAGCCGAGCGCCTCGGGATTGGCGACCGCCGCGCCGTGGCCGATCGTCATCAGCGCTTCCGTCACTTCGTCGGCGAAGCACTCGTCCTCGACATGCTCGGCCTTCAGCCGTTCGACGCATTGCAGGTCGGCGGTCGCCGCGGCGTAGGACGGGAAGATGACCTCTTCCTCGTAGCGGTGGATGTTGCGCAGCATCGGCAGCAGCGTGCTGGCGACCGACACGCACATCAGCCGGTCGACGCGATCGGGCAGGGCATCGGCGATTTCCTCCAGGGCGCCGCAGACCTTCAGCTTCTCGCCATGGGCGCGGCGCATCACGGCGATACGCGCCGCCGGCGACGCCAGGGCCGACGGCCCGGCCCCTTCCTCTCCGGAGGTATCGTAGGCGGACGCCATCCAAACTTCCTTCGCGGACAATTGCCCTCTCCCGATTGTGGATTGGCGAACACTGGCTAACGGTCCGTTGACCGGCTTTGACCTGGATCAAGGCGGATATTTACGCGAGGAAGAAAACAACCCACGGGCCGCCCCATATGGCGAGCCCTCGAAACGAATTCGCGTCGGGGATAATCAATGAAACACGGTACCGCGATCGTAGGGGTGGGTCTCGCGACCTTCCTGGCAGTGGTTGCAGCCGCACTCGCAAGGGACGAGCTGTTCCAGGCTCACATGTGGATCCTGACGATCGTGCTTGCCGGCACGGTCATCGTCCTGCTCCGCAACACCAAATTCGGCAAGACCGCGACAGCGGGTGGTGAAGAGTCCTTCTACATGGACGGCCCGATCCGCTACGGCTCGATCGCGACCATGTTCTGGGGCGTCGTCGGCTTCCTGGTCGGCGTCGTCGTCGCCTTGCAGCTGGCCTATCCGGACCTCAACATCGAACCGTGGTTCAACTTCGGCCGCATGCGGCCGCTGCACACCTCGGCGGTGATCTTCGCCTTCGGCGGCAACGCGCTGATCGCGACGTCCTTCTATGTCGTCCAGCGCACCAGCCGCGCGCGCCTCTTCGGCGGCAATCTCGCCTGGTTCGTGTTCTGGGGCTACCAGCTGTTCATCGTCATGGCGGCGACCGGCTACCTCCTGGGCATCTCCCAGGGTCGCGAATACGCCGAGCCGGAGTGGTACGTCGACCTGTGGCTCACCGTCGTCTGGGTTGCCTACCTGCTGGTCTTCCTCGGCACGATCCTGAAGCGCAAGGAACCCCACATCTACGTGGCCAACTGGTTCTACCTGTCCTTCATCGTGACCATCGCGATGCTGCACGTGGTCAACAACCTGGCCATCCCCGTCTCGTTCCTCGGCATCAAGAGCTACTCGGCCTTCGCCGGCGTGCAGGACGCCCTGACCCAGTGGTGGTACGGCCACAACGCGGTGGGCTTCTTCCTGACCGCGGGCTTCCTCGGCATGATGTACTACTTCGTGCCGAAGCAGGCCGAGCGCCCGGTCTATTCGTACCGGCTGTCGATCGTCCACTTCTGGGCGCTGATCTTCCTCTACATCTGGGCCGGTCCGCACCACCTCCACTACACGGCGCTGCCCGACTGGGCGCAGACGCTGGGCATGGTCTTCTCGATCATGCTGTGGATGCCCTCCTGGGGCGGCATGATCAACGGCCTGATGACGCTCTCGG
>CALFXR010000032.1 GCA_937958475.1 uncultured Mesorhizobium sp. | reverse complement strand
CAGCCCGGCTACCCGGCGATCGGGCGGCTGAAGGGCCTGGCCGAACTGCGCGGCGTGATGACGGCGCTCTCCCATCCGGCGGTGCGTCCATGAGCGCGCGCCTTTCCGCCTCCTCTCCGATTGCCGCGGGCGTCGCGGTTCCCGGTTACGACAGGATGCGGTCGTCGGGCATCGTCCACATCGGCGTCGGCGCCTTTCACAAGGCGCACCAGGCCGTCTACACCGACGACGCGCTGGCGCGCTCCGGCGGCGACTGGATGATCACCGGCGTCAGCCTGCGTTCGGCCGACGTGGCCGAGGCCCTCAATCCGCAGGACGGGCTCTACACGCTGCTCGTGCGCGGCCCGCAAGGCGTTTCGGCGCGCGTCGTCGGCGCAATCGCCCGGGTGCTGGTCGCGCCGCGGGATCCCGCCGCCGTGCTCGAAGCACTCGCCGCGCCGTCGACGCGCATCGTCAGCCTGACCATCACGGAAAAGGGCTACGGCCTCGACCCGGCGACCGGCGGCCTCGAACGCGCGCATCCGGCAGTCGCCGCCGACCTCGCCGATCCGGTTCACCCGCAGGGCGCCGTCGGCTTCATCGTCGAGGCGCTGAGACTGCGGCGCGAGCGCGGGCTCGGCGGCTTCACGGTGCTGTGCTGCGACAACCTGCCAGGCAATGGCCGCGTCGTCGGCCGCCTCGTCGGCGAATTCGCGCGTGAACGCGATGCGGAGCTGGCACGTTTCATCGAGGCCGAGGTGTCCTTCCCGTCGACCATGGTCGACCGCATCACCCCGGCGAGCACCGAGCGCACCTCTGCCGACGTCCTGGCGCTGACCGGTTGCGAGGACCGCGCCGCGGTCGAGACCGAGCCATTCTCGCAATGGATCGTCGAGGACCGCTTCGTCGCCGGGCGTCCGCACTGGGAGGCGGGCGGGGCGCTGTTTGTCGACGATGTCGCGCCCTACGAGAAGATGAAGCTGCGCCTTCTCAACGGCAGCCATTCGCTTCTCGCCTATTCCGGCTTCCTCGCCGGCCATGCCTATGTCCGCGACGTGATGGCCGACGCCGATCTGGTCGCGCTCATCGAGCGGCACATGCGCGAGGCGGCGCGTACGCTGGCGCCCGTGCCCGGCGTCGACCTAGACGCCTATGCGCAGGATCTGCGCCAACGCTTCGCCAATCCGGCGATCGCCCACCAGACCTACCAGATCGCCATGGACGGGACGCAGAAGCTGCCGCAGCGCCTGCTCGAACCAGCGGCCGAGGCGCTGGCGAAGGGCCTGCCGCTCGACAGCTACGCCTTCGCCGTTGCCGCCTGGATGCGCTACGCGCTCGGCCGCAACGAAAACGGCGAGGCCTATGCGCTGCGCGATCCGCGCGAGGCCGAAATCGCCGCGCTGGTCGACCGCGATACGAATCCGGCCGAGATTGCGCGCCGGCTGCTCGCCCTGCCTGGGCTGTTCCCCGCCGCGCTGTCGGGCTCGCAGCCCTTCGCCGATGCCGTCACCCACCGGCTCGGCCTGATGCTGTCGGAAGGAATGCGCACCGCCATTCGCCGGGAGGCCGAACAATGCCGCGCGTGAAGCAGACCAAGGGCGGCGTCGACCTCGCCGCCGCACTCGCCGGCATCCGCATCGACCGTGGCCAGGCGATCGGTCCGCAGATCTACGAGGCGCTGCGCCACCGCATCATCGACGGCCGCCTGCCGGGCGGCACGCCGATCCACGAGGGCGAGATCGCCGAACTGTGCTTCGTCAGCCGCACGCCGCTGCGCGCCGCGCTCCAGCAACTGGTGGGCGAGGGGCTGATCGTGACGCGGCCGCAGGTCGGCTCGATAGTGGCGCCGCGCGACCGCCGCCGGTTCCTCGAGGCGCTGTTCGTGCGTTCCGCGATCGAGTGCCGGATCGTGCGCCGGCTGGCCGAGCGCGGCCTCGACGAGGCGGCGCTGCGGCCGCTGATGATGCGCCAGGAAGTGGCGGCGCGCGCCGACGACTACGCCGCCTTCTTCGACGCCGACGAGGACTTCCACGCGCTGCTGGCCAGCATGGCCGACGTGCCAAACGCCTGGCAGCTGGTGCAGTCGGTCAAGTCGCATGTCGACCGCGAACGCTTCATCCTGATGTCATCGATCCGTGGTCGGTCTCAGCGGGCCTTCGAGGACCATCTGAGGATCCTCGACGCCATCCGCGCCGGCGACGGCGATCGCGCCGCGGCGGAAATGGCCGCGCACATCGATTCCGTCCTCCAGCAGGGAGCAGCCGCGGGGATCGGCAGCGTTTGACTCTTGTATAAGACATAAGATAACTTTTCTACCAAGCACCACGACACGCAATCAGACGAGTGCGCAAAACAGGAGGAACCGATGAAATCCCGCATTCTGCTTTCCGGAATTGCCTTTGCCGCGCTGGCCGCCTCGCAGGCCGCCGCCGCCGAACTCCGCTTCTCGTGCTACCAGGACGGTGTCGAATGCGACACCTGGGCCGAGCAGATGAAGGCCTTCGAGGCCGAGAACCCCGGTACGACGGTGAAGATCGACGTCGTGCCCTACAAGTCGATCGTCGAGGGCCTGCCGGTTCAGCTCGCCTCGGGTGAGGGCCCCGACCTCGCCCGCGTCACCGATCTCGGCGGCCTCGCCAAGTACATGCTCGACATCACGCCCTACGTGAAGGACGCCGCAGCCATCGAGGCGAACTACGGCCGGACGCTCGCCTGGACCCGTGTCAACGGACCCGACGACAAGGGCATCTACTCGATCATGGACCAGCAGACGGCGACCGGCCCCTACGTCAACAAGACGCTGTTCGACCAGGCCGGCGTGGCGCTTCTCGCCAAGGGCGCGACCTACGAGCAGTGGGCCGCCGCCGCCAAGGAAGTCGCCGAGAAGACCAAGACGACCTATCCGGTGGCCATGGACCGCACCGGCCATCGCTTCGCCGGCCCGGCAATCTCCTATGGCGCCAAGTATTTCGACGCCGACGGAAACCCGATCACGGTCGACGACGGCTACCGCGCCTTCGCCAAGCAGTTCGTCGACTGGAACAGCGACGGCACGGTCGCCAAGGAGGTGTGGGCCGGTTCCGGCGGCGCCACCTACCAGGACGCCGCCAAGGAGTTCATCAACGGCAGCCTGGTGATGTACATCTCCGGCTCCTGGCAGATCGGCCGCTTCGGCCGCGACATCGGCGACGCGTTCGACTGGGTGGCGGTGCCCGCGCCCTGCGGTCCCGGCGGCTGCACCGGCATTCCTGGCGGCGCCGCCGTGGTCGGCTTCAAGCACACCAAGGCGCCCGAGGAGGTCGGCAAGCTGCTCGACTTCATGGCGCGCGAGGACGTGCAGGCCGCGGTTCTGGCCAAGACCAAGAACATCCCCGCCAACCAGGCGCTGCAGGCCAAGGGCATCGACTACGTCAACGCCAGCGACGCCGAGAAGCTGGCGCTGAAGACCTTCGCCGGCTCGCTCGCCGAGTTCAGCCCGATCGCCTTCCAGTTCCAGGGCTACAAGAACAACCGCGCCATCATGAACGCCACAGTGACGCGCATCACCCAGGCGATCGTCGGCGAGTCCACGCTCGACGAGGCGCTGGCGCGCATCGACGCGGACGTCAAGGAAGCGCTGGCCGCGGCGAAGTAGCCGCAGTCGTCGACCGGCGCCGCCGCCACTCGGCAACCTCCCGGCATCCTCCCTCCCTCGTGCCGGAAGGACGGAGCCGCGGCGGCGCCGGCGACAGCCTCCCTTCCGGTCGGGGGAGGCCGTCGCGACGCATGACCGTATCGCAACAGGAGCGCATCATGCTGGCAACGGTGAAGACCGCGCCTTCATGGCTCGTCTCGGCTGCCTTCGGGCTGTTCGAGCGGCCGATGCTGGCCATACAGAAGATGACCGGGGCGCAGCGCATCGCCTGGGTGTTCCTGATGCCCAACCTGGTGATCTTTTCGCTGTTCACCTTCCTGCCGATCGCGCTCAACGGCGTCTACGCCACGACCGGGAGCGATCGCATCCTGCTCGGCGAACGGCCGTATGTCGGGCTCGACAACTTCGCCTCGCTGCTCGCCTGCGACAACTACCTCAACCCCAACAGTTGCGAGCGCGACATCTTCTGGCGCGCCGTCCATAACACCGGCTATTTCGTCGTCGTCCAGGTCGGGCTGATGGTGCTGTTCTCGCTGCTCACCGCGCTCATCCTCAACCGCAACATTCCGCTTCGCGGCTTCTTCCGCGGCGTCTTCTTCTATCCGGTGCTGCTGTCGCCGGTGGTCGTGGCGCTGATCTGGAAGTGGATCCTGCAACGCTTCGGCGTGCTCAACGCCGGGCTCGAAGGGCTCGGCATGCCGACGGTCAACTGGCTGGTCGAGGCCGACTGGGCGTTCTTCTGGATCGTCTTCGTCTCGATCTGGGCGCATATGGGCTTCTATACGCTGATCCTGCTCGCCGGATTGCAGGCGATCCCCGCCGACGTCTACGAGGCCGCGGAGATGGACGGCGCCTCGCGCTGGCGCGTCTTCGCGCGCATCACCATGCCCCTGCTTGTGCCGACCATGGTGGTGGTCGTCGTGCTCAGCCTGATCCGCGCCGTGCAGGCCTTCGACGAGATCTTCGTGCTCACAGGCGGCGGCCCCGGCTCGGCAACGCTGCTTCTGCTCCAGTACATCTACGAGACCGGCTTCGCCTTCCGGCCGCAGCTCTTCGGCGTCGCCGCGGCGGCCTCGATGCTGATGGCCGCCGTGCTGCTCATTCTCACGCTGATCCAGCTGCGCGCCGCGCGCAGCCGCGCGGAGGGCTAGGTCATGGCGCTTTCCTTCCTCACGAGGACGCGCGGCCGCGGCCGCTTCGACCTCGCCGACTGGCTGACCTGGGCCTATCTCGCCGTCGCCGTGCTGCTGATGTTCGGCCCGGTGCTCTGGGTGGCGCTGTCGTCGTTCAAGACGGAAGCCGCGCTCCAGGAGTATCCGCCGACCTTCCTGCCCCTGGCGCCGGTGACGGCGGTGGTGGAAGGCTACGACGAGCCGCTGCCGCTGTTCAGCGTCACCGCCGGCGAGCACGCCGGCAAGGTGCTGGCGCAGATCCGCCGCATCGGCCTGATGAGCCAGATGGTCGACCCGGCCGATCCGTCGCAGAAGTTCCAGGTCAACATCAACGACCGCGAACCGGCGCGCGAGTTCGCGCTGGCGACCGGGAACTACTCCGTCCTGTTCGACCGCTTCAATTTCGGCCTCTATTTCTGGAACAGCGTCTTCATCACCGTGGTGGCGACGATCATCACCGTCCTGTTCAACTCGATGGCGGCCTTCGCCCTGTCGAAGTACAAGTTCCGCGGCCGCACCCTGGTGTTCGTGCTGATCGTGGCGACGCTGATGATCCCGCCGACGGTCAACCTCGTGCCGATCTATCTCGTCGTCTCGCAGATCGGGCTGGTCAACTCGCCATGGGGTGTCATCTGGCCGGCGGTGGCGACTCCGACCGGGGTGTTCCTGCTCAGGCAGTACATGCTGACCATCCCCGACGACCTTCTCGACGCGGCGCGCATGGACCACGCCTCGGAGTGGAAGGTCTACTGGCGGATCGTGCTGCCGCTGTCGGCGCCGGCGCTGGCGGTGCTGGTCATCTTTTCCGTCATGTGGCGCTGGAATGAGTTCCTTTGGCCGCTGATCGTGCTCAACCGCTCCGAGCAGTTCACGCTGCAGCTGGCGCTGAACTCCTTCCAGGGCGATCTGCAGACTAGCTGGGCGCCGCTGCTGGCCATGACGATGCTGACGCTCCTGCCGATCACGCTCGTCTTCGCCGTCCTGCAGAAGTACATCACAACGGGCATCGCCCAGTCCGGGGTGAAGTGATGGGCAAGACCTTGAACCTTTTCCCGGGAGCCTGACCATGGCCATCGTCGAACTGGAAAAGCTGGTGAAGGACTACGGCAAGGTGCGCGCCATCCACGGCGTCGACCTGAGGATCGAGGACGGCGAGTTCTGCGTTTTCGTCGGCCCGTCTGGCTGCGGGAAGTCGACGCTGCTCAGGATGATCGCCGGGCTCGAGGAGATTTCCGGCGGCGAGCTCAGGATCGACGGCGAGCGCGTCAACGAGCAGCGCGCCTCCGAGCGCGGGCTGGCCATGGTGTTCCAGACCTATGCGCTCTATCCGCACATGACGGTGAAGCAGAACCTCGCCTTCGGCCTGGAGAACATCAAGACGCCGAAGGACGAGATCGCCCGGCGCGTGGCCGAGGCGGCGCGCATGCTGCAGATCGAGGCCTATCTCGACCGGCGGCCGAAGCAACTCTCCGGCGGCCAGCGCCAGCGCGTCGCGATCGGACGCGCGGTGGTGCGCGAGCCGCGCGTCTTCCTCTTCGACGAGCCGCTGTCCAACCTCGACGCGGAACTGCGCGTCACCATGCGCGGCGAGATCGCCGGGCTGCACCAGCGCCTCGGCAACACGATGATCTACGTCACCCACGACCAGGTCGAGGCGATGACCATGGCCGACAAGATCGTCGTCCTGCGCGACGGCAGGATCGAGCAGGTCGGCTCGCCGCTCGACCTCTACAACGAGCCGAAGAACAGCTTCGTCGCCGGTTTCATCGGCTCGCCGCGCATGAACTTCGTCGACGCGGTCGTCGAGACGTTGAACGTGCGGTCCGTCGTGGCGCGCGATGCCTCGGGCGCGCGGTTCGAGGCGTCCGTCGACGGCACCGGGCTGGAACCGGGCGCGGCGGTCAGCGTCGGCGTCCGCCCCGAGCACGTGACCTTCGCTGCGGACGGCGGCAAGCCAGCCACGGTGCAGACCATCGAACAGCTCGGCGGCAACTCCTATCTGCACTGCGTGGCCGAAGACGGCGCGCTGCTTGCCGCGCACCTGCCGGGGCAGACGGCGATCCGCCGCGGCGACGCGGTGAACGTCATCTTCCGCCCCGACTTCACCCATCTCTTCCGCAAGTCGGACGGTGCGGCGCAGAAGCGTCTGGTCATCGGCGAGGCGGTGTGATGGCGCGGCGCGGTCCAGCCCCACGAGGGGCAGATCGACTACTTCCGAGAACCGAGAGGCGTGGTTTGCCTGCAATACCCCCACC
>CALFXR010000031.1 GCA_937958475.1 uncultured Mesorhizobium sp. | reverse complement strand
GCGATGCCGTACGCGAAGTGCTGAAGGCCCAGGAGTTTGACCGGCCGTGGAAGCCGGCGCAGGTCAGGCTGCGCATCGCCTGGTCGAGCTTCGTGCGCGAATTCGGCCCGATCAACTTCACCACCGTCTCGACGACGGAGGACGACGAGACTGGCGAGGTCCGCGAGACGCACCGCCGTCCCAACATCCAGCCGTTCCTCGACGATCCCGATTGCTGGCTGGTCGCCTCGATCGAGGATTTTGACATCGAGACCAACACCGCCAAGCCCGGGCCGATCTTTTCCGAGCGGGTGATCGCACAGCCTCCGGCGCCGGTCATCACCAGCGCAGCCGATGCGCTTGCCGTCGTGTTGAACGAGCGTGGCCATGTCGATCTAGATCACATTGCCGAACTGCTGCACGCGCAAGTCGCTGAGGTGATCGACGAGCTGGGGCAGGCGATTTTTCGGGATCCCTCGTCGGGTACGTGGCAGACGGCTGATGCCTATCTCTCAGGCTCCGTCCGCACCAAGCTCGTCGCGGCCGAGGCCGCGGCAGCGCTCGATCCGGCCTTTGCCCGCAATGTCGCGGCGCTGAAGACGGTCCAGCCGGCGGACCTTCGGCCTTCCGACATCACCGCGCGTCTCGGCGCACCCTGGATTCCAGCCGCCGATATCGTCGCCTTCGTCAGGGAGGCGATGGATGCCGACATCGCCATCCATCACACGCCCGCGCTCGCCTGCTGGACGGTGAACGCACGTCAGTTGGGGTGGAGCGCCGCCGGCACCACGGAATGGGGAACACATCGCCGCGATGCCGGGCAACTCCTATCCGATGCGCTGAATTCCTCCATCCCGCAGATCTTCGACACGGTGAAGGATGGCGATACCGAACGCCGCGTGCTCAACACCGTCGAGACGGAAGCGGCCAAGGAGAAGCTGCAAAAGATCAAGACTGCTTTCCAGAACTGGATCTGGTCCGACCCCGATCGCACCGACCGGCTGGCGCGGCTTTACAACGACACGTTCAACAACATCGCGCCACGAGCCTTCAACGGCGATCACCTCCAGCTACCTGGCGCTTGCAGCGCGCTTTCTCTTTATGGCCACCAGAAGCGGGTCATCTGGCGCATCATCTCTTCCGGAAGCACTTATGTCGCGCACGCCGTCGGCGCCGGCAAGACCATGGCAATAGCCGCCGCTATCATGGAGCAGCGCCGCCTCGGGCTGATCAACAAGGCGATGCTGGTCGTGCCCGGCCACTGCCTGGCGCAGGCGGCGCGCGAGTTCCTGGCGCTCTACCCGAACGCCCGCATCCTCGTCGCCGACGAGACCAATTTCACTCTAGCCAAGCGCCATCACTTCCTGTCGCGCGCGGCGACCGCGAACTGGGACGCGATCATCATCACGCATTCCGCCTTCCGCTTCATCGCCGTGCCCTCGGTTTTCGAGGCGCAGATGATCCAAGACGAGCTCGAACTCTACGAGGACCTGCTGACCAAGGTCGACCGCGATGACCGCCTCTCGCGCAAGCGCATCGAGCGCATGAAGGAGGGCCACAAGGAAAGGCTGGAGGCGCTCTCGACCCGCAAGGACGATCTGCTGACGATTGCCGAGATCGGCGTCGACCAGATCATCGTCGACGAGGCGCAGGAGTTCAGAAAACTCTCCTTCGCGACCAACATGTCGACGCTTAAGGGTGTCGATCCGAACGGCTCGCAGCGGGCATGGGACCTATTCGTCAAATCCCGCTTTGTCGACACGAAGAACCCGGGCAGGGCGCTCGTGCTGGCATCCGGCACGCCGATCACCAATACGCTCGGCGAGATGTTCACGATGCAGCGGCTGATGGATCACGCGGCCCTCTCGCAGCGTGGCCTGCACGAGTTCGACGCCTGGGCGAGCACGTTCGGCGACACGAGCACCGAACTGGAGCTTCAGCCGTCCGGCAAATACAAACCGGTCACGAGGTTCGCCCAGTTCGTCAATGTGCCCGAACTGATCGCCATGTTCCGGTCTTTCGCCGATGTCGTCCAGCCGTCCGATCTGCGCACCTATGTGAAGGTGCCCGAGCTTGCCGGCGGCAAGCGCCAGATCATCACGGCCGAGCCGACCGCCGCCTTCAAGGCCTATCAGCGACATCTCGACCAGCGCATCACGGCGATCGAGCTGCGGGAGGGACCGCCGCAGCCTGGGGACGACATCCTTTTGTCGGTCATCACCGATGGTCGCCATGCCGCGATCGACCTTCGACTGGTCATGCCGGGTATGGACAGCGAGCAGGGCAACAAGCTCAACGCCCTTGTCGCCAACTCCTTCCGCATCTGGCAGGAAACGGTTGACG
>CALFXR010000030.1 GCA_937958475.1 uncultured Mesorhizobium sp. | reverse complement strand
CGGCATGTCCGGCATGAACGGCATGTCCGGGATGAACGGGATGTCCGGCATGGGCGGCATGTCCGGCACCTCGGGCGCCGATGCCGGCGGAGCCGGCTGGGTCTGCACGCAGTACAGCTGGCTGGCCGGCGGTCAGGCCGGAATGTCGGGCATGTCGGGCATGAGCGGCACGTCCGGGATGGGCGGCATGGGCGGCATGTCCGGTATGGGCGGAACCTGGACACCGCCGAAGAACTAACGCCGAACATCATCGCCGGAGGCGCGATTGCGCCTCCGGCATCAATCGCCAAGGAAACTCATACGATGGGCCGATCACCGATACTCTGGATTGTTCTGGGAGTCATACTTATCGGGGCGGTGCTCGTCGGATGGCGGCTTCCTTCACCGCCCGACGTCGAATCGAAGCCTGCGGTCGAGTCCGTGTCCCCCGCGCCGTCACCTCTGGCGGCACCCGCCGTTTCCGAACCGGCGCAGACGCCGGCCTGCATTCAGTACAACTGGCGCAATGGATCGTGGGTCTGCACGCAAACGGCATCGTTGCCCACCGACGCCACGCCGGAGAACTGACGCCGGTCACCGCACGCTCCTTTTTTAGCCTTCACGCACTTCGGATAGCCAACCATGAAGAAAATCGAATCCTCGATCGAGGTCCTGGTCGCACTGCTCTTCACGGCAACGGCTCTGTGGGCGCTCTTCGTGGTTGGCGCGTTGGTGTTCAAAGGCCCCGCCGCCACGCGCCTGGCCCATTCGCAGGCCACTACTGCCGTGCCGGCCGCGGCGGAAGCGGCGGTTCCAGCGTCGGCGGGAGCAAAAGCCGACGCCGAGGCGACCGCCGTCCAGACCGCGGCGCAAACCGCCGTCGAAGCACCAGCCCCGACCGAGGCACCGGCTCCTACTGCTGAAAGCGCCCCCGTCGCCGGAAATGGCGGGGTCGATCTGGCGGCGGGCGCGAAGGCCTTCGGTCAGTGCAAAACCTGCCACACCGTCACGAAGGGCGGCAAGAACGGCACCGGCCCCAACCTCTGGGGTATCGTCGGAGCCAGCGCGGCTGCCGCCGAGGGCTTCAAGTACTCGGATGGCATGAAGGCCATGACCGGGCAGGTCTGGGACGCGGCGCTTCTCGACCGTTTCCTGGAGAAGCCGAAGGAGGTCGTGCCGGGAACCAAGATGGCATATGCCGGGATGCGAAAGCCGGCGGACCGCGCCAATCTGATCGCCTGGATTGCTCAGCAGTCCGATGCTCCTCCAGCGGTCGACGTCAGCGCTCCCGCCGCCAAAGCGGCCGTCGCGGAGCCGCAGGCGGAAGAAGCACCGGCAACCCTGACACAGGACGAGATCGACGCCATTCAGGCTTCGCTCGCCTGGATGAATCCGCCCGCCCGCACTGCCGAGGAAAGGGCGGCCGCGGAAGCCCGCGCCGCGGCGATCGCCGCAGCCCTTCCGGGCATGGACTACGAGGCCGCGCGCTTCCATCCGCTGCATTTCCCGCCGGCGAGCCTCGCCGCCAGCAACGAGGAATGCCTCGTCTGCCACGAGGAAGTCATGTCGCAAAAGCCGCGCACGGCTTCGCCGGCAGGGGTGAGCGCGGATGCGACGCTCGCCTGGTATCAGACGCTCGACACCTATGAGGGGGCGCAGGAGAGCTTCCATTTCCGCCACCTGCAAAGCGATTTCGCCCGGCTGACCATGAATCTCGAATGCAGCTTCTGCCACAAGGGCAACGATCCGCGCGAAGAGACCCCGGACATGATCGTCGGACGCGACGCGCATACCGCGTCGGCGACTCCCGAGTTCACGTTGCGCAAGATGGTGAACCCCTCGACGACCTGCCTGATGTGCCACGGCGCGTTCCCGTCGGCTGTGATGGGCCTCGAGGGTCCCTGGCACACGATCCGCGAAGACCTCGAAACCGAACCCGGCACCAATGGTTGTCTTTCCTGCCACGGGGAGACCTTTCGCACGAACCGGCATCTGGTGGACTTCCTCAACGCCGGCAACATCGAGGCGCTCGCCCAAGTCGGCAGTTCGGACTCCTGTCATGGTTGCCACGGCGGCCGGCAGTGGTTCCGCAACTCCTTTCCCTATCCGCGCAATCCGTGGCCGGGAATGGATACCGAGGTGCCGGAATGGGCGGCCGGCCGGCCGACGGCTTCGGATCCGTCCCACGTCTTCACGCCTGTAAAACCCGCCGAATGATCGGGAGTTCACGATGACCCGGATTGACAAGACCCCGTTCTGGTCGCGGCTCCTAAACCCGACCCGCCGGCAGTTCCTGACCTCGGCGAGCGCCACCGCGGCGGCGGCGCTGGTCGCCACCGGCAAGCCGCGCCCGGCGCGAGCCTTCGCCTACGAGCCCTATCCGACCGACGACGAACTGGAGACGGTCGTCACTTCCTGCGCCCACAATTGCGGCTCGCGCCACATGCTGGTCGCGCACAAGAAGGGCGACGTGATCGTCAGGCTGTCCACCGACAACGGCAGCTACCAGGGCGACGCCTACGGGACCGATACGGAAGAGAAGCCGCAGCTGCGCGCCTGCCTGCGCGGCCGCAGCTACCGCGTGCGCCTCTATTCGCCCGAGCGGCTGCTGTTCCCGATGAAGCGGGTCGGCAGGCGCGGCGAAGGCAAGTTCAAGCGTATCAGCTGGGACCAGGCGTTGACCGAGATTTCACAGCGGATGGTCCATCTGCGCGACACCTACGGGCCGACCGCGCTGCTCGACCAGTCCTATGCCGGCGCCTCCTACGGCGTGCTGCACAAGTCGGACCAGATCGAGGGCCTGCTCGGCCGCTTCATGGGCATGTTCGGCTGCCGTACCAACAGCTGGTCGGTGCCGTCCTACCAGGGCACCACGTCCTCATCGCGCTGGACCTTCGGCACCATCGAGGACGGCAACGAGGACGATGCCTTCGCCCATACCAAGCTGATGATCATGTGGGGGTGGAATCCGGCCTATACCTTCCACGGCGGCAACACGTTCTACTACATGCGCCTGGCCAAGCAGCGCGGCTGCAAGTTCGTCGTCGTCGACCCGCAGTACACGGACAGCGCCGCTGCCTACGACGCCTGGTGGATCCCGATCAAGCCGAACACCGACGCGGCGATGATGGCGGGGATGGCGTACTACATCTTCGACAGCAACCTGCAGGACCAGGCCTTCATCGACCGCTTCGTGCAGGGCATGGACCCCGGCACCATGCCGCAGTGGGCGCACGGGCAGGAGAGTTTCCGCGATTACATCATGGGCGTGTCGGACGGCATACCGAAAACGCCGGAGTGGGCGAGCGCGATCTGCGGCGTGCCCGCGGCCGACATCGTCAGGCTCGCCGACATGTATGCCACGACCAAGCCTGCGGCGCTGAAAGCCAGCTGGGCGCCGGGGCGCGCGGCGTTCGGCGAGCAGTACAACCGCATGGCCGCCGCGCTGCAGGCGATGACCGGCAACATCGGCATCCTCGGCGGCTGCGCGGAGGGCGTCGGCAAGGGCTGGCACGCGGAATCGATCGCCTATCCGTACGACCAGTATGCGAATATCTGGTACGCCTCGATCAAGTCGGATCGCTGGGCGCACGTGGTCCTGAACTACCCGAACGTGAAGCGCGAGGAAGCGGGCCTGTGGCCACGCAACGACAATCTCGACGGCGTCATCCCCAACATACGCGGCATCTTCTGGCAGGGATCGGACTGGCTCAACCAGCTCACCAACATCAACAAGGAGATCGAGGCGATCCGCAAGCTGGACAGCTATGGCGAGGGCGAAAGCCTGCTGGTTTGCATGGACAGCACGATCACGCCGACCGGCATCTGGGCCGACTACCTGCTGCCCATCGCCACGCATTTCGAGCGGCATGACGTGGCGCTGCCCTGGTACAAGGGCCACTACTACATCCACCGCCCGAAAGTCATCGAACCGCTCGGCGAGAGCAAGACCGACTTCCAGGTATTTACCGAGTTGGCCTATCGACTGGGTTTCGGTCCCGGCTACAACCCCAAGGCCGACCGCAGCTACTTCGACAATCCCGACGCCGTCGACGAGGCCTACCTGATCGACTGGTGGCACAAGGTGCAGGACCACCAGGGCGTCACCTGGAGCTGGGAGGAATTCAAGGCGCGCGGCGTCTACAAGTTCGTGCTGCCGCAGCCGCATGTCGCCTTCCGCGATCAGGTCGAGAAGGGCGTGCCGTTCCAGACCCCTTCGGGCAAGATCGAAATATTCTCGGGAGAACTGGCGCAGGTCACCGACTGGACGAGGACCCGCTGGGGCTACCACATCCCGGCCATCCCCAAATGGATCGAGCCGTGGGAGAGCCTCAACCACCCGCTGACCCGGAAATTCCCCTTCCACATGATCACACCGCATCCGCGCTGGCGGACGCATTCGATCTTCAACAACATCCCCTGGCTGCGCGAGACCTTCAGCCAGGAGACCACGATCAACGCCTCGGACGCCGCCCGGCTCGGTATCCGCAATGGCGACACGGTGGAGATATGGAACGACCGCGGCAAGGTGGTGACGCCCGTCTATGTCACCGAACGCTGCATGCCCGGCGTCGTCGTGCTGCACGAAGGATCCTGGATGGACCTAGACGAAAACGGCGTGGACCGGTCGGGCAACCCCGACTTCCTGACCGATGACAACCCCAGCCCCGCCGGGGCCTTCGCCTACAACACCATCCTGTGTGACATGAAGAAGTCCGACCTGCACCACCGGCCCGGCTGGGATCAGTTGGCCACCGCGCGCAGCCATGTCTTCCGTCGCGACCAGTAAGTGAGGGGGTGCAAATGACCGACAAAGCCGACATCCCAACGCTCAAGGCCGCGATCCTCAAGCGCAAGCGCGAGGTCTACGAGCCCGTCGTTCCCGACATGCAGTTGGGCTTCATCCACAACAACGTCGACTGCATCGGCTGCCGGGCCTGCGAGATCGCCTGCAAGGACAAGAACGGCCTTCCCGAAGGCCCGCGCTTCCGGCGCGTACAGTATGTCGAAGGCGGTACCTATCCGGAGGTCTTCGCCTACAAGGTCAACATGTCGTGCAACCACTGCGCCGAGCCGGCCTGCCTGCCGGTCTGCCCGACGGGCGCGATCTTCAAGCGCAAGGACAACGGCGTCGTCGACATCGACAGTACGCTGTGCATCGGCTGTCGGAAGTGCGAGGCCGCCTGTCCGTTCGGTGCGCCCCAGTTCAACTGGGAACAGAACATCGTGCAGAAGTGCAACATGTGCATCGACGAGCTCCAGTCGGGGCGTAAGCCGTACTGCGTCTCGGCCTGCATGATGCGCGTCCTCGACGTCGGCCCGATCGACCAGCTGCGCGACGGCACGTATCAGACCAAGGCGCGCGGGCCGCACGACCAGGTCGTAGGGCAGGTGAAGTCGATGGCCGACCGCGAGCTCACCAACCCGTCGATCGTCTTCGTGCCGCACTCCAAGGGCAGGGTGGACAATGGCTGAACCGGGCGAGACGGAGCTCTGGACCGACCTCCTTGGCCTGATCGTGCGGCTGCACGACCGGGAAGCGGACCTTCCGCTGCTGGAGGGCCTGCGCGCCGCCGACCTCGCCGAGCCACTCGGCGCGCTCCTCGCCCGATCCTCCGACCCCGGAGCGGCGGAGTCTCTTGGGCAGGCGCTCGCCGGCCTCGGCGCGCATCCCGGGATCGGCGTGTTCGACGGCCTCGCCTGCGACTTCGCCGACATCTACCTCACGCACGGATTGCGCATCGCGCCTTCGGGCTCCGTCTGGCTGACCGAGGAGCATCTCGAGCGGCAGCAGCCGATGTTCGACGTCAGAGCCTGGTACGAGCACTACGGCATCGCCGTACCCGACTGGCGCCTCCGGGCCGACGACCATGTCGTGCACGAGCTGCAGTTCGTGCAGCACCTGCTGGCGCTCGGCGACGCCGACGCGCTTGCCGATGCGGCGCTGTTCATGGACCGCCACCTCCTGCCTTGGGTGCCCGATTTCTGCCGGGCGATCGAGGCGCGGGCGCGGACCGCCTTCCACAGGGCGGCGGCGCGGCTCAGCCGCGCGGTGCTCGAGGTCTTGCGCCAGTGGCTCGAGGCGCGGACGGGGATCGCCTCCGAAGTGGTCGACCACGCGTTCGCCCGCGAACAGGACCGCGCGCGCAAGGCCGCCGAGGTGAAGCAGGTCGCCCGCCCGTTCGTGCCGGGGCTGGCCGAAAGCTGGTGAGATGGACGCGCTGCCGGTCGTCGACGCGGGCCTGTGCATGCTTGACCGGCTGGCCGCTGCACGCTGTTCGGCCTGCGTCGATGCCTGCCCGACGCGGGCGCTGAGCGCCGGCCCCGGCGGTTCGCTGGAGCTCGCCGCGACCGACTGCACGGGTTGCGCCGGCTGCGCGGCGGCCTGTCCCGCGGGCGCGATTTCCGTGGCGGGATCCGCGCCGCTGCCCAGGGCGCAGGCCGACCGCGCGGGGCGCGTGTCGCTGGTCTGCCCGGAACGCGGGGGAGGGATCTGCCTCCAGGCACTGGGGCTCGAATCCCTGGCGCGCCTTTGGCGGGACGGTGTCCGGCACATCGTGCTCGCCGTCGGCGACTGCGCGGCCTGCGCGAACGGCGCGACCCTGCGCTTCGACGTCCTGCTGGCCGCCTTCAACGCCCTGCTCGCCGACCGCGGGATGCCGATCCTCTCCGCCGCGCCCGCGACGGGCGAGCGCCGCCCATCCCGCCTCGACGCGGCCGAGCGGCCGGATGCGCGGCGGCGCGCCTTCCTGGGACCGCTGTTCGCCTCGTCGGAAGCACTCCCGGCGTTGCACGAGGTGCAAAAGGCCGGCGCCGGCCGCCCGGGGCGGCGCTTCGCCTGCGCGCCGGCGATCGATCCGGGGACCTGTTCGGGATGCGGCGCCTGCGTGAACCTGTGTCCCACCGCGGCCATGACCTTGATCAATACGGGGCGGCATGATGCCGCGTATGAAATCCGGCCCGAGGCGTGCACTGGCTGCCGTCTGTGCGCGGATGTCTGCGACGAAGGCGCCGTGACGCTGCGGTTCCTGGCGCCGGCTGCGCCGCCTGTGGCCCTCCGTCCCTACCGGTGCGCCGGATGCGGGGTTCCGGGGCACAGCCCTCGGGCGGACGGGCCGGAGCGCGGTTTCTGCCCCGTCTGCCGCAAGGCCGCGCACTACCGGAAACTGCATGTGATACAGGCATGAGGGAAAGGCTAATCGACATCGTCCGGGACCTGCGCGGCTGGTTCGCAGCCGATCTGCGCCGGCGGCTGATGGGCACGCTCGGCCTGGTCATGGTGCTGCTCTCGGTGCTGTTCCTAACCCTTGTGCTCAACACCTACCGCAACCGTCTGCTGTCGGAGCAGGAACGCGCCGCCGGCCGGTTCAACGGCCTTCTCCAGGCCTCGCTGGAGAACGCGATGCTCAAGCGCGACCTGCACGGGCTCCAGGCGATCCTCGCCGACATCGGCCAGGCGCCGGGCATCCTCGGGCTGCAGGTGCTCAATCCGGCCTTCGAGGTGCGCTTCGCCTCGGACCCGGAGGCGGTCGGCACGTCGCTCGACAGCCCGGCCATGCGCGAACTCCTCACCGGGGTGCCGGGCACGACGCGCATCCTGTCTGCGGACGGCGACGCGCTTCGCGCCGTCACCGCGGTGCCCAACCAGCCGCCCTGCCACGACTGTCACGGCAGCATGGCCGATCATCCCGTCAACGGCTTGCTGGCCGTCGACTACGATGCCGCCGATCTCGGCCGCGACGCGCGGCGCGGCGCGATGACGCTCGCCGGCATGGGCTCGCTGGTCGTCTTCGCGACGACGCTTACGGCCTGGTGGGCGCTTTCGCGCACGGTGCTGCGCCCGGTGGGGGCGCTCTCGGCGGCGATGGAGACGCTGCACGACGGCAACTATCGCAATCGGGTCGAGGCGAGGGGCGAAGATGAGATCTCCCGCCTCGGCCAGGGCTTCAACCGGATGGCGGACCGGCTGGAGGAATCGTTCGCCGCGCTGCACCGATCCGAGGAGCGCCTTCAGGCGGTGATCGACGCGATCCCCGACGGCATCCGCGTGATCGGCAGCGACTACCGGGTCGTCATGGTCAACGCCGCCTATGCCAGGAGCCGGGGGGAGCCGCCGGAACGCCTGATCGGAAAGCCCTGCCATGTCCTCAGCCACCGCCGCGCCACGCCGTGCCCGGTCACCCTCGTGCGCTGTCCTCTGGCCGAACTCGGTCCGTCGCGCCCGACGATAACCTGCCGGCAGATCCATGCCGGGCCGGGCCAGGGCGAGACCCATGTCGAGGTCGCGGCGGCCTTCCTCGACAGTGGCGCCCGCGGCTCCGGCGTCAGCGTCGTCGAGGCGATCCGCGACCTCGACCAGCAGGCGCAGCTCGGTCAGGAACACAGGCTGGCGGAACTGGGAATGATGGCGGCGGGGCTGGCGCACGAGATCTTCAACCCGCTGTCGTCCATCAATCTGGTGATTTCGGCGCTCGAGCACGACCTGCCCGCCGGCGGCCGCGCCGCGGTGCGGCCGCACCTCGACACGCTGCTGCGCGAGATCAACCGGACGCTGGAGCTGACGCATTCGCTGATGACGCTATGCCAGCCGCCGGGCGAGGCGGTGCTGCTCACCGTTGCCGAAGTCATCCCGCAGACGCTGGAGATCCTGCGCTTCGAGGCGCGCAAGGCGGGCGCGAAGCTGAGCTGCGAGCTGCCGGGCGACCTGCGGCTCCTGGTGGCGGAAAGCGATCTGCGACTGGCGGTGACGAACCTGGTGCAGAACGCGCTCCACGCCGTCGGCCGGGAGGGCGAAGTGCGGGTCTCGGCGCGCTGCGTCGCCGGCCGGGTCCGGCTCACCGTCTCCGACAACGGCCGCGGAATAGCGCCGGAGGACATCGCCCGCGTCACGCTGCCGTTCTGGACGCGGCGCGCCGACGGCACGCAGGGCCGCGGGCTCGGACTGACCCTCGTCCAGGCGGCGATGGATCGCGCCGGCGGACGCCTGGAAATCGACAGCTCGCCGGGCAAGGGCAGCCGGTTCACACTCGACTTTCCCGATCCTGACCGCCGCGGAGGCGTGGAGGGATGATGTCCGCCGCCCAGCACCGAATCCTCATCATCGAAGACGACCGAACCCTGGCGCAGCTGATGGCGGACAACATGGCCGTGCTCGGCCTCTCGGCGCGTATCGCCTCCGGGCGGGCCGAGGCGCTGGAGCATCTCTCCGAGTTCGGTCCCGATCTCGCGCTGCTCGACCTGCGCCTTCCCGACGTGGACGGCCAGACCTTCCTGCCCGAGCTTCGCGAGTACTGCCCGGTCATTGTGATAACCGCTTACGGATCGATCGACCAGGCAGTGCGCATGGTGCGGGCCGGCGCGGCGGACTACCTCGTCAAGCCGGTTTCGGCGCAGAGCCTGGAACTCGTGCTGACGCGCTTCTTCCAGACGCTGGAACTGCGTCGCGACCTCGCCTACTGGCAATCGCAGGCCGGACCGGCGGAAGTGCCGGCGATCGTCGGCGAGGGCGCGGCCATGGAAAGGCTGCGCCGGATGATCGCGCTCTACGCCCCGGCCGACACGCCGGTGCTGATCCTCGGCGAGCCGGGAACGGGCAAGGAGATGGCTGCCCGATCCCTTCACGCGGCGAGCCCGCGCGCCAATGGCCGCTTCATGTCGGTGGACTGCGACCCAGGGCTCGAGCCTGCCGACCTGTTCGGCAAGGCCCAAGGCGGCGCGCGCCAGGACGGGCTGCTCGCCGCGGTCGACAACGGCACCATCTTGCTGGCCGGCATCGAGCGGCTCGACACGGACCTGCATGCGCGGCTACTGCGCGTCCTGGAAACCGGCCAGTACCGCGCCATCGGCTCGTCGGTGAACATCGCGTCCGGCGCCCGCTTCGTGCTGTCGGGGGCGATCACGACGGACGAGCTGAAGACCGCCGCGCGGCAGTCGGACCTGATGCAGTACCTTTCCGCCTTTGTCATCGACATCCCGCCCTTGCGCGAGCGGCGCGAGGACATCGCCCTGCTCGCCCGCCGGTTCCTCGAGCGGCGGACCTTCCAGCGCGGCATCGACAAGCAGTTCACGCCGGCCGCCCTAGCGGTGCTCGAAGCCTATGAATGGCCGGGCAACGTGCGCGAACTCGGCAACGTGGTCGAACGGGCGATCATCATGTCGCACGGATCGGCCGCGATCGGCCCCGAGCATCTCAATCTGCCCGGACCGAAGCCGGTCGACGCCCGGTCCGGGCAGATCGACCTCAGCTTCGACAAGCCGCCGAACCTGGACCAACTGCGAGACACCTATCTGGCATACCTGCTCGAGCGGTACGGGGGAAACCGACGCCTCGTCGCCGACGTCGCCGGAGTGTCGGAACGCAACCTCTATCGCCTTCTCAAAAAGGAGAACCTTGACGGGTTGTGACCGGAGATCCTAGTCGGCTCCGGCCTGAGAAATCGAGCACGTCGTTTGCTGCCGGGCGTGTCGGAAGATCGTGCAGTGGCCATCGCGGAGAGGATCCGCAAGAACGTGTTCGAAACCGAAATGACACTTGCCGGGATCGCCCGGCGGGTATCTGCGATCGTCGGCGGCGTCACCTTCGATGAAGACCGTAATGTGAGCGAACTGCTGCACAGGGCCGGCGAGGGGCCGTACGCTGCGAAACGCATCGGCCGAAGTCGGGTGGTCATGCCGTCGCTCCTGCCGGACCAGACAATGAATGTTCAATGAGATGGCCTGGCTCGAAGACAGGGTTATGTGTCGCCAATCCGCTCGACACAGCCGAGTTTCGCGGACCCATCCGCACTGTGGCAAGCTACAACGTCTAAGCCACGCATCTTGAACGTCCAACGAACGACTCTGTGATGATGTTCGTGGCCTGAATGAAACAGCGCTAGCGCAGGCTACACCAATTTGCTACTTTGATGCTACAGCCGCGATGGAAAAGCGCAGTTAATTCAATATCTTGCGAACGGAGCCACCGAATCTCTTCGGCGCGCCATTTGATCCCCTCGCGCTGCACGCCATGACGGAACATCGCCGGTTGGACGCGGTTTTCGGGTCCGGCGGCCGCTGCTTTCTCGGCGATGCGCCCGATCGGCCCGGCTTCTAGCCGGCCGGGGCCGGGGCCGGGCCGGCGGCGCCCTTCGCGTAGCGTCCCGGCGGCTGTCCGACATGGCGGCTGAAGGCCGTGCTGAACGTGCTCGCCGAGCCGTAGCCGACGCGTTCGGCGACCTCGGCGATGTCGATCTGCCGGTGGCCGAGCAGGTCCTTCGCCAGCGCCATCCGCCACGCCAACAGGTATCCCATCGGCGGCATGCCGACATTGCGGGTGAAGCGGTCGAAGAAGGCCGACCGCGAAAGCGCGGCCTCGCCGGCGAGCTCGGCCATCGTCCACGCGCGCGCGGGTTCGGCGTGCATCCGGCGGATCGCCTGGGCGAGGCGGGCGTCGCCCAGGCCCCGCAGGAGCCCGGCCGGGGCGTCGGACGCCTGGGTCAGCCGCAGGGTCTCGACGAGCAGGATCTCGACCAGCCGGATCAGCACCAGGTCGCGGCCGGGCTGCTGCCGGGCCGCCTCGTCGATCAGGAACCTGACCAGGACCGACAGCCGCTCGACGCCGCGGACATGGACCTGGCCGGGAAGCAGCGAGACGAGGAGGGCGGAATCCTCGCTGCCGAAGACGAAGTAGCCCCCCAGGATGCGGACGCTCGGCGGGCCGTCCTGCCGGCCGTGGCGCACCTCCTCGCTGGCATTCGCCGCCGCGTGCGGGTCGATGTGTTGCGCAACGACCGGCTCGAAGCCCGACATGGTGAAGCCGGGCGTCCGCGGCAGGAGGATGAAGTCGCCGGCCTCGAGCACCAGTTCCTCCTGCCCGTCGACGGCGAGGCGGCAGGAGCCCTCGACGACGACGGCGAAGCTCGGGTGACCGAAGTCGGCATAGCGCACGCCCCATCGCCCCGCTCCGCTGATGCCCTTGGTGAACACGGCCTGGGGGCGCAGGAGCGCGATGACTTCGGAAAGCGGGTCGACCATGTCCGGACGATAGCAAAAGAAAACCGGATCATCAATCGTAGATAGTCCGATAACCGGCCTCTATCCTGTCTTCATCGCCACAGGAAAGAAGGAAGCGAACCATGAACACCATACTGATCACCGGCTGCTCGTCGGGCTACGGGCGGGAAACGGCCCGCCACTTCCTCCGGCAGGGATGGAACGTCGTCGCCACCATGCGCACGCCGCGCGACGGCGTCCTGCCCGCATCCGACGCCCTGCGCGTCCTGCCGCTCGACGTCACCGACGAAGACAGCATCGCGGCGGCCGTCGGTGCCGCGGGGCCGATCGACGTGCTCGTCAACAATGCCGGCATCGGCGTCGTCGGCGCCTTCGAGGCGACGCCGATGGACCATGTCCGCAGGGTCTTCGACACCAACACCTTCGGCGTGATGGCCATGACGCGGGCGGTGATCCCGCAGATGCGCGAGCGCCGGTCGGGCACGATCGTCAACGTGACCTCCAGCGTCACCCTGGCGCCGATGCCGCTGGCCGCCGCCTACACCGCCAGCAAGCAGGCGATCGAGGGCTTCACCGGTTCGCTGGCCCACGAGCTCGCGCATTTCGGCGTCCGCGCCAGGCTGGTCGAGCCCGGCTATGCCCCGACGACGCGGTTCTCGCAGAACACCGCCATCCGCGTCGAGGACCTCGTTCCGGAAGCCTATGCCGGCTTTGCCGGGCCGATCTTCGCGGCGTTTGCGCGGCCGTCGCTGGTCACCCGGGAGACCGACGTGGCGGAGGCCGTCTGGCGGGCGGTGAACGACGACACCGGCAGGCTGCGCTTCCCGGCGGGAGCGGACGCGGTGGCGCTGGCCGGCGCCGCCTGATCCTCGCGCCGCCGCCTCGCCGCCCCTCAGGGCAGTTGGAGAACCTGCCGCATGCTCTTCAGGAAGAAGTCGAGCGACTGCTCGAACTGGGCGGCGGGCGCCCACAGCCCGAAGGCGTAGGGCATGGCGCCGTCGTCGATCGGCATGGCGATGCAGCACAGGCCCTCGGTATACTCCTCGTTGTCGATCGCGTAGCCGTCGGCGCGGATCTTCTCGAGTTCGCGCCGCAACGCATCGGGATCGGTGATCGTGTTGCGGGTCCTGCGCTCGAGCGCGTGGTTGGCCAGGTAGCGCTCACGGACCGGCGCGTCCGCCATCGCCAGCAGCATCTTTCCCGAGGCGCGCGCGTGGGCGCTGCTGTAGGACCCGTGCGGCACCTCGGCCGCCTGGATGGCGTTGCGGCCGCGGACCACGGCGAGGTTGGTGATCTCGCCCTCCCACCAGCCCGACGCATAGGACGTCTCGCCGGTCGCGTAGGCCAGTTCCCGCACGTAGGGCAGCAGCCGCTCCGGCGGCGCCAGATGGCGCGGGAACGCCTCGCAGAGGATGCCGATCCGCAGGCCGAGCAGGTACCTCTGGTCGGGCCCGCGGGTCAGCAGCCCGAGCGTCACCAGCGTGTGCAGGAGGTGGTATGTCGCCTGGCGGGGCAGGTCGAGCTTGTCGCTGATGTCGACGGCGCGAAGCCCGTTGTTGCTCTGGGCGACCGCGAACAGGATCTTGCTGGCCTTTGCGACCGACTGCACCCGCGGCTCGCGCGACTTCGGCTTCTCCGCTTCGGATCCCCACGCCCTGTTCTGGGCCGCGGGATCCCTATCTGGCTGGCGCTGCAATTGCGTTTCCTCTTTCAGCCCTGTCGGGCGGTCTTTCTGTCCCTGCCCAGGATCATCAACGCGAAGGCGATCGTCAGGCTGCCGATGACCAGCATCGAGCTTACCGCCGCGATCGTCGGATCGATTTCGTCTCGAAGAGAACCGAACATCACCTTGGTCACCGTCGTGTTGTGTCCCGCCGCGATGAATAGGCCTAGTACCACTTCGTCAAGTGAAGTGACAAAAGCAAACAACATTCCCGAGAGCACGCTGCCCTTGATCTGGGGCAAGGTCACCCTCAGAAAGGCGTCGAACCGGCCGCATCCGAGGCTTCGCGCCACCATCTCCTGGTTCATGTCGAACGAGCGCAGGCCGGAAAGGACGGTCGTCACCACGAATGGCACCGCCAGCATCGCGTGCGCCAGAACCAGTCCCGTGAAATCGCCGAGCCAACCGATGCGGACATAGATGTAGAATATCCCGATGGCCAGGATGATGTGCGGCACGATCAGCGGCAGGAGAAGAAGGTTGCGCATCCACTTGAAGAACGCGTGACTGCCGGTGTGGATGGCATAGGCCGCGGCGGTGCCGATCGGCGTGCTGATGACGACTGTCGCCACCGCGAGTTTGAGGCTGACCAGCATGGATTCGTACCAGTCGACCTTGGTGAAGAACCTCTCGAACCAGCGCAGCGACCAGCCCGGCGGCGGGAAGTCCAGATAGCGCGAACTCGAGAACGCCATCGGGATGACGACGAAAACCGGTAGCACGAGGAACAGGAGGATGAGGAAGGCCAGGGCGTACAGCCAGATCCGGCCGCGGAGCGGAACAGGTTGATGCATCAGCCGCGTCCCTGAAAGATTCGCTCGACCGAAAGGAACCGCCCGATCGCTGCGAAGAGCCCGAGGACCGAGACGAGGAACAGGATCGCGACCGCGCTTGCGGGTCCCCAGTTCAGATGCAGGTTCACGTCGCGCTCGATGATCATCGCGATCACCATCACCTTGCCGCCGCCCAGGATCGCCGGCGTGATGTAGAAGCCGAGGCTGAGCACGAAGACGAGGACGATGCCGGCGACCAGGCCGGGCAGCGACTGCGGCAGGTAAACCCGCCGGAACGCGTAGAAGACCGGGGCGCCGAGGGCGAGGGCGGCGCGCATCAGGTCGCCGTCGATGCGCCGCATGCCGGCATAGAGCGGAAACACCATGAACGGCAGCATGATGTGGACCATGCCGACCATGGTGCCGCTCAGGTTGTGGACGAGATGGAGCGGCTCGGCGACGATGTCGGAGGCGACCAGCATCTTGTTGACGACGCCCTTGCGCTGCAGGAGCACCAGCCAGGCGTAGGTGCGCACCAGGGCGCTCGTCCAGAAGGGCAGCGCCACGAGCGCCAGGCAGAGCGTCTGCGCCCAGCCGGGCATCAGGGTGATCGCGTAGGCGAGCACGTAGCCCAGGACCGCGCAGATGACGGTGACGCCGAGCGCCAGCTGCACGGTCAGCGCCATGCTGGTGAACAGCGAGCCGTCGGCGAACAGGCGGGTGTAGTTGGCGAGCGTGACCGAGCCGTCGTCGCCGATGAAGGACAGGCCCAGCAGCCAGGCCATCGGCACCAGCAGCAGGGCGGCCATGACGGCGAGCGCGGGCAGGCTGAGAAGCGCGAGCATCAGCTGCTCGCGTCTTTCCGCCTGCACGACGTCGCGATCGCGGGTTTCGCGGATCGCGCCTGCCTCGATCCAGGCGGCCGATGTCATCGGATGAACCCGGCCGACGGGTGCGCGCGGGGATATTCGCGCACGTATTTCAGGAAGCGCGACAGGCTGGTGTCGCCGCGGGTCATCACGCCCTGCCGGTAGTGGATGGTGTTGAGGATGTCCTTGTCTTCCATGATGGTACGCCGGCTGACGCGGATCGTCTCGGCGAGGTGTTCCTCGGCGCCGGGGCCGCGAAGCACCGCCTGGCAGGCATAGACCTCGTGCTGGCCCGGCCGCGGCAGGCCGAAGCCGACGACGCCGGCGCGCCAGAAGTCGCCGTAGCGGCCCCAGCGGTAGAAGACGCTGGTGCCGAGGATGCCGGCGGTGTTCTTCATCGGCACGTCGCCCTGGTGCACGCCGGAGTAGCTGAACTCCAGTCCCCACCGGTGCCAGTTGACCAGGTCGTGCGGATCCTCGACGTCGAACTTGACCTTGTGCACCACCTTCAGGTGCTGCATGTCCGGCGTGTTGGCGGCGAACACCCAGGGATCGCAGTTCAACGGCTCGTCGGCCTTGTAGCTCGACATCAGCAGGTCCCCGTCCGGGAACGGCAGGTCGGGAAGCTCGAAGAGCGGGGTCTCCCCGTTGAAGGCCCAGACGATCCCGTAGCGCTCGCGGCTGGGGAAGACGAACAGGCAGGCGCGCTTCGGCGGCGGATCGCCGATCCCGGTCTTCACGCAGGCGCCGCTGGTGTCGTACTCCCAGTGGTGGAACGCGCACTGGATGCGGTCGCCGACCACCTGGCCGACCGACAGGTCGGCGCCGATATGCGGGCAGTAGGCGCTCATCACATGCGCCTTTCCGCCCTGGTCGCGGAAGATGACGATCCGTCCGTCAAGGAAGTCGCGGCCGACGACCTGGCCCTGCGCGACCTCGGTCGTCAGGGCGACGGGGAACCAGGATTGGGTGAACAGGCCGCCTTCGCCTTCGTGCAGCACCGGCTGCCAGCGCGCGACCGGAGGCTCCTTCTCGACAATGCCCATCGTATTCTCCTTCGGCTCGGGGTTTCAGTTCGCGCGGACCACGATGACGTCGGCCGGGTCGATCCCCAGCATCAGCTGCTCGCCGGTCGCCGGCAGCGGGGCCCCCAGGCCGACGCGCAGCGAACGGCGGATCGACAGGCGCTGGCCGCTGCCGACGTCGGCCAGCACCAGCATGCTGTCGCCCTGGTAGATGACGTCGGCGATCCGCGACGGTATGCGGTTGGTCGTCTCGCCGCATTCCTCGGGCAGCAGCATGCGCTCGGCGCGAAGCGCCACGACCAGGTCGCGCGCGTCGGGCAGGGGCTTGGCCGAGCGGATGCGGCAGCCGTCGCACACGACGTGCGAGCGATCGTCGCTGGCCGCGCCGGGCAGGAGCGTGGTCTCGCCGATGAACTGCGCCGAGAACGTCGTCGTCGGCGCGTTGTAGATTTCCTCGGGCGAGCCGTACTGGTCGATCCGCCCCTTGTTCATGACCGCGATGCGGTCGCTCATGGTCAGGGCTTCGCGCTGGTCGTGCGTCACGTAGACGGTGGTGGCGCCGATCTTCTTGTGCAGTTGGCGGATCTCGACCTGCATCTCCTCGCGCAGGTTCTTGTCGAGCGCCGAGAGCGGCTCGTCCATGAGCACGATCCGCGGCGAGAAGACCACGGCGCGGGCGAGGGCGACGCGCTGGCGCTGCCCTCCCGACAGCGCCGTGACCGATCGCTCGGCCAGGTGGTCGAGCCTGACCAGCCTCAGCACCGCGGCCACGCGCTCGGCGATCGCCTGCTTGCCGACGCGGCGCACCTTCAGCGGAAAGGCGACGTTCTCGCCCACCGTCATGTGCGGGAACAGCGCATAGTTCTGGAACACCATGCCCAGCTCGCGCTTGTTGACCGGGCGCAGCGTGACGTCCTCCTGCCCGAACAGGACGCGCCCCTGATCTGGCCGGGCGAACCCGGCGATGATGTTCAGGAGCGTCGTCTTGCCGGAACCGGATGGGCCGAGCAGCGTGACGAACTCGCCCGCCGCCAGGTGGAGAGACACCGAGTCGAGCGCCCGGAACGTCTCGTAGGACTTGCTGACCCCGGCAATCTCGATGCTCAGAGGTTGCGTGTGGGCGACCGCCGCCTCCTCGGCGGCGAGTCGCCGGACGTCCCCGGATTGCTTTCGAAGAGGCAAGTCCTGGTTCATCGTCGAGGATCCGCTACTGGATGAACTTGCCGAAGCGCTCATACGCCGCCGTGGCCTCGGCAGACGCATACCAGGTGGGATCGACGAGCACCTGCAGCGCCAGGTTCTGCGGCGCCGTCGGCATCCACGCCATCAGCTCGGGCGAGATGATGCCGGTGTCGAAGGCCTTCGGGTTGGCCGGTCCGTAGCCGCTGAGGACGGCGAAATTCGCCTGGTTCACCGGGTCCAGCGCCGAGTCGATCAGCTTCATGGCCGCCGCCGGATCGCCCGCGTTCTTGGGCAGGAGCCAGCCGGTGATGTCGAGGAACGCCTGGTTCCAGACGAAGCCGACATCCGCGCCTTCCTTGGCGAGCGACATGGCGCGGCCGTTGGGGAACACCGCCATGTCGACTTCGCCGTCGCGCATCAGCTGCATGACGTCGGCGGGCGAACGCCACCACACGCCGACCGAGGGCTTGATCTCCTCGAGCTTCTTGAAGGCCCGGTCGACGCCGCCCGGCGCCTTCAGCGTGGCGTAGACGTCCTCCGGCTTGACGCCGTCGGCCATCAGCGCGGCCTCCAGCGCGTAGAGGCCCTGGCTGTTCATGGCGCGGCGACCCGGGAACTTGGCGACGTCCCAGAAGTCGGCCCAGGTCTGCGGCGCCTCGCCGTACTTGGACTTCTGGTAGGCGAGCCCGTAGGAGAAGGTGTAGGTACCGATGTAGTTGGCCTGGGCGAATGCCGCCGGGATCTTCGACTTGTCGATGATCGAATAGTCGACCGGCATGAGCAGCCCGGCCTGCGAAGCCTCCTCGCAGCGGGCGAAGCCGATGTCGGCGATGTCCCAGCCGGGCGCGCCCGACGTCAGGTGCGCCTTGATGCCGGCCCAGCCGCCGCTCAGTTCGTCGCGCACGGTGAAGCCGAGCTTCTCGGCGTCGGCGAACAGGCCCTTCAGCACCGATTCCGAGGTGCTGCCGCCCCATCCGGCGTAGGTCACGGTGGTCTCGGCCTGCGCCATGGATGCGGCGCCTGCGAACAGCGTCGCGGCGACGCCGAGCGCTCCCAGGACTTTGTTGGCTTTCGATATCATTGCAGGTTCCCCTTATCTTTGAGTTTGCGGTTTGACCCGTTCCGGGAGCTGTCTCGATGTCAGCTTTTCGCCGGAGCCGGGCTCGGCATGCAGCCGGCGCCGGTCATTCGGCGACGGCGATCGCTTCGATCTCCACCAGGAGTTCCGGCTTCACCAGTTGCTTGACGACGACCAGGGTGGAGGCGGGCTTGGTGGTTCCGAGAATCTCGCTGCGCACCCGGGCGTATTCCGGGAAGTCGTCGATGTCGGTCAGGTAGATCGTCGTCTTGACGATGTTCCCGAGATCCATCCCGGCGCTCTGCAGGATGCTTCTGAGATTGGCGAAGGCCAGCCTCGTCTGCGCGGCGATGCCCTTCTCGATGTTGCCGCCGGCGTCCCAGCCGACCTGGCCGGCGGTGTAGAGCGTGCGTGCGCCGGCCGCGACCTCGATGCCGTGGCTGTAGCTCGGCGGCACGCCGAGCGTTGGCGGATTGTGGATGGTGGTCATGTCGTCTGCACCTGTCCTCGTTCGTTCGTGGTCAGTTGATGAAGGCCGCGGACGGATGGGCGCGCGGGAAGTCGCGGACGATGGCGAGGTACTTCGACAGCGTGCGGTCGGCCTGCGTGAAGTAGCCCTGCCGGTAGTGGATCGTGTTGAGGATGTCCTTGTCCTCGTTGATCGTCCGCTGCGAGATCGCCCGCATCTCGGCCATCTGGGCGTCCTGGTTCGCGCCGCGCAGCACGATCGTGGCGCCGAAGATGCTGTGCACGCCCGGGCGGGGAATGCCGAAGCCGGTCACCGCCGCGCACCAGTAGCCGTTGTAGGTCCCGGTCCGGTAGAAGAAGCTCGAGCCGCGGATGCCGAGCGTCCAGTCCATCTCGACGCCGCCCTGGTGGTGCGCCTGGACGCGGTACTTCAGGCCGTACTGGTCCCATTCGACGAGGTCATGGGGATCCTCGACGTCGAACTTCACCTTGTGCACCACCTTCAGGTGCTGCATGTCCGGCGTGTTGGCGGCAAACACCCAGGGGTCGCAGTTGAGCGGCTCGGGCAGGGTGTAGTTGAAGATGTGCATGTCTTCTTCGGCGTATTCCATCAGCGGCAGCTCGAAGAGCGGCTCGGTGCCGTTGAAGGCCCAGATGATGTTCCAGCGCTCGAGCGTGGGGAACTTGAAGAGCTGCGCGCGGCGCGGCGGCGGATCGCCGATGCCCGTCTTCACGCACTGGCCGTTGCCGTCGTACTCCCAGTGGTGGAACGCGCACTGCACGTTGTTGCCGACCACTTCGCCGACGCCGAGGTCGGCGCCCACATGCGGGCAGTAGGCGCTCATCACGCGCGCCACGCCGTCTTCGCCGCGGAACACGACGACCCGTCCGTCGAGGAAGCTGCGGCCGAGCAGCTTGCCCTTCGGCAGTTCGCTCGAGAGGCAGATCGGGTACCATGACTGGCGGAACAGGCCGTCCTGGCCCTCTGCCGCTATGGGTTTGAAGGATGCTTCCTTCGGTGCTTGCGCGTTCATGCGTAGTCTCCTTTTCTTTCCAGGGAGCGTAGAGCAGCTTCGACGATGCGTTCCGGGTTCGGCAGCAGTGCCGCCTGCAGGACCGGCGAAGCCGGCATGCGCACGTCCGGAGCGGCGACCCGTTCCACCGGCGACCGCAGACGGCCCCAGTGGCGTTCGGTGATGCGCGCGGCGACCTCGGCCCCGACGCCGCCGGTTCGATTGGCTTCATGGACCACGACGACCCGCCCGCCGCCTTCGGCAACGGCATCCGCCAGGGCCTCGTCGTCGATCGGCGACAGCCAGCGCAGGTCGAGCACGCCGGCCTCGATGCCCTGCTCGGCGAGCGTCTCGGCGGCCGCCAGCGCCATCGGCACCGCGGTGCTCCAGGCGACCAGCGTCAGGTCGCCGCCCTTGCGGCGCCAGCGTGCGCCGCCGACCGGCTCGGGCGCGCCGCCGACCTCGACCGCCATCTTCTGCCCGTAGAGCGCCCGCGCCTCGACGATCACCGTCGGGTCGGGATCGGCGATCGCGGCGAGAAGCATGGAATAGGCGTCCTGCGCATTGGACGGCAGGCCGACCTTGATGCCCGGGATGTGGCAGAGCAGCGCCTCCAGCGACTGCGAGTGCTGGGCGCAGGAGCCCGGCGTCGCGCCCTGCTGCATGCGCACGACCATCGGTGCGCTGCTCGCACCGCCGGTGACATAGCGGACGTTCGCCGCCTGGTTGATGATCTGGTCGAGGGCGACGAGCATGAAGTCGGCCCACATGATCTCCACCACCGGGCGCAGGCCTTCCATCGCCGCGCCGACGGCCGAGCCGAGGATGGCGCTCTCGGCGATCGGCGTGTCGAACACGCGCTGCGCGCCGAAATCGCGCTGCAGGTAGCGCGTGGCGGCGAAGATGCCGCCGGAGCTGCCGCAATCCTCGCCGTAGACCACCACGTCGGGGCTCGCCGCCAGGGCATGGCGAAGCGCCTCGTTGACGGCCTGGATGTAGCCGAGCTCGCGCGTCTCGACGCTGCCGGCGGCGCGCGCCTTGACCCGTACCGCGTCCTGCACGATGTGGCGCCGGGCCGAGCGCGGCTCGGGATCCGCCGCCGTCCTCACCCGCGCGGTGAGCTCGTCGATCTGGCGGTCGTTCCCGGCGCGGATGTCGGCCAGCTCCGCCGGCGTGCAGGATCCCTTCGCGACCAGCCGTTCCTCGATCAGCGGGAGCGGGTCGAGGCTGGCGGCCAGCGCCCGGTCGGCCTTCGAGCGATAGTGTTCGACGTCGCGGTTGTAGTGGCCCCACAGGCGCGAGACGCGGCACTCGATCAGGGTCGGCCCGTCGCCCCGGCGCGCCCTGTCGGCCGCCGCCCGCACCGCGTCGCGCACCTCCGCCGGATCGGCGCCGTCGACGGTCATGCCGGGCATGCCGTAGGCCGCGGCACGCTTGGCGAGGAAGTCGAGCGGGATGATCCGCTCCGTCGGCGTCATCTCCGACCAGCCGTTGTGCTCCAGCACGAAGACGACCGGCAGCTTGCGCGACACCGCGAAGACCATCGCCTCGTGGACCGCCCCCTGGCTGCTGGCGCCGTCGCCGATCGACACGACGGTCACGCCGCCGTCGCCGCGGTGCTGCTGCGCCATGGCGACGCCGGCCGCGATGGGGCAGCCCGCCCCGACGATCGAGTTCTCGCCGATGAAGCCGGCGCGCGGCGCCATCACCAGCGCCGACCCCGCCCGGCCGCCGTTGACGCCGTCCGCCTTGTGGCAGATCTCGGTCAGGAGTTCGTAGGGAGAGACGCCGAATTCCAGCGCCCAGCCGTGGCCGCGATAGGTCGCCACGATACGGTCGCGCTTCTCCAGCGCCGCGGCGGCGCCGACCGGAACGGCCTCCTGGCCGGCGCACAGATGCGTCGAGCCCGCGACGAGCGGCGGCTTCTCGCCGCTGAGGTCCCACACCCTCTGCTCGAACGCCCGGATGAAATGAACGCGCCTGTAGAAGTCGAGGTTCGTGTCCTCGTTGGAGAGCGGGCGTGAGCCCGTGTCGCCTCCAATTCCCTCGTTCGCGACAAACCCGTTCATCCGCTTCCCCATGCCCGTCCGTTGAATGGACTTAAGGCTTGCAGGAACCACACGATGTGTCAATATATGTTTGCAGTATCACAATATGATAGAAGATCAGCAGGCGGATATGAATGAGGGACAAAAAATCGAGGTTCGGCTGACGGCGATCCGCTACGCGGCGCGTGACATCAACCTCTTCGAATTCAGCAGGTTGGACGCGGGATCGTTGCCCGCCGCGGCGCCCGGCGCCCATGTCGACCTGCATCTCCCGGGCGGCATGGTTCGGCAGTATTCGCTCGTCGAGCCCGGCGAGGATCTCTCGACCTACACCGTGGGCATCAAGCGCGAGGCGCAGAGCCGCGGCGGTTCCAACTTCGTCTTCGACCGCCTGAAGGTCGGCGACGTGCTTGCGATCAGTCCGCCGCGCAACCACTTCCGCCTGGAGGAATCGGCGCCGGCCAGCATCTTCGTCTCCGGCGGCATCGGCATCACGCCGATCCACGCGATGATGCGCCGCCTGTCCGAGATCGGCCGGCCCTGGAAGCTGTATTATGCCTGCCGGAGCCGCGCCGACCTGCCGGCCTTCGGCATGCTGTCGCGCGTGTCGCCGGAACACCTCCATCTGCACGTCGACGACGAGTCGTCCGGTGCCTTCCTCGACATCGCCGCCATCGTCGCCGCCGCCCCGCCCGGCGCCCACCTCTACTGCTGCGGACCGGCGCCCATGCTCTCGGCCTTCGAGAAGGCGACCGCCGCCTGGCCGGCCGACCGGGTCCATGTCGAGCACTTCTCCGCCCGGGAAGCCGTTCAGTCGACGCGCGACTTCGTGGTCCGGCTGTCGCGCAGCAACCGGGAGTTCACCGTCCCGGCCGGGAAGACGATCCTCGGCGTCCTGCGCGCCGCCGGGCTGAACGTCGCCTTCTCCTGCGAGGAGGGCGTCTGCGGGGCATGCGAGACGGCGGTCCTCTCGGGCATCCCCGAACACCACGACAGCATCCTCACCGCCGGCGAACGCGCGAAGAACGACACGATGATGATCTGTTGCGGCGGCGCCAGGAGCGACCTCCTGGTGCTGGACCTCTAGCCGCCTGCACGTCCTTCCGCCTGCCGCGGCCGGATGGCGGTCCGCCCTCCGGCGCGGCCCGCAACCCGGGGCATCCGCTTCGGCCGCCGTCGCTCGCCCGCGCCGCCCTGGGCGCTTGCCTTCTCCGCCGCCGCCGCCCGCCTGATCGCCTCGGCACGCCTCCGTTCGCGGATGGGTCTCCCCGCCATTGCCGTGGCGCCGGCCGGGCCTCGCGCCGGTCGCCCGGGTCTTGCGCATCCGCCGCGGCCGGGTGGATCATCGCCTGCGCGCGAGTCGCGCGCAGGGGGCGGCTTCGTTGACATCGGACCAAAACTGACGCTATTGTTCTGATCTACGAAACAGAGTAGCTTCGGCAGGCCTCATTGCCAGTCGCAGGACGCCGCCCTCGGCGCGGCGTACGGACCGCGGTCGACGTAGAGCCGTCGTCTGCGCGGTAGCGGAATTGTCGAAAGCGAGACAGCGGAAGGGATAACGGACATGCCACGCATCGAAGGCAAGACGGGTGACGGCGTCCAGGCGGTCAACCTCGCCCTGAGCATCATCGAGTACCTGGCGAAGGAGCGCCGCGCCGTCGGCGTCACGGTGCTGGCGCAGGCGCTCGGAACCACCAAGAGCCGCATCCACCGCCACCTGCAGACCCTCGTCCATCTGGGCTACATCGTGCAGCCCAAGGATTCCGACCGCTACGAGAGCGGCCCCCGCCTGGTGGCGCTCGGCCGCGCCGTGAGCGACAGCCTGGATCTGGCGCACGTCGCCGCCGATCCCCTCCTCGAACTGCGCGACGCACTCGGCCATTCCGCCGTCGTTTCGCAGATCACGCCCGACGGAATGCGGGTGATAGCCATGGTTCCCGGCCGATCGCCCATCGAGATCGGCGTGCGCACCGGTTCGCTCCTCGCCTTCCACTGCTCGGCGCAGGGCAAGGCCGCGCTCGCCTTCTCCTCGCCGGAATTCCGCGACCGCGTGATGCGCGGCAGGTTCGAGGTCTTCACGCCCTACACCACCGTCAGTCCGGCCGTGCTCGCCGAGGCGCTGGAGAAGATCCGCGTCCAGGGCTGGGCGACCGCGGCCAACGAGACGGGCATCGGCCTCAACACGCTAGCGGCGCCGATCTTCGATTCCGCCGGTGCGGTCTGCGGGGCGGTGGGCGTGGTCGACATGATCCAGTTCATCGCCGAGACGCCGACCGAGGACCAGCGGGCGCGCACCATGGCCGCGGCGCGGCGCGTCTCCAAGGCGCTCGGCTACAAGGGGGCCTGAGGCAGCGCGCCGGCGCTTCGCCGCCCGATCGTTTCCCGCGACGCCATCCCCCTAGACAGAACACTGTTTTATACATAAGAACAGTGCCGCCGACTGTCCGGGGAGGAAGTCGCACGGACCGGCCTCGCCATGGCCGCGCCCGTTGCCGCCTGAGCGACAACAGAGGAAACGTCGATGTACAACAGCAGTGACCCCCGCGCCTCGCTCGCCACGGCAAGGAGCGGACCGGCCGCCACGGAATTCGCCGCCGCGGAGTATCTGCGCTTCTACGAGACCGCGCCGCAGGTCGACGACGGCAACGGCCGCACCTGGCTGGGCCGCGGGCAGAACTTCCTCGTCGCCTACAGCGAGGCCAGCGCCGGCGCGACGTTCGCGCGAGAGGCCCAGTCCGACGAGTATGTCGTGCTGCTGCCCGAAAGCGACACGCCGGCGACCGTCACCTGGAACGGCGTCGCCGAGGCGGTGCCCGGCCATTCGATCGTCTTCGTCCCGCCGGGCGACAGCACGGTCGTCCTGCCGCAGGGCGGCCGCATGGTCCGCATGTTCACCACGCGCTCGCAGGACCTCGCCGCGGCCTGCGCCAATGCCGAGGCCTATGCGGCCCCGCATCCCAACATCCCGCCGTTCGTGCCCTGGCCGGAGCCGCGCGGCGGCTGGCGGGTGCGCGCCTATTCGCTCGACGTGCCCGACGAGCCGGGCCGCTTCGGCCGCGTCTGGCGCTGCACCACCTTCATGGTCAACTGCATCCCGGTGGAGAAGGGCCCGCGCGACATCACCAGGCTCTCGCCGCACTACCACGACGACTTCGAGCAGTGCTCGCTGGCGCTGCAGGGCACCTACACCCACCACATCCGCTGGCCGTGGACGCCGAACCTGAACGCATGGCGGCCCGACGACCACGCCGTGTGCGGCTCACCCTCCATCGCCGTCATCCCGCCGCCGGCGATCCACACCTCGCGCGGCATGGACGCCGACGTGAACCAGCTCGTCGACATCTTCTCGCCGCCGCGGCTCGACTTCTCCCAGAAGCGCGGCTGGGTGCTGAACGCCGACGACTACCCGATGCCGGACGAGGCGGGGGCGGCCTGATGGTGGAATCGGCAGAACCCCTGCGCCGGACGGTCATCGTCACCGGCGGTTCGCGCGGCATCGGCGCGGAAATCGCGCGCCGCTTCGCCTCCCTCGGCGACCGCGTCGTCATCGTCTACAAGTCCGACGCCGCCGCGGCGGAGAAGATCGCGGCGGAACTCGGCGGCGACGCCGCCTGCATCGCCGTGCGCGCCGACATCGCCGAGACCGACGACGTCACCGCCGTCGCCGCGGTCGCGGTCGAACGCTTCGGCGGCATCGACGTCCTGGTCAACTGCGCCGGCGTCGGGCCCTACCGCCCCCTCGGCACGATGGATGCGGCCTTCGTCCGGCAGATCCTCGACGCCAATGTCCTCGGCCCCGTGCTGATGGTGGAGGCCGTGCTGCCGCACCTGCGCGCGCCGGGCGGCCGCATCGTCAACATCGCCTCGGCGCTCGCCTTCCGCCCGATCCCGACGAGTTCCGTCTACTCCGCCTCGAAGGCGGCGGTGGTGACGCTGAGCCACGCCTTCGCCAAGGAACTGGGACCGCGGGGCATCACCGTCAATGCCGTCGCCCCCGGCGTCATCGAGACCGACATGACTACCGCGATCATCGCCGAGCGCGGCGCCCAGATCCAGGCGATGACGCCGCTCGGGCGCATCGGCCAGCCCGGCGACATCGCCGGCATCGTCGCCTTCCTGGCCTCGCCCGAGGCCGGGTGGATCACGGGGCGCACCATCGTCGCCGACGGCGGCATCACGTGAGCCGGCGCTGAACCCTGCATCCGCAACCGGCGGTGTCGCCGCCGGGCGTCGTCATCCGGCCCTGCCGTGAGTGCGGGCCGAACAACAGGAATGCCGCCAACGTGCCCCTCGTCGACGCTTCCGACCTGTCGTGTCTCTCGAAACAGGCGCTCCGCCGCGTCGGCGTCCCGCCGCTTCATGCCGATATCCAGGTCGAGCTTCTCATGGAGGCCGAGCTGCGCGGCGTGCCGTCGCACGGCCTGCTGAGGCTGGAGCGCATCGTGCGGCGCATCGCGAACGGCGTCGCCGACGCGCATGCGACGGGCCGGCACAGCTGGCGCGGCGATGCCTTCCTCTTTGTCGACGGCGAGCGCGGGCTCGGACCGGTCGTCGCCAGCCGCGCCCTCGACGCGCTGGTCGAGCGCGCCGCGACGACCGGCGCTGCCGTCGCCGCGGTCGCCAACGCCAACCACCTCGGCATGCTCGGCTGGTACGCCGAACGCGTCGCCGCGCAGGGCTTCACGGCCATCGTCCTGTCGACCAGCGAGGCGCTGGTCCATCCCTGGGGCGCCGGGCGCGCCATGATCGGCACCAATCCCATCGCCATCGGCGTGCCGACGGGCGGCGATCCGTTCATGATGGACACCGCCACCAGCGTCGTCTCGATGGGCGAGATCCACGACCACGCGAACCGCGGCGCCCCCATTCCGGGACACTGGGCGCTCGACGCGCAGGGCAGGCCGACGACCGACGCCGAGGCCGCCAAGGCCGGCGCCATCGCGCCTTTCGGCCAGGCCAAGGGCTATGCGCTCGGACTGGCGTTCGAGCTCCTCGTCAGCAGCCTGGCCGGCGCCGCCATCGGCCGCGCCGTCCGCGGCACGCTCGACGACGGCGAGATCTGCAACAAGGGCGACGTCTTCATCGTCGTCGACGGGCCGGTGCGCGACCTGCAGGAGTACCTGGCGGAAATCCGCGCCACGCCGCCGGCGCAGGGTTTCCGCGAGGTCCTCGTCCCCGGCGAGCGCGGGCGCGCCTGCCGTGGCCAGCGCCTGCGCGACGGCGTGCTCTTCCCGGACGAGGTCTGGACGAAGCTTCAAATGATGGCCGGCATCGAAGCCGCGGCCTGACGGGTGAACCAGGAGGAAATCGCGTGTCACTGTTCGGAACCCAGCGCGCGCCGCGCAACATCGTCTTCGGCGCCGGCCAGCGCAACGCCCTTGCCGGCTACGCCGCCGCGCTCGGCAGCCGCGCCCTGGTCGTCACCGACGACCGCCTCGGCGCCGACCCCGATTTCGCCCGGCTGATGGACGGGCTGCGACAGTCCGGCCTGGCGGTCACGGTCTTCGACGGAACGATCGCCGAGCTGCCGGTCGAGTGCATCGCCAGGGGCGTCGAGGCGGGGAGGGCGGCCGGCGTCGACCTGGTCGTCGGCATCGGCGGCGGCTCCTGCCTCGATGCGGCGAAGGTCGCCGCGCTGCTGCTCGCCCACGGCGGCAGGGCGTCCGACTACTACGGCGAGTTCAAGGTTCCCGGGCCGGTGCTGCCGCTGATCTCGGTGCCCACCACGTCGGGCACCGGCTCCGAGGTCACGCCGGTCGCGGTGGTGACCGATCCGGACAGGGCGCTGAAGGTCGGCATCGCCAGCCCGCACATCATCAGCCACACCGCGATCTGCGATCCCGAACTCACCTATTCCTGCCCGCCCGGCCTCACCGCCGTGTCCGGCGCCGATGCGCTGACCCATGCGATCGAGGCCTTCACCACGCTGCGCCGAGAGGCGACGGGCACGATCGTCCACGAGCACGTCTTCCTCGGCAAGAACGTGCTCGGCGACGGCCACGCCCTCGCGGCGATCTCCCACATCGCGGCGAGCCTCGAGCGCGCCGTCCGCGACGGCGGCGACCGTGTCGCGCGCGAGCGCCTGATGCTCGGCGCCATGCTCGCCGGCCTCGCCTTCGGCACGGCGGGAACCGCCGCCGCGCATGCGGTACAGTATCCGGTCGGCGCCATGACCCACACGCCGCACGGCGCCGGCGTCGCCGTGATGATGCCCTACGTGATGGAGTTCAACCGCAGCCATTGCGAGGCCGAGCTGGCGCAGGTCGGCGCCGCGATGGGGCTGGACGCGGCGGGGACCGTCGCCGACCGGGCGGGTGCCGCCATCGACGCGGTCGAGCGGCTGTTCGCCGCGATCGGCATTCCGAAGACAATCGCCGACCTCGGCATCGTTTCCTCGCAGCTGCCGCTGGTCGCCGAGCAGGCCATGCTCAGCGCCCGCCTGATCAAGAACAATCCCCGTCCCATCTCGCCCGAGACGATGGCGACCCTGGTCGACGCCGCGTTCGCCGGCGACCGGGCCCGCCTGCGCGGATCGGCAACCCAGCGAAAGGCCAGCTGACATGACCGCCGTGCAGACAACCATCCCCGCCCTCGGCTTCGACCTCGCCTCCGTGCCGACCGACCTCTTCATCGGCGGCCGCTGGACGGCAGGCTCGACCGGAAACCGCATCGACGTCTTCGATCCGTCGACGGGCGCCTGCATCGCCACGGTCGCCGACGCCTCGGTCGAGGACGCCATGGCAGCGGTGAGCGCTGCCCATGCCGCCGGCCCGGCCTGGGCCGCCACCGCGCCGCGCAGGCGGTCGGAGATCCTGCGCCGCTGCTTCGAGCTGATGATCGAGCGCAAGGACATGCTCGCCGAGCTCATCAGCCTGGAAAACGGCAAGGCCCTGTCCGACGCCCATGGCGAGGTCGCCTATGCGGCCGAGTTCTTCCGCTGGTTCTCGGAAGAGGCGGTCCGCCTCAACGGCGAGATCTATTCGGCGCCGTCGGGCGCCAACCGCATCGTCGTCCAGCACCAGCCGATCGGCGTTTCCGTGCTCGTGACGCCGTGGAATTTCCCGGCCGCCATGGCGACGCGCAAGATCGGGCCGGCGCTCGCAGCCGGCTGCACCTGCGTGCTCAAGCCGGCGACCGAGACGCCGCTCACCGCCTACGCGCTGGCCGCCATCTATGCCGAGGCCGGCGTCCCCGACGGTGTCGTCAACGTCGTCACGACGTCGCGCTCGGGCGCCGCGGTCAGCGCCATGCTGCACGACCCGCGCGTGCGCAAGCTCTCCTTCACCGGATCGACCGAGGTCGGGCGCAAGCTGCTGCACGAGGCGGCCGACACCGTCATCTCGTGCTCGATGGAACTCGGCGGCAACGCCCCGTTCATCGTCTTCGACGACGCCGATCTCGACGCCGCCATCGAAGGCGCCATGGTCGCCAAGATGCGCAACGGCGGCGAGGCCTGCACGGCGGCCAATCGCTTCTACGCGCAGAAGGGCATCGCCGACGCCTTCGCGAAGCGGCTGGCCGAGCGCATGGGCGCCCTGAAGGTCGGCCCCGGCTACGCGGCGGGCACCCAGTGCGGGCCGCTGATCAACAAGGCCGCCGTGAACCGCATCGGGGGTCTCGTCGCGGATGCGGTGGCGCGCGGGGCGACCGTGCTGACCGGCGGCGCGCCGCTCCTCCAGGACGGCTATTTCTTCCCGCCGACGGTGATCGGCAACGTCGCCGCCGACGCGTCCATCGTCGGGGAGGAGATCTTCGGGCCGATCGCCCCGATCATGACCTTCGACAGCGAGGACGAGGTGATCGCGGCCGCCAACGACACCGAATACGGGCTGATCGCCTACGTCTACACGCGCGATCTCGCACGCGGCCTGCGCGTCTCCGAGCGGCTGGAAAGCGGCATGGTCGGCCTGAACAGGGGGCTCGCCTCCGATCCGGCCGCGCCCTTCGGCGGCGTCAAGCAGAGCGGCCTCGGCCGCGAGGGCTCCCACCACGGCATCCT
>CALFXR010000029.1 GCA_937958475.1 uncultured Mesorhizobium sp. | reverse complement strand
GCCGGACGCGAAGGGCCGTCCCTTGGGGAGCGGTGAAGGATTCCGCCCTCCGAAGGCGCGGAACACGATGAATCTGAGCCATTCTCGATAGGCGCGCAAAGTTCGGGCGCGCTGCCCGGGACCGGCGTTGTCTAGATATGTGTAGAATTATCACTCGCCGCACCGACCGGCCGAATGTCGCCGCCGGTGCGTTGACGCTAGATAATGAGTGTTACATATTTAATCGCACAAGGCTGCTGCGGTTTCTGCGAAGCGCGGCGCACTTTTCCGGCGTGGGAAGGACCGACATGGTTGAAATCGTACTGGCGGGCGGGGTCCGCACACCTTTCGGGGATTTCGGCAAGAGCATGCGTGACGTCCCGCTTCAGACGCTGGGGGTCCATGCCGTGAAGGCCGCACTCGGGCGTGCCGGTATCGAAGGCAAGGACGTCGACAACCTGGTCTTCGGAAACGTGACTCCGGTGGATCGCGAAGCGGCGATCGTCAGCAGGGTGATCGCGGTCCGCGCCGGCCTGCCGGTCAAGTCCGGCGCGATGGGCGTCAACCGCGGCTGCGCTTCGGGACTCCAGGCCGTCACCACCGCCGCCGAGAACATCATGTCGGGCGAATCCCGGGTCGGCGTCGCCGCCGGCGGCGAGAACTTCAGCCGCATTCCCTACATCGCCCGCACGATGCGCTGGGGCGATACCAAGGGACACGTCGTGCTCGAGGACGGCGCCGACGTCATCTATCGCTGCGGCTTCTCGGGCGAGCTGATGGGCTCGACCGCCGAGAACGTCGCGGAGAAGTTCGGCTATACCCGCGAGGAGATGGACGACTGGGGGCTGATGAGCCAGCGCCGCGCGCAGGCCGCCATCGAGAGCGGCTTTCTCGCCCGGCAGATCGCGCCCATCGAAGTGCCGGAGGGCAAGGGAACGCGCATGCTCGAGCGTGACGAGTTCCCGCGTTTCGGCATCACGCGCGAGAAGCTCGGCTCGCTCCGCCCGGTCTTCCGCAAGGAAGGCGGGCGCATCACGCCGGGCAGTTCGAGCGGCGTGACCGACGGTGCCGCCGCGATCGTCGTCGCCGAACGAGAAGCGGCCGAGGACCTGGGCATCACGCCCGATGCGAGGCTCGTCGGCTGGGCGGTCGCCGGCGTACCGCCGGAGATCATGGGCATCGGGCCGGTCCCGGCGACGCGCAAGCTGCTCGACAAGTTCGGCCTGACCGTGGACGACATCGACTATTTCGAGATCAACGAGGCTTTCGCCGCCGTCAACATCCATGCCGAGCGCGAGCTGGGCGTGTCGCGCGACAGGACCAATCTCTACGGCGGCGGCATCTCTATCGGACATCCGCCCGGCGCGACCGGCCTGCGCATGCTGGCGACCGCGATCGATCATCTGAAGGCGACAGGGCAGCGCTATGCGGTAATCACGATGTGCATCGGCGGCGGCCAGGGGATGGCCGGGCTCATCGAGAACATGACGAACTGAACCGGCGGGCACATGCTGGACGTCGTCCCGGCTGCGTGTCAGGTGGCCGTGACGAAAGGTTGGGAGGACTGAGATGCTTTTGACGCAGCCGTTGAGGCGCATGGGCCAGCTCGCGCCCAGGCGCGTGGCCACGGTGGACGGCGCCGAGAGGCGCACTTGGGCGGAGGTCAACGATCGGGTCGCGCGGCTCGCCGCCGGGCTCGGTTCGCTGGGCGTCGGCGTCGGCGATCGCATCGCCATACTGGCGCTCAACTCGGCCCGCTACATGGAGACCTATTTCGGCACCCTGTGGGCCGGTGCGGTCGTGGTGCCGCTGAACACGCGCTGGAGCTTCGAGGAGCTCGCCTACGGTCTCACCGATTCCGAGCCGGACGTGCTCTTCATCGACGCGACGTTCCTGCCGCATCTGGCCGGCCTGCGCGAGCGCTGGGCCGGGTTGAAGCACGTCGTCTTCATCGGCGATGCCGTAGCGGGATCGCCGGACCTGATCCCCTACGAACGCCTGCTGGCCGACAACGCGCCGGTCCCGGTGGCTCCGGTGCCGCCCGATGCCCTGGGTGTCATCTGCTACACCGGCGGCACCACCGGGCTCTCCAAGGGCGTGATGCTGTCGCACCTGGCGGTCTGGGCGAGTTCGGTCGCACTCAGCATCGACTATGCGCAGATCGCTTCGCGGGACACGGTCTTCCTGCATGCGATGCCGCTGTTCCATTCGGGCGGTTCCGCCGTTCTGTTCGCCACCACGATCGCCGGCGGCACGCACGTCTTCCTGCCGGGGTTCAATCCGCAGCAGATCCTGCGGACGATCCAGGACGAGAAGATCACGCACACCCAGCTCGTCCCGACGATGGTGCGGATGCTGCTCGACCAGCCCGACTTCGACAGCTACGACGTTTCGACGCTGAAGACGCTGATCTACGGCGGCGCCCCGATGTCGGCGGCGCAGATCGAGGAGACGCTGGCCAAGTTGCCGCGGGTCAACCTGCAGCAGGGCTACGGCCAGACCGAGCTTGCCCCCTACATCTCCAGCCTGCGCCCGGAGGATCACGTCACCACCGGCGAGCCGGCGAAGCGGCTGCGCTCGGCGGGCTATGCCGGCCTCTGCAGCGAGATCATGATCTCCGGCCCCGATGGCAGGGAACTGCCGACGGGCGAGATCGGCGAAGTCTGCGTGCGCGGACCGCACATGATGAGCGGCTACTGGCGCAAGCCGGCCGAGACGGCTGCCGCGATGGTCGACGGCTGGATCCGCACCGGTGATGCCGGCTATGTCGACGAGGACGGCTTCGTCTTCCTCGTCGACCGCATCAAGGACATGATCGTGACCGGCGGCGAAAACGTCTACTCGAGCGAGGTCGAGAACGCCGTCGCGCGGCATCCGGCCGTCGCCACGGTCGCCGTCATCGGCATTCCGAGCGAGCGATGGGGCGAGGCCGTCCACGCCGTCGTCATCCTGCGCAAGGACCACCACGCGACCGAGAACGACATCATCGAGCACTGCCGCAAGCATATCGCCGGCTACAAATGCCCGCGTTCGGTGGAGTTCCGTACAGAGCCGCTTCCCGTCACCGGACCCGGCAAGGTCCTCAAGCGCGCGCTGCGCGCGCCATACTGGGAGAACCGGCCGTCGCGGATAGCCTGATCCTCTAGGTTCCGGCGCCTAGGCGCCGGCACGAAGCCCATCAATCCGAGGTCTTGAACATGCTGGACGCAATCCGGCACGGGTCCGTGCTGGTTCTCACCCTCAACCTGCCGCACAAGCGCAACCCGATCTCCCGGGCGATGTGCGAGGCGATCCTCGACCGGCTCGACGAGGTCGGACCGGACCCGGACGTCCGGGCGGTCGTGATCACCGGCGCCGGCGGCAACTTCTGCGCCGGCGGCGACTTCGACGACATGAAGGCGCGTGGACTGGCCGGCTGGCGCGAACATTTCGACCACGTGATCCGGCTGGCACGCCGGATGATCTCCTACCCGAAGCCGATCATCGCGGCCGTGGACGGGTGGGCCGTCGGCGCCGGCCTCTCGCTCGCCTGCTGCTGCGACCTCATCGTGGCGGACGAGAAGGCGCGTTTCGCTTACGGCTTCGATCGTGTCGGGGTGCTGCCCGACATGGGTCTCATCTACACGCTGCCGGTCCGCGTCGGGATCGTGCGCGCGCGCCAGATCATGATCTGGGGCGAGACGCTCGACGCCACGTCCGCCAGGGCCGACGGCCTTGCCGACAGGCTGGCGCCGGCGGGCACCGCGCTGGAGGCCGCTCTCGCCGCGGCCGCGGACGTCGCGCGGGCGGCGCCGCTGCCGATCGGATACCTGAAGTCGTTCACCGCCGAGGGGCTGGAACGGGCGCTGGCCTTCGAGAAGGACTGCGCCTCGATGCTCTTCACCAGCGAGGACCATGCCGAGGGCGTCTCCGCCTTCAAGGAGCGGCGTCAGCCGCTCTTCAGCGGCCGCTGAGCATGGAAGCCGCGGGCGGCCCGGTCCTTGTGGATGGCGGCGAAGGCCTGCGGGACGGCCGCGGCGGTGCGGCTCTCGTCGTCGTCGTCGACATGCCACGGACGGACTGCACCTCGAAGCACTTCATCGGTGCCGGTCACGCGGAAGGGCTCGCGGTCCTCCGCAGGCGGCCGGCGGTTTTCGCGGGTCCATAGGGAGAAGTGGACATGTTCAAGGACGACCTTCTGGCAGGAAAGCGCATCCTCGTCACCGGCGGCGGCACCGGGCTCGGCAAGAGCATGGCGGGACGCTTTTCCGAACTGGGCGCCGACGTCATCATCGCCGGTCGCCGCGGCGCGGTGCTGGAGGAGGCCGCGGCCGAGATCTCGGCGCGGTCCGGCCGCAAGGTCCATGCCATGAAGCTGGACGTCCGCGATCCGGAGATGGTGGAGCGGGTGTTCGACGAGATCTGGGCCGAAGGGCCGCTGACGGCGCTCCTCAACAATGCGGCAGGCAATTTCATCGCCCAGACCGAAAGGCTCTCGTCGCGCGCCTTCGACGCGGTCACCGACATCGTGCTGAACGGCACGGCCTACTGCACGCTCGCCGCCGGCCGTCGCTGGATCGAGGCCGGCGCGCCCGGCAACGTGCTCTCGATCATCACCACCGCGGCATGGACCGGCCAGCCCTTCACCGCCCCGTCGGCCGCGGCCAAGGCGGGAGTCCTGGCGCTGATGCGCACGCTGGCGGTCGAATGGGGGCCGAAGGGCATCCGCACGGCGGCGATCGCGCCGGGCTATTTCCATACGGACGGCGCCTGGGACCGCATGTATCCCGAAGGCGCGATCGCCGAGCCGTTGCACAACGAGATCCCGCTTCGCCGGATGGGCGACCATGCCGAACTGGCCAATCTCGCCAGCTACATGATGTCGGACAACGCCGGCTACATCACCGGCGAGTGCATCGTCATGGACGGCGGCCGCTGGCTGAGCGGGACCAACGGCTTCGCGACGCGGCCGCTGTTCACCTGGGACGACGAACGCTGGGACCGGGCTCGCGAGGAGATGCGCGCCGCCCGCTAGAGATCTTGCCTGCCGAAGCGCCCACGGAGCCGACACGATGAAGGAAGAGCCGTTCGGCCCCTCGCGGGCAACGTCGGGAGGCGCACCGTCATGAGCGGCATGGCCCCGTGCGCGCTCGGCGATTCCACGGAGGATTCGAGACAAGGCGCATGACCTTCCAGAGGCTCCTGATCGCCAATCGCGGCGAGATCGCCATCCGCATCGCCCGTGCGGCCGCCGACCTCGCGCTGGAGACGGTCGCCGTCCATTCACCGGACGATTCCTCGTCGCTGCATGTCCGCCATGCCGACACGGCGGTCCGCCTCGATGGCAGGGGAGCGGCGGCCTATCTCGACATCGCCCAACTGGTGGAAATCGCCAGGCGGACCGGCTGCGACGCCGTGCACCCGGGCTGCGGTTTCCTGTCGGAGAACCCGGCCTTCGCCCTCGCTCTCGCCGAGGCCGGCATCGCCTTCGTCGGGCCGACGGCCGAGCTCCTCGAGCTTTTCGGCGACAAGCTGAAGGCCAAGGCGCTGGCGCGCGAGGCAGGCGTGCCGATCGCGGCGGGCACGACCGGCGCGACGACGCCCGAGGAAGCCCGCGCCTTCTTCGCGTCCCTGCCGCGGGGCGAGAGCGTCCTGGTCAAGGCCATCGCCGGCGGCGGCGGGCGGGGCATGCGGGTCGTCGCCGCGATCGACGAACTGCACGCGGCGATGGAGCGCTGCCGCTCGGAGGCGCTTTCCGCTTTCGGCGACGGATCGGTCTATGTGGAACGCCTGGTTCCGCACGCGCGCCACATCGAGGTGCAGGTGGCGGGCGACGGCAGGGGCAATGTCACGCATCTGTGGGAGCGCGAATGCACGCTCCAGCGCCGGCACCAGAAACTCGTCGAGATCGCCCCGAGCCCGGGGCTCTCCCGCAGCCTCAGGCAGCGGCTGATCGATTCGGCGCTCGTCATGGCCACCCGCGCCCGCTACCTGGGACTCGGCACGTTCGAATTCCTCGTGCCGAACGGTGGCGACGCGGCCTCTGGCTTCATCTTCATAGAATGCAATCCGCGCCTTCAGGTGGAGCACACCGTGACCGAAGCGGTCACCGGCGTCGACCTCGTGCGTTCGCAACTGCTTCTCGCCGACGGCGCCAGCCTCGCCGAGGCGGGGCTCGACCCGCAGGCGATCCCGCAGCCGCGCGGCGCGGCGATCCAGCTTCGCGTCAACATGGAGACGATGCTGCCCGACGGCCAGACGCTTCCCTCGGCCGGCCGGCTCGCCGCATTCGATCCGCCGGGCGGACCCGGCGTGCGCGTCGACACCTTCGGCTATGCCGGATACGTGACGAACACGGGTTTCGATTCGCTCCTCGCCAAGGTCGTCGTCCATTCGCCCCGGGGCTACACCGAGGCCCTCCGCCGGGCGCGGCGGGCGCTATCGGAGTTCCGCATCTCCGGCGTCGACACCAATATCGGCTTCCTGAGAAACGTCCTCGCCCATCCCGAGGTCATCGCCGACCGCGTCGATACCCGCTTCGTCGAGCGCCACATCGCCGAACTGGTCGCCCCTGCGGCGGACGATCTGCGGCACTATCCGGTCGGCGAGGCGACGGCCGCCGGAGATCGGCCGCGCGCGCCGGTCGAGGCTCCGGCCGACACCGTCGCCGTCACCACGCCCATGCCCGGCCTGGTGGTCTCCGTCTCGATCGAGCCGGGGAGCTTCGTCCAGCGCGGCGGCGAGCTGCTCGTCATCGAGGCCATGAAGTCCGAACTGGTCGTTCGCGCCGAGGTCGGGGGCGTCGTCCGGTCCGTCCTCGTCGGGGTGGGCGAGGTGCTCAGGCTGGGAGACACGGTCGCCTTCATCGCTCCGGACGATGCCGGAGCGCAGGAGGACGCGGGGGCCGACGACTTCGATCCGGACCATGTCCGGCCGGATCTCGCCGAACTCCTGCAGCGCAAGCACGAACTTACCGATGCGGCGAGGCCGGATGCGGTGGCGCGTCGTCGCGCCAACGCCAGCCGCACCGCGCGCGAGAATGTCGACGACCTCTGCGATCCGGGAACCTTCATCGAATATGGCGGGCTGATCCTGGCGCTGCAGCGCGGACGCCGGCCGATGGAGGAGCTGAAGCGCGTCAGCCCCGCGGACGGGATGATCGCGGGGATGGGCAACATCAACGGCGATCTCTTCGGCGAGGAGAAGACCCGCTGTTCCGTGCTTGCCTACGACTACACGGTCTTCGCCGGCACGCAGGGCTTCCAGGCCCACGCCAAGAAGGATCGCATGTTCGAGCTGGCGGACCGGCTGCAGACGCCGGTGGTGATGTTCACGGAGGGCGGCGGCGGGCGGCCCGGCGATACCGACTATGTCGGGGTCGCCGGTCTCAACATGCGCACCTTCTGGCATTTCGGCCGGCTGAGCGCGAAGGTTCCCCTGATCGGCATCAATTCCGGCCGCTGCTTTGCCGGCAACGCCGCGCTGCTCGGCAGTTGCGACGTGGTGATCGCGACACGCAACTCGAGCATCGGCATGGCCGGTCCGGCCATGATCGAGGCGGGCGGCCTCGGCGCGGTCGGCGCCGACGATGTCGGCCCGGTCTCGGTGCAGGCGCCCAACGGCGTCATCGACATCCTGGTCGACGACGAGGCTGCGGCCGTGCGCGCCGCCAAACACTACCTGTCCTTCTTCCAGGGCGCGGTCGCCGAGTGGTCGTGCCCCGACCAGCGCGACCTGCGCCGCATCGTGCCGGAGAACCGGCTGCGCATCTACGACATACGGGCGGTGCTGCGCACGCTGGCGGACAGGGACTCGCTTCTGGAACTGCGCGGCCGGTTCGCCGCGGGCATGGTCACGGCGCTGATGCGCATAGAGGGCCATCCGGTCGGCGTCATCGCCAACAATCCGATGCATCTGGGCGGCGCGATCGACGCGCCGGCCGCCGACAAGGCGGCGCGTTTCATGCAGCTCTGCGATGCCTTCGACATACCGATCCTGTCGCTCTGCGACACGCCCGGCTTCATGGTCGGGCCGGAATCGGAGAAGACCGCGACCGTGCGCCACTTCTCGCGGCTGTTCATCATCGGCGCCAATCTCGACGTGCCGATGTTCGCGGTCGTTCTGCGCAAGGCCTACGGGCTGGGCGCCGTGGCGATGGCGGCGGGGTCGTTCTCGGTGCCGATGTTCTCCGTCGCCTGGCCGACCGGCGAGGTAGGCCCGATGGGGCTCGAGGGGGCCGCCCGGCTCGCCTACCGCAAGGAGCTCGAGGCGATCGAGGATCCGGTCGCGCGCGAGGCCGCCTTCCGGCAGTATGTCGACGCCATGTACCGGCAGGGCAAGGCGATGAACGCGGCGACGTTCATGGAGCTGGACGACGTGATCGATCCGGCCGATACGCGCCGCTGGATCATGCACGGCATCCGTTCGGCGAAGCGCTCGAATGCGCCGCGGCACGGCAAGAAGCGGCCATTCATCGATGCCTGGTGAAAGCATGCGCGCGGACGGATTCGAGGCCGCGATCGAGACGGTCGACGGCGAGCTCGTCGGACCATGGCGCCATCCGCGGCAGATGCTGCAGGACCAGGCCTATGGCGGCCATACGACGATCCACGACGAGGAGACGGCCCGTTCGCTCGGCTTCCGCTCCGGCACCATCGAGGGACCGACCCATTTCAGCCAGTTCGTGCCCCTCTGCGCGGCCCTGTGGGGCAGGGATTGGCACGAGCGCGGCTGCATCTCGGTCCACTTCCGCGAGCCGGTCTATGACGGGGACGCCGTGCGCGCCCGTCTTGCCCTTCCGCAGCCCGGCGCGGCGACGGCGCGCATCCGCATGGAAAACCGGCGCGGCGCGACGGTCCTCGAAGGCGACGTTTCGCTTGCGTCCCATGCCGGCCCGACCGAACTCGAGAGGCGGCTGGCGAATCTCGCTCCCGTGGCGGAGCGCGTTGTCCTGCGCGACATCGAGATCGGCATGCGCAGCGGCAGGCGACCGGTCGCCATGCCGTTCGGCCGGACGATGGGCGCTCTCTACCCGTTCACGCTCGAGGACAAGCTGGCGCGGATCACCGAGCCGTCACCCTTTCACGAGCCGTCGGGATCCTCGCCGTGGGGATATCCGACGATCCCGTTGGAGATGGCGAGCGTGCTGATAAAGTACACGGACGAGGATCCGCCTTTTCCGGTGCCCCCGGAGGTCGTCAGCCTGATCGCCGATCAGGAAATCCGGCTTCTCGACGGCCCGCTCTTCGTCGGCCGTCCCTACGAGATCGACAAGGAAGTGGTCGCCTTCTCCGCCAGCCGGCGCACCGAGAGCATATGGATCCGAACGCGGCTCTACGAGGCCGGCACCGGACGGCTCGTGGCGACGATGCTCGTCAACGAGGCGAGCCTCAAGGAGACGCTGGCCGCCCGGGCCTAGCCGCCGGACGCGGGCCACGCCGATCTGGTCGCTGGCGCATGGTGCGGCTGCCGGACGCGGCCACCGCGATACGCGGCGCCGGTTCCCCGACCGTCCTCCTTTCGGGATGACGGTCGACCTCGAGCGGATCAGGCGCGCAGTTGCAAGAGGCCGCCGGTGATGACGATGCGTTCGCGCTCGATCGCGCTGCACCGGAAGGCGAAGCGCCCTTCGCCCTCGTCCCAGATCTCCGTGCGGATCGTCTCGCCGGGATAGACGGGGGAAGAAAAGCGCACGCGCATCGACCGCAGCTTCGCCGGATCGTAGCCGCACACCGCCTTCAGCAGCGCGTGCCCGGCGACGCCGAAGGTGCACAGTCCGTGCAGGATCGGCCTGTCGAACCCCGCGCCGATGGCGACGGCCGGTTCCGCATGCAGCGGATTGTCGTCGCCGTTGAGGCGGTAGAGCAGGGCGGCTTGCGGCAGCGTCGGCAGGTCGACGACATGGTCCGGCCTGCGTTCGGGCGTCGGCTGGACCGGCGGCCGTGATCCGCCCGGTCCGCCGAAGCCGCCGTCGTTGCGGTTGAAGGCGGTCGCATAGACCGACGCGATATGCTCGCCGGTCGCCGCGTCGTGGAGGTCGTTGCAGGTCGTCAGCAGCGAGCCCTTGCCCGGGCCCTTGTCGAACAGGCTCTCGACCCGCATGCGCCCGACCACGGTGCCGGTCGGCGGCAGCGGCCGGTGCAGGACGATCTCCTCTTCGCCGTGCAGCGAATTCGCCCAGTCGATGCCGGTGGCCGGGTCGCGGATCCAGAACCCCGGCCCGGCCAGCACCGCCGCCATCGTCGGCAGGGCCTCCAGCCACGGCTCGTAGACGAACTGGAGTTCGTCGCGCGACATCGGATCGGCGCCGAGCCCGATCCCCAGCGCGTAGAGCGCCGTGTCCTTCCAGTCGTAGGTCTGGGTCTTTTCGGGAAAACGCCAGTTGGCGAGCGTCTCGTAGTCGATCGTCATCTCGAAAGGACCTTCCAGATGCCGGCGGCGGTCGCCACGACGCGATCGCCGACGAAGCAGGTTGAGCGCATGAACACGAGCGAAGCCGTGGAGCGGACCACTTCGCAATGCACCTCCATGAACTCGCCGTGCCGCGCGCCGGCGATGAACTGGCATTCGAAGCCGACGGTGAAGAGCCGCTCGCCCGCGCGCGCCGCCTGGGCCGCCCGACCCATGCCTTCGTCGCACAGCGTCATGATCATGCCGCCATGGGAGCGGCCCTGCGTATTGTCGTGCTTCTCCTCGACCACGACGCCCATTCGCAGCCTGCCGCTCTCGGTCCGCGTCCAGACCGGGCCGACATGATCGAGGAAGTTCGACGTGGTCGGGCGGGTCCAGCCCTGCGCCTCGAGTAAGGCCGCGCTGGGCGGCGGGGGAGGCGGCGCTGGTCTGTCGGTCGGCATGCGGTGCATTTGTTGAGCAGTACTCATTAAAACTGAAGGTAAGTGTTCGCGGCGCGCGGCGCTGCCGGCCGCACCTGCCTAGTTCGAAAGGCCGCCGGCGACGACGAGCACCTGGCCGCTGACGTAGTTGGACTCGGGGATGCAGAACAGGTAGGCGCCGTCGGCAGCCTCCTCGGCGGTGCCGATGCGGCCCAGCGGTATCAGCGCCTCGGTGTTCTCCCGGAACTTGCGCGACAGCCCGAGTTCGATCTCGTGCCCCTCGATGGTGACGAGATTGCCGCCGGCGTCCCGCGGCATGTTGAGCCGGGTCTCGATGAGGCCGTAGGCGACGCAGTTGACGTTGACCTTCAGCCGGCCCCATTCCTTGCACAGCGTCCGCGTCATCCCGACCAGGCCGGCCTTGGCCGAGGAATAGGCGAACTGCCCGGCCACGCCGCCGGTTCCGGCCATCGACGAGATGTTGACGACCTTGCGGAAGACCTCGCGGCCTTCCGCCTTCTCCCGCTCGTGCATCTGGCGGATCGGCCCGTGCGCGGCGCGCAGCAGCCGTAGGGGCGCCAGCATGTGCACCCTGAACATCGTCTCCATCTGCTCGTCGCTCGTCTGCGCGGCGGCTCCGAACCAGGTATAGCCGGCATTGTTGACGACGATGTCGATGCCGCCGAAGCGGCGCATGGCGATGTCGACGAATTCTTCCGCGAAGCCGTCGTCGGTGACGCTTCCAGCCAGCGCCGCCACCGATCTGCCGCGGGCGAGTATCTCGGCCTCGGTCTCCGCCAGCGGGGCGGCGTCGAGGTCGTTGACGACCAGTCGCGCGCCCTCGGACGCCAGCTTGAGCGCCAGCGCGCGCCCGATCCCGCGCCCGGCGCCGGTGATGAGGGCCGTCTTTCCCGCCAGCTTGGACACGGTGCCTCTCTCCTTGCTAATGAGTAAAGGTCATTTGACGATGACGCCGCGCTCCGTCAACAGGCGCCGCCGCAGGCCCGTTCGCACGGCGTCATTCTCCGCATCTGTGGAAAGCCGCGCCCGCTCGTCGGGACGCGCCGTCCAGCAGGGCTGTTGACTAGCTGGTCGGAAAAAGCTACTAGGCAGTATGAACGCGTTCGCACTGGTACCTTGCCTTCTGAGGGAAGGCGCGTTCAGTCTGGGAGGAAACGCACTATGAAACACCGTCTTTTCGGCGCTGCCGCGTTGGCTGCAACCGTCTTCGTCACCCCCGCGATCGCGCGGGATCTCTCGATGGCTCCGGGCTTCGCGCCGGGTTCAATCGTCAATCAGGGCGCGGAGGCCTTCGCGAAGAAGGTCACGGAACTGACCGGCGGCGAGATCACCTTCACGATCCATCCGCTCACGCTGCTGAGCGTGCCGCAGATGCTGAACGGCGTGCGCGACGGCGTCGCGGACGTGGGCACCATCCTGCCGATGGTCTTCGCTGCGCAGTTCGCCGAGGTGAACCTGATCAGCGACCTTGCAATGCTGGGCACCTACGCCCCGGCGATGGCGGGGGCGACCACCGAGTACATCCTGACCTGCGAGCCCTGCCTCAAGGAATACGAGAAGAACAACATCGTGTATCTCGGTTCGGGCTCCACGCCGGAGTACGGAATCCAGTCCACCAAGCCGTTCACCTCGGCCGGCGACCTGAAGGGCTCGAAGCTGCGTTCCCCGAACGCCACCTTCAACCGGTGGATCGAGCATTTCGGCGGTGTGGCGCTGACCCTTCCGGGCAACGAGATCTTCGAGGCCGTCAAGCAGGGCGTCGTGAACGGCGCGTTGCTCTCCTCGGGCGAGCTGCGCAACATCCGCATGATCGACATCGTCACCGACGTCACCGTCGGCGTGCCGGGCGGTACCTACAACACGATCAACATCGCGAACGTGAACCGCGACCTCTGGCACGAGCTGACCCCGCAGCAGCGGCGGGCGATGGTCGCCGCCGGCGCCCATGCGATCGCCGAGACGACCGTCGGCTACGTGAAGGACGGCGCCGCGGCGCTGGAGGCAGCGCGCGCGCAGGGTATCAAGGTGCACGAAGCCTCGGCCGACTTCGTCGCGGCGTCGCAGGAGTTCGTCAAGCAGGACCTGGCCAAGATCGCCAGCCTCGCCGCCGACCGCGGTGTCGCCGACGCGGAGGCCAAGATCGCCCGCTTCAGCGAACTGGTCACCAAGTGGCAGGGTCTGACGCAGGGCGTCGATCTCACCGCCGAGGCTTTGGGCGAACTGTACCGGAAAGAGATCTTCGAGCCCCTGATGGGCGAAGACTACGCTATGTGAGACGTTTCGCGGGAGGGTCTGCGCCGCGCAGATCCTCCCGCGAGGCGGCTCTTTCCGCCGTCGCCCAATCCCGGAGGTCAAGCGCGTGCTGCAACGTCTCTGGTCCGTAATCGATGCCGCCCTGGTCACGGCGGCGGGGCTGGTCCTCATCGTCGGGATCCTGCACGTGACCGCGGACGTGGCGATGAAGTACTTCTTCGCCAGCCCGATCCCCGGCACGATCGTCTACGTCTCGAACTACTACATGACGACCGTCGTCTTCCTTCCGCTCGCGTCGGCGGAGCTGCGAAGACAGCACATTGCCGTCGACCTCTGGCCGTCGCATACGCCGGCATGGCTCAACCGCCTGAGCGTGCGCGTGACATGGGCAATCTCGGCCGCGGTCTACGGGCTGCTCGCCTGGAACACGTGGCAGGACGCCTATCGCAAGTTCGAGGAGAACGAGTATGTCCTCGACCAATCCGGTTTCGTCACCACCTGGCCGAGCTACTTCATCCTGCCGCTGGGCATGGCGCTGATGACCGCTCTCCTGCTGGCGAAACTCTGGCAGCCTGACCTGGCCTTGAGCGATCTGGAGCTCGAAGCGAATGGCTAACGAAGTCATCGGCATCGGCTGCATCGGCCTGCTCTTCCTCCTGCTTCTGGCGCGGGTGCCGATCAGCGTGTCGCTGATCGGGGTTTCCACGCTGGGCATCGCGCTGATCACCAAGTTCAAGGTGGCGGACAGTCTCCTGCAGACCGTGCCGTACACCTTCGTCGCGACGTGGACGATGAGTTCCATTCCCATGTTCCTTTTCATGGGGTTCCTCTGCTTCCACGCCGGCATCACCACGGGCATTTTCCGGGCGGCGCGCGTCTTCCTGCGCCGGACGCCGGGCGAATTGGCCATCGCCTCCATCTTCGGCTGCTCCGGCTTCGCCGCCGTCACGGGGTCGAGCGTCGCCTGTGCCGCCGCCATGGGCCGGATCGCCATTCCCGAGATGTTGAAGCGGCGCTACGATCCGGCGCTGGCCACCGGAACGCTTGCGGCGGCGGGAACGATCGGCGCGCTGATCCCGCCGTCAATCCTGATGATCCTCTACGGCACCATCGCGCAGGTCTCGATCGTGAAGCTCTTCGCCGGCGGCGTCGCGCTGGGGTTGCTGACCGCGCTCAGCTACTGCGCGGTGGTGATCGTGCGGGTGCTGATCAATCCCGCGCTCGCGCCGCGCGGAGAGGAAACGGACGACAACGAGGGATATCTTTCCGCGATTCTGGATACGTGGCCGCTGCTGCTTCTGCTCGCGGGGGTCTTCGGCGGACTGTTCATGGGGTTCTTCACGCCGACCGAGGCCGGCGCCGTGGGCGCCTTCCTCTCCATGGTGATCGCCGCCGCCAAGGGGAGCCTGACCTTCGCGGCCCTCCGCGCCACGATACGCGAGACGCTGGTCACCACCTCCGCGATCATCATCATCACCGTCGGCGCCAGTCTCTTCACCCGGCTGGTGGCCGTCAGCGGCATCAGCGGCGCCCTGGAGGCGATGGTGGCGACCTGGGGGCTGGACCCGATCACCGTGATGATCGGCATCGCGCTGGTCTACCTGCTGCTCGGCATGTTCCTCGAGCCCATCGGCGCCATGCTCATCACGCTGCCGATCTTCATTCCGCTGGTGAATCAGGCCGGCTACGATCTGATCTGGTTCGGGATCATCGTCGCCAAGTTCCTGGAGGTCGGGATGATCACGCCTCCGGTGGGAATCAACGTCTTCGTGATCAAGAACGTGGTCGGTGACGGCATTAGCATGATGACCATCTTCCGGGGCGTGCTCTGGTTCTTCGTCGCCGACCTGATCCTCATTGCCGCCTGCGTGGCGTGGCCCGAACTGGTCACGTGGTCCATTCCCGCCTGACGAAGGATAAAGTCTCCATGAATAGCACGACAGGGTCCGAGCCGGCCTACTCCACGATCCGTCTGACCATCGAAGGGCGCATCGCGCGGATCGTGCTGAACCGGCCCGAGAAGCTCAACGCGCTCGACCCGGTCATGCTGGAGGAACTCCTGGCGGCACTCGCCGAGGTTCGCCAGACGCCCGGGCTGAACGTCCTGTTCCTCGAAGGCACCGGGCGGCTCTTCTCCGCTGGCGTCGATCTCGACACGCCGTTCTTCATGGAGCACGTCAGCGATCCGTCGGTCTATTCCGGCACGCGGCTGCTCAACGCCCAGCACCGTGTGATCACCGCGCTCTTCGAGCAGGACCTGATCACGATCGCGGCGCTCAACGGTCATGCCTGCGGCGGCGGCGGCCTGGGCCTCGCAATGGCCTGCGACATGCGCATCAGCGTGCGCGCGGCGCAGTTCTGGATGGTGCCGCTGAAACTGGACGTGGTCCAGGATTTCGGGCTCAGCTGGATGGTGCAACGGCTGGTCGGCCCGTCCCGCGCCATGCAGATGGCGGTCCTCGGCGAACGCGTCGACGCCGGGACGGCCCTGGCCTGGGGTCTCGTGAACGAGGTCGTCGCGGATCCCGAAGCGCTCTCCCTCAGGCTGAGCGCGCTCGCCGCCCAGTTCGCCGACATGGGCAGCGACGCGCTGCGCATGATGAAGACCATCCTGCGAGCGGGCGAACGCAGCACGCTTTCGACGCAGCTGAACATGGAGGCGATCGCCAACGGGCTGGCCTTCCAGTCGGAGGAGTTCGCGCAGAAGAAGGCGGCGTACCTGCTGAAGACGAGGTCGAAATGAACCTGAACGGACGCACCACGATGCGCGCCATGCGCCTCCATCCCGACGGCCAGAAGGCCAGTCTGCGGCTGGAGGACGACATCCCCATTCCCCATCCCGCGCCGGGCGAGGTTCTGGTCAAGGTGCGCGCCTGCGGTCTCAACCAGGTCGACCTGCTGACCCGCGGAGGCGAGATCCCGAAGGACGTGCCGCTGCCCCACATCTCCGGAACGGAGGTGGCCGGCGACATCGCCGCCCTGGGCGAGGGCGTGTCGGGCTGGGCGGTCGGCGCCGCCGTCGTCGTCGACCCGATCCTGTCCTGCGGACACTGTCGCGCCTGCATCAGCGGCAACACCAACATGTGCAGGACGAGCCGCGTGTTCGGCGTGCAGACGCAGGGCGGGTATGCGCAATTCGCCACCGTCCCCGCGCGCCAGCTGCATGCCATCCCGGAAGGTCTCGGCTATGCGGAGGTCGCGGCCATCGCGGTGACCGGCCCCACGGCCTGGCACATGCTGCGGCGGCGCGCCGACATTCGCATCGGCGACGACGTGCTCATCATCGCGGGCGGTTCGGGTATCGGGGTTCTCGGCATCCAGATCGCCAAGCTTGCGGGCGCGCGCGTGATCGCCACTGCGGGCAGCGAGGCGAAGATGCGGGCGGCGCTGGAGCTCGGCGCCGATCATGTCGTGAACCATTCCGAAGACGGCTGGGCCCGCGAGGTTCGCGCGCTGACCGGCGGCAAGGGCGTGGACCTGGTCTTCGAGCATGTGGGCGAAGCGACCTGGGAGGGCAGCCTGCACGCGCTCGCCCGCGGCGGGCGGCTCGTCACCTGCGGGGGGCATTCCGGCTTCGACGTCAAGATCAACCTCTGGCATCTCTTCGTGAAGGAACAGACGCTGATCGGGTCGTTCGCCGGATCGCGGCAGGACTTTCTCGACATCATGCGCCTCGCCGAACGTTCGCAGATGAAGCAGGTGGTTCAGGAGGTCGTTTCGTTCGAGGATCTCCCCCGGGCGCAGGAGATGCTCCAGGAGCGGCGCGTGTTCGGCAAGCTCGTGCTCGACCCGTGGGCGGGCTGAAACGATGACGGGCAGCATCAGCCTCATCACCGGCGCAGCCAGCGGGCTCGGCCGTGCGACCGCGCTGGCGATGGCGAAGCGGGGGGATCGGCTGGTTCTGTGCGACCGGACGGCGAATGCCCTCGACGAGACCGCATCGCTCGTGCGCGAGGCCGGAGGCGAGGCCCTGACCTTCGTGGTCGACGTCACCGAACCGGGGGCGCTCGATCCGGCGGTCGATGCGGCGCGCGCGCTCGGCGGCCTGGACTACGCCGTGAACAATGCGGGCATCGAAGGCGCGCGCGCTCGGGTGGCGGATTACGCGTGGGAGGACTGGCGCCGGGTCATGGCGGTCAATCTCGACGGCGTGTTCCTGAGCATGAAGTCGCAGATCCCGGCGTTGGTCGACCGGGGCGGAGGGGCGATCGTCAATGTCGGCTCGACCGCTTCGCTCGGCGGGGTGGAGACGATGCCCGCCTACACGGCTTCCAAGCACGCATTGCTGGGCCTGACGCGCGCCGCAGCGCTCGACTATGCCGCCAGCAACGTCCGCATCAACGCCATCTGCCCCGGTTCCTTCCGTACGCCGATGAGCGAACGGCTGTTCGGCGCCGACATGACGGCCATGGCGGAGGCGACGCCGATGAAGCGGCTGGGGAGCCTCGAAGAGATCGCCGCCGGGATCCTGTTCCTGTGCTCGGAATCCGCGACCTTCATCACCGGCGCGGCTCTCCCGGTCGAGGGAGGGAAGCGCGCGAGATAGTCTCGTCTCGGCTGAACCATGTGGTATATTTTCGAACCAGAAGCTATCCCGTTCCGTATGTTCGGCTTCGAGGGCTGAGGTGAGTCGGCCGTGGCTTGGAAAATGGAGACCATGGCGAAATCCAACGACAAGGCCACCGCGCTGCGAAACGACATCCTGGCGATCAAGCGGGAACGCATTCTCTCGGAAGCGGTCGACCTGTTCTACGAGAATGGATACCTGTCGACCAACGTCGATGCGATCGCGCATCAACTGGGCGCGACGAAGCCCTTCGTCTACTATCATTTCAAGAGCAAGATCGAACTGCTCTCGGACATCTGCAGCCGCCTCATGCTCGAGGCCCTCGACGTCGCTGAAGCCGCCGCCGGCGCGGAACTCGGCCCTGTCGACAAGCTCGCGCAGTTCACGGTGGGCTTCACGAAGCTGGTACTCGAGCGGCACAAGCACGTGTCCATCTACTTCCGCGAAGAACTGAACCTGCCGGAAGACGTGAAGGCGGCCATCAGCGGCATGCGCAGGAAGATCGACCACCGCCTGCGCGGCATCCTGAAGGAAGGCCTGCAGACGGGTGATTTCTACTTCTCCAGCGTGGCCGTGGCCAGCCAGATCGTTTCCGGAATGGTGAGCTACAGCTTCGCCTGGTACGACGAGGCGCGCCCGATGTCGAAGGATGCCATCAGCCGGCAGATGCTGGAGCAGGTGCTCATGTCCGTCGGCGTCGATCGTGCAAGGCTCGAGGACGTGCAGAGGCTGCACGGCGCCTGACGGCCGGCCATTGCCGGTTGAATGCCGCGAACGGCCACGGAACCGATCGCAACGCGTCGCCGACGGCTATCCTGGAAAATGCGCCGGGCGGCTCTCCGGCCCCCTGCGCGGCGGCACCCGGGCGGACCGATTTGGCCTTGCTCTACCAACTCGTACATTGTTATACTGATAGGTATATGAACCAGCCGGCGCGGGGCGCGTGCTGCCGGACGCGAACGGGCCGGCGGCGGCCTGCCGAAGTCCTGTTGAGGGAGGACAGACATGGATGCGAGCGGCAAGCTGACGATACCGGATCTTCTCCGGATCCAGGTGGAGCGCAATCCCGACAAGGACTTCGTGGTCTTCGAGAACGACCGCGGCGAGATCTCGCGCCACACTTATGGCGCGGTCGCGGGGCAGGTCGCGCGCCTGGCGAACCATCTGTCGGACGCCGGGCTGAAGGCGGGCGACAACGTCGCCGTCATGCTCGCCAACGGGCCGGAGTTCCTGGTCGCGTGGCTGGCTGCGAACCAGATCGGTGCCGTGGCGGTGCCGGTCAACGTTCACTACTCCGCCGATGAACTCGGCTATCTCGTCGAGAATGCCGAGATCGCCGCCGTGGTCACGGAACCGCGTTTCCTGCACGTCTTCGACGAGATCGCGCCCCGCTCCGGGACCATCCGGCTGCGGGTCCTCGCGCGCAGCGACGAAGCGCGCGGCGGCTACGCGCTCTATTCGGCGATCATGGCCGATGGCGATCCGGCCGACCGGAAAGTCCCCGTGGCGTCGTCGGACTCCTCGCAGATCATCTACACGTCGGGCACGACATCTCGGCCGAAAGGCGCCGTGCTCGACCACAACAACAGCGTTCTCCAGGGCATTTCCGTCGCCATGCTGCTCGGCATGCGCCCCAGCGACAGGATCTGCGTGGTGCTGCCGCTCTTTCACGTCAATGCACAGTTCGTCGGCGTGATACCCACGCTTGCGGTCGGCGGAACGGTGGTGCTGCTCGAGGCGTTCAGCGCCACCCGCTACTGGAGCCAGGTGCGCGCCCACCGCTGCACGGGCATCAGCATCGTCCCGATGGTCCTGCGCACGCTTCTGGCGCAGCCGCCGTCGGAAGCGGATTCCGATCACGACGTGCGCTTCTCCTTCTACGCGCTACCCACGTCGCCGGACGAGTGGGAGAGCTTCGAGCGGCGCTACAGGGTCACGCTCGTCGAAGGCTACGGGCTGACGGAGACCTACGGCATCTGCACGTCGAATCCGCTCGTGTACGGGGTGACGAAGCGTCATTGCATCGGCCTGCCGCTCCCGGGCCACGAAATCCGGGTCGTCGACGAGGAGATGAACGACGTGGCGCAGGGCCAGGTCGGCCAGATCGCCGTCGGCGGCAAGCCGCTGTTCTCCCGCTACTACAAGAACGAGGCTGCCACGGCCGGGTGCATGCGCGACGGCTGGTTCCTGACCGGCGACAACGGTTATCTCGATGCGGACGGCTATCTGAACTTCTTCGACCGCAGCAAGGACGTCATCAAGCGTGCCGGCGAGAACATCGCCGCCACCGAGGTCGAGCGCGTCCTGAACGATCACCCCGACATCCTCGAATCGGCGGTCATCGGTGTCTTCGATCCGCTGCGCGACGAAGCCGTCAAGGCTTACGTCGTCCGGCAGGAGGGCGCCTCCATCGATGCCGCGCAGGTGATCGCGTGGTGCGCGAAGTACCTGTCCAGGTTCAAGGTGCCGAGCTTCGTCGAGTTTCGCGACGAGCTGCCGAAGACCTCGATCGGAAAGATCCAGAAGTTCGTGCTGAAGAACGAGCACGCCAGGCAGGTGGAAGAAGGCGCGGCGGGCAGTCGCGTCGGTCGATAGCGTCCCGACTGCCGACGCACCGAATTCGTTCGGCGAACGGGTCAGGCGCGGTGCAAGGCGCACGGGTCTCCGCAAATTCCGCGCCTGTTCAAGGCCGACGCCCGCGCCGACCGGCGAATCCGTCGCCCTCGGCTTCCGGCCACCGCCGGAAATCAACGGGATCGGAGCGGACGGGGTTGCCCGCTACTGCACGCCGGCAAAGCCGAACGCGTTCGTCGCCTGCGTCACCTGGGCGACGCCGAGGCAGTTTCCGTAGGCGTCGGCGACGGTGTACGCGAAGCCGATATAGGCGCCGATGCTCTGGCTCGCGCCCGGCTCGATGACGATCAGCGGCTGCGGCGCGTTCTGATAGTCGCCTTCGACGCCCTGTCCGTTGATCCAGTAGACGGCAATGGCGCCCGTTCCGACGTTGGCGATGTCGATCGACGCCGCCTCGCTGCCGGTCGAGGCGATCTGGCCGCGCAACTCGCATCCGCCGGCGGCCTGTTGGTACCCGCTCGAACTGTCCGCCTGCGCCGGCGCGGGATCGGCATAGCCGGTCTGCGGCTGCTCCGTTCCGGTCTCCGCATAGGCGTTCTCCGCCGGCGCATCCTGCCCGTTGCCGTTCGCGGCGGCTGCGAAACCGCCATGCGCCGCGAAGGCGAAGTCGTTCGCCGGCTGGAGCACCTGGACGATGCCGAGGCAGTTGCCCGACGCGTCGGTCGCGAGGTAGGCGTGGCCGAGATAGGCCTGGAGGCTCGCCGTCTGTCCCGGGCCGACGATCGCCAGCGGCGCGCCGGCGCCTTGCCCGTTCGTCTCCCGGCCATCGGCATCGATCCAGAAGACATGCAGGTCGCCGTCGCCGGTATTCTGGAACGTCAGCGACGCCAGCTCGCCGCCGCCGTTCGACCCGATGGTGCCGCGGAACTCGCAGCCCAGCAGGGAGTTGACGCCGTCCGGCGCCGGGGCGGCGGTCGGTCCGAGGCCTTGCGACGTGGTCTGGGCGCCGGGGGCCGCATAGGCGAACCGGTTGTGACCCGGAGAAATCTGCGCCACGCCAAGGCATGTCTCATCGGCATCCACGGCAATGAAGGCGTGGCCGACATAGGCCTGCAGGCTTTGCGTCGCGCCGGGCGCGATCACGGCGAGCGGCTTCAGGGCGCCCGCATAGTCCTTCTCCTCGCCCTGGCCGTCGATCCAGTAGACCGACAGGTCGCCGGCGCCGGTGTTGGTGAAGTCGACCGTCGTCACCTCGCTGCCGCCGGCCGAGACGATGCGCCCGCGGTCGTTGCAGGTCGCGGGCTGGGGGATTCCGGCGGCCGGCCCGGGCTGCGCGGGATCGGCGCCGACGTTAGGATCGGTCCCGCCGCCGGGAGCGGTTGCGGTCTGGCTCCCCGCCGCCGCGTAGGAAAACGCGTTGTGGCCCGGCGCGATCTGCGCGATGCCGAGGCAGACCGACTGGGCGTCGCGCGCGATGAAGGCGTGGCCGACATAGGCCTGGATGTTCTGCGTCGCGCCGGGCGCTACGACGGCGAGCGGCACGTCGCCGCCGGCATAGTCCTTCTCCTCGCCCTGGCCGTCGATCCAGTAGACCGACAGGTCGCCGTTGCCGGTGTTGGTGAAGTCCACCGTCGTCACCTCGCTGCCGCCGGCGGAGACGATCCTGCCGCGCTGGCTGCAGGTGGCGGCGCCGGGGCTGCCACTAACTGCGGGGTCGGGTACGGGCGCGCCCTTTTGCTGCGCTGAAGCGCCGCTCGAAGCCAGATCGGCCGAGAAAGCGAGATGGTTCAGCGCACCGAACCCCGTGTCGCCGATGCCGACGCAATTCGACTGGTCGTCGAGAGCGATGTAGTACTGGTGCGGTATGGAGGGATCGCTGCCGGTGGTGGTTCCGGGAGGTAGGACGACGTAGGGCTCCCCGTTCCCCTGGCCGGTCTCCGCTCCGACCACGTCGATCCAGAAGATCCGCAGATCGCGCGTGCCGACATTGGACAATTGCAGCCGCGTGCCGTTGTCCTCGGCCGGGTTGCTCGACTGCACCGTGCCGCGCTCGCCGCAACGGTCGAAAAGCAGCGCCGCGATCCGCTGGCTGAGGTCGCGATCGAAGGCCGATTCCTGCGGATCGATCGGGTGGGCGCTCGGCGCCTGCGCGCCGGTCTGTGAACTCGTCTGCACCGGCGTGTTGCCGAGGGTCGCGATCTGGCTGCCGTTGCCGGGGGCCGATGGGCCGAATGCGACGTCGTTCTGTCCGACCACCGCCTGATAGACGCTGAGACACGCCTGAGCCGCGTCCTTGATGACGAAGGAATGGCCGACATAGGCGGCAATCGTCTGCGACTGGCCGGGCGGGATCACCGCCAGCGGCTGTGGCTGGCTCTGATAGTCGGTTTCCTGTCCTGCCCCGTTGATCCAGTAGATCAGCATGTCGCCGGTGCCGGCATTCGCGAAGTTTATTCTTGTCTCCTGCGTCCCGGCGCCCGCCGCTATCTGGCCGCGGGTCTGGCAGGCGACCTCGTGCGGGTTTGCCGGCTGCACCGGCGCGGGCTGCGCGCCAGGCGCGACATTGACCGTCTGCACGCCGCGCACCATGCTTTGCGGCACCCACATCTGCTCGCCGGTGTCCTGATAGCGGATGAACACGCCGCTGATCGGGTCGAGATTGAGCACGTTCGACGGAGTCCACCGCCCGTCGGCAGGGCGTTGCACCTCGACGACGTCGCCGACCTTCCACGAGCCCGGTGCGGCCTGCTGCGGTGCGCGCACGATGGTCTGCGGCACCCACATCTGCTCGCCGGTGTCCTGGTAGCGGATGAACACGCCGCTGATCGGGTCGAGATTGAGCACGCTCGACACGGTCCACCGCCCGTCGGCCGGACGCTGCACCTCGACGACGTCTCCGGCTTTCCATTGCGACGCGGCGCCGCCCGCTCCGGAAACCACTGTGCCGGGTGGTGCGGGACGCATGAACTTCTCAGGCATCCAATTGCGCTCGCCGGTATCCGAGTAAAGGATCAGGATACCGTCGGTCGGATGGAACTGCTGAACGGTCGCGATCCTCCACGTGGTGTCCCTCGGCGTGCGCACCTCGGCGATGTCGCCGGCCTTCCACAGCGTGGCCGCGCCGCCCGCCCCCGCATTGCCGGTGGCGACCGCCGCCGGGTTGTCGTAGGAGGCGAAGAAGCTCCGCCCGGCTGACTGCGACTTGCGCGACGCGAGCATCATGTCGTCGCCGCAGGTGTTGGTCTTGGTGACGGTGAAGATCGGACCGTCTTCGAGATAAATCTCGCCGGTCTCGTCCTTCAGCACTTTCGGCCCGCCGGTGATGTGGTATTCCGGCATGTTGTCGCAGCGGAAAGGCCACTCATAGCCGGCGTATTGGCCGTAGAGCTCGATGCTGGTGCTTTCCGTGAATAGACGCCCAAGCTCCTCCTTGGCGATGTCCTTGATCAATTTGGTGATGACCTTTTTCGCCGTCTTCTTGAGGGCTTCCTTTATTGCCGCCTTGGCGACTGTCTTGATGATGATCTTTCCACCCATTTGCGCGGCCGCGCTCGAGCCGCCCGAAAGCGCCGCCATGGCGACGTCGCCGACCAGCTGCGCGACCGGCTCCACGCAATCCCAGTCGGACTGCGGATTCTGGCCGTCCGGCTGGATATGCGCACGCATGGTGAACCAGACCGCGCCGGTATCGACCTTCATGACACCCGGACGGCCGTCCGTGCCGGCCGGAACGATGCCGTGATAGAGGCAGCCAACCTGATCGAGGGAATAGGCAACGGGCCAGTCGGTCTCGTTGACGAAATAGAAGCCCGGGCTCTTGCCCTGCCGCGTGTCGGTGACCTTGCTGTATTCGGTGGTGGAGAAGATCCTGTAGGAACCGCCATAGGGAGCGACAATGAAATCCGCATAGCCCGTCCCCGTCGAGTCGTAGGACACGACGTTCAATTTTTCGCCGTACTTGCTCGGGCCCGCGATGTTGCCGCTGATCCCGATGATCAGGCACGCGCCGCGCGAGTGCGACCATGTCGGGGCGGGATCCTTTTCCGATTTCTTCGGAGGGATCGAATAGTCATCATCCTCGCAAATGAAGCCCGGGCCCGCGTAGTCGACCGTGCCGGAGATTGTGTACTCGGTCGTGTTCGTGATGACCACGTCGCTATAGGCTCGGGCACCCGTACATGCGAAACCAGCGAATGCTACGGCAATGACCAGCAGTCGTATCGCCCGCCGCGCAATGTGCTTATCCCCGGGCACACTGGGAAATGGCCAGGATCGGCCGGGACCGGCGACCGCGTGCCGATAGATCCAGTTGAGCGGGTGCTCCATCACGGCTTCCTTTGCTCGGCAAACACCGGCGGTACCGGCCGTTTCAACTGTGACCGGTTCATGCACTGATCCTATCCCGCCGCGCATCGTATCCCTGCCTCAGGAGCTTGCCGCTGACGGCATGCCATATGTTGATGACCTGGCCGTCCATGTGGAGGTATTTGACGCCGTCGTGGCCCGAAGCCTCCCAGGCGTCCGGGCTTTCGTGATGCGCGAGCGCCGTCGTCGGTTGCCCGAGGGACAGGAACGCGGCGACGCCGATCGCGGCGAACGCTGGCGCTCTGAGACAGTTGAGCATCCTGCTCCTCCTTCCCGGCCGGATCCGGCCGCTCGTCTCTTCCTCGTGCCGCGGAGATCTCAGCAGCCCGCGCGGCAGGCATCCAGGCTGTTGCTGCAAACCTCGTAGTAAGGTTCGAGATCGTCGATCCGGCCGGCCGCGAAGTCCTTCGCGACCTTGTCGGCGCAGGCATTGTAGGTCGCCATGCAGCCCTTCTCGCATTGGGGGCTGGCCGCCGCGAGCCTGAGGCTCGATTGCGGAATGGGATGCGGGGCGGCCTCGATCCGCGGGCCGGCCAGGCCGGAACCGACAGGCGCGACCAGCAGCGCCATCACGGCCGCCATGATCAGGGTTCTCGGCATCGGCAGTTCCTCCGGTTTCATCTCTGGATCGGGTTCGGACGGCGCCCCAGCGGGCGCCGCGACTGTTCATTCCGTGGTTTCCCCGGTCTGCTCCTGCTGCTGGGCCTGCGCGTCGGCCTCTGCCTGCAGGCGAGCCTCCTCGTCGAGGCGTGCCTGCTCCTGGCGTCGTGCTTCCTCCGCGAGGCGTTCCTGCTCCAGGCGAGCCTCCTCGTCGAGGCGTGCCTGCTCCTGGCGTGCTTCCTCCGCGAGGCGTTCCTGCTCCAGGCGGGCCTCTTCGTCGAGGCGTGCCTGTTCCTGCTGACGGGCCTCCTCATCGAGCCGCGTCTGCTCCTGCGTGCGCGCCTCCTCGTCGAGACGGGCCTGTTCCTGCTGGCGGGCTTCGGCTGCAAGCCTGTCCCGTTCCTCCACCGCGGCCTTGGCGAGATCCATGCATTCGATGAATGCCGGGGTCGCGTCGCCATGCCTGGCCTGGCAGTCCTTGCGCACGTCGTGATCGATCATGCTGTAGTCCTTGCCGGCCAACGGATCGACAGGGGGGGTCTGGCCGGCCGACTTGCTCGCCTCGTAGTCGACGATCTCGTTGAGGCAGACGTAGTAGGCGTTGGAGCGCTCGCCATGGGTCAGCGCGCAGGACTGGTAGGCGCCGTTGGCGAGCCCGGAATAGGCTTTGTCCGGGCGCTTGTCGGGTGTCGCGGCGGATTTGCCGGCGAGCGCACGCCGCTTGAACCCGTCGAGGCAGTCGAAGAAGGCCGGCGTGCGCTCGCTGTGCTTGTTGGCGCAGCCTTGCTGGTCCCCGCTTGCCACCATGCCGTAGTCGTGCTTCGCGCGCGGATCTTCCGCGGGTTCGGCCGCGATACCGGGAACCGCGTCCTCCTCCCCGTCGGCACCGGGCTGCTGCTGCACGTCGAGGCTGACGGTCAGCGTGTAGTCCGTCCCGCCGAACCGCGGGCCGACGATGATGAGATAGTCGCCGGCCTGAGGGACGAGGTCCGACCAGAACCGTGTGTCTTGTCCCTCGGTTGCGCCGGGAAGCGCCCTGCCTTTGGCTCCGCCGACGCGAATCTCGAAGGCCGCGTTGTCGTCGGGCGCCGAGACGCTCACCGTCAGGATTTCGCCGACACGGGCGGATACGCGGTAGGCATCGCGCCCGCCGCGCGGGATGCCGTCGGACACGACCGAAGCGCCGGCGCCGGCATCGATCACAAGGTCGCGCTCCCGGATCGCGCCGCTCGCGGCGGCGCCGCCGGCCGGCGGAGGGGCGATCAACACCCGCACTTCCGGTGCACGCAAAAAGACCTCGCTGCCGAAACGGAAGCCGACGACGTCGCCGTGGTCGCGGATCAGCTTGAACTCGCGAAGACCCTGGGCGAAATAGGGGTTGTCCTGACCGGTGAGAAGCCGGTCCTTCGCCAGGTCGGCCGTCAGGCTCCAGCTGACCCCGGCGAGATTGGTCCACCGCAGCTTGCCGCCGTCGCGCTCGATGGTTCCGGTGTGCCAGTCGTTCTGGGCGGGATCGTGCCTGAACGTGCCGAGCAACGCGGAAACGTCACCCGGATCGACAGCGGGCGGCCGCTTCGGGTCGATACCTTTCAGATTGCCCTTCGGATTGGCGCTCTTCGGAGGCTGCTGATTGCCTGCGCCGGCCGAAGCCCTGGTGCAGGTTCCCTCGATGCCGGCCACTGGCGCGACGGTCGCGCACAGGATGCCGCCCCATTTGTAGCCCGTCTGGTTGCCGCGGAACTTGATGCGGAACCACGGATAGCCGTTCATCACCTCGCTTGTCCGCTCGAGCAGCACGACGGGCTCGCCCTCGGACAGCGACGCGACCCACGCCGCGCCCGTGCTCGGCGCGTTGCGGACATTGCCGCCCCATGATCCGGCGGCGACGGGGAACCCGGCTCGACCGGCCGGCGCGGCTTTCTTCGGTCCGGCGGGCGGCTCCACGACCGTCGTCCTCGGCGGGTTCGTCACCCGCGACGGGGGCGGCGGATTTACGGTGACGGTGCGTTTCGGCGGATTGGCGACGATCTCGGGCTTCGGCGGCGTGACGCCGGTCGAGCGCCTGGGCGGCTCGACCGCCACCGGCGGCGGAGGGTTCACCGGCGCGCCGCTCGATGCGACGTCCGCGGGCAACCAGTTCTCGACCAGGTAGACCGCGCCCTTCTCGCCGGCCTGGTTGGCGACCGACAGGACGAGGCGATCGTCGAGCACGATGATGGCGCGAGGCTTGTACGGACCGGTGGACAATCTGATCGTCCGTCGCGGGGCGAGGTCCGCCGCGGCATAGATCCAGATCGTACCCTTGTCGCCGACGGCGATGACGTCGTCCTCGTCGCTGTGGATCTCCGAGACGCGCTCGGCGACGCTGGCGCGGGCGAGTTCGCTGCCCGTCGACGGATCGATCATCACCACCAGGCCGTCGTCGGAACTGCCGGTGCGGCGTCCGCCGGCGAAGACATGAGTGGAATTCGCCGAGATCGTCCACAGTTCGGCGTCACCCACCTCGACAGTCCCGGCCTCCATCGAAGTCTGGTTGACGACCGTCAGCGCCGGTGCGCGGACATGCGCGATCCAGACATCCGGCCCCTGCGTCGCCAAGGCCACGGCCGCCGGGCCGAGCACGGCCGACTTCACCTGTTTGCCGCTCCTCGGGTCGACGCGCACCAGGCGGCTCTGGTCGGAGCCGCAATTGGGCAGGGTGACGACCCACAGGAAGTCGATCCCGTCGGCCATGGTCTCGGGACATTCCGACAGCTTCGCCAGCGTCGAACTTGTGCCGCGGCCGTTCTGCTTGTTGATCAGCTGGTCGGTGACGACCAGCGTGTAGACCACGCCTTCGCCGGCCGTGGCCATGTCCACCGGCAATCGGCCGATCTTCCTGCGCTCGACCACGCGCTCGCTTTCGAGGTCGATCCTCGCGATCGTCCGGTCGCCGCTTTCCGCGACCCACAGCCATTCGTCGTCGAAGACGATGCCTTCCGGCCATGTGCCGACGTCGATGACGATCGGGGTCAGCTCGACCTCGTCCGGCCCGCTGGTCGCCACGCCGCCGCAGTCCGCATCCGGGTTCGCCTGTTCGGGAAAGAACCCGCACACGCGGATCGTGTCGACGATATACCGGGCGCTGGGCTCGCCCGGCGTGTTCGGCAGAAGACCGGCGAGGTCGCGGCAGTCCGCGACGGCGATGCGCAATGCCTCCGCAAGCGGCATGGCCTCCGGGGTCTTGTCGACCGCTTCCTCCAGGCAGACGACGTATTCCAGGACGTCGATGTTTCGCGACGTCGTAACATAGGCGGCATCGTCGAAGCCGTAATTCTCCGCCGATCGTCCGTCGACGACTCCCGTGATCAGGATCGAGGCCCCTGCAAACGCGAAGCCCGCCAGTCTTGCGGCGAATGAAAACAAACGATTCGGTGTGAGCCTGCGATCTGTGGACATTCGGGCACCTTCGGGTGTGCGTCGGCGAGGCCCGGTTCTGCCGAACGCGGGCATCGACGGGCGCAGTGAAGCGTCAGCGTTCTGTCGTGGACGTCCGACCCCGCGAGGTCAGCAGCCGCCCTTCTTGACGTAGGCGTCGTTTACGCCCTTGGCGGCGAACTTGCGCTTCGCCGAATTGGCCGCGCTCTTGTCCCCATACGGTCCGTCGACGGCGCACCACCAGCCGGGCGCGAAATTGCTGATGTTGTTGGTGCGCACGACGTAGGCATCGACGAGCGCCGCGGCGCGATTGTCGGCCTGCCATTGCTGCTTGAAGCAGCCCCCGATCGCGTACCAGCCGCACATGGGCCCTGCCGAGGCGGAACCGGGTTGCAGGATGGAAACCAGGGAGAGAAATGCGGACGATAGAAGAACGTCTCTGACGGTGGTCATGAGCCCCCCACCCTCGACCTGCGCCGAGGTGTTTTCTTGGTCTGGACGTCCCCTACGTTGATCTTGACACTTCCCCAACGGCAACGCCAGCGGAATATTGCGGTTGACTGGCGGCCCTCGAAGTGAGCCGACCGGGCATTGAGATGTCCATCGGCACTGCGCAACGGCGTTGGCGACCGGAGATGGGAGACGCGCGCCGGGGCCGCCAATGCGGTCGCGAACGGGCCAGGGCAAGAGCGTCTTCGCCACTGGCACCGAGGTCGCCGGCAATACGCCGGAAGCCCGTTCATATTTCTGAATATCCCGTTCATCCTCGGTTCACGTGACGTGTGCAGACTGGCTTCAAGTCGCTGGCGGGCATTGCAAATTCGGATCGGCGGCGACGATCCAATTGACACCGAACGACATACTTGCCACTTTTCGAATGTATGAAAAGACAGGACGGTCAAGTCTTCAGACTGCCGTCGTAGGCGAAACAAGCGCCAATCGCTGAGGGCGCTCCCGTCCGAGGACGGGCAGCTTGGCTTCTGGGGCCAGGCTGCGTGGCGGCGAACAAGCTAACCCCGAAAGAATAGCAGGAGAACTGTCACGCGGCGGCGCAAACCGTTCCGTGTTTTTGGGGGGATTTTCATTGAGACGCACCCGGATCGCTCGGGCCATTCCGGCTTTCGCGCTGGTCTTTTCGACGCCGTTCATCTCCGCGGCTCTGGCGCAGGACTACTCCCTCCGTGACGCGAGATATGTCACCACTTCCAGGAACGTCGACGTGCTCGCCTATGTCGTCTGCCTCGAGACGGAGACGAACAAGCAGCCGCGCCGCATTGCCCTCGAAACCGCGCTCGACAATGCCTCCGCGGCCTGCCGGGCCGAGGCCCTCCAGCTCCCGCGCGATCCCATGGAACCCACCGCCGGGGATCTGCGCGCCTCCATTCTCGAATGCGGTTTCCGGCCGGAGGAGGCGAGCCCGGATTCCGGCTGCGACGCCCGCTCGGGCGGAAACCAGGCGTCGAACGCCAGCCAGGCGTCGAGCGGCGGCGAGCCCGCGTCGTGCGAGATCTATTCGGAAAACGCCATCATCGCCGTGTCGCCGAAGCTGGTGAGGACCGGCACCTGGCTGGAAGGCATCGCACTCGACGAAGGCGCCATATGGGGCGCCGAAGGCGGCCAGCGGACCGTCTCGAAGATCGACCTGGACAGCGGACGCTCTGTCGCCACCTACAAGGTGGGGCGCCTGCCGGTCGACATCGTCTTCGGTCTCGACCGGGACGTCTTCGCCATGACCGCGACCGATCGGAGCATCGTGCGGATCGATGCCCGCGGCACGGTTTCCACCTTCGCCAAGCTCCCCGGACAGCCGGTCGCGATGATCGGCTACGGCGCGCAGCTGTGGGTTCTCGTCGACCAGGACAAGGACGGCCTTTCGAGGAACAACGTCCTCGTTCGTGTCGACATGCAGACGGCCAGGCAGAGCACGAGCGCGAAGCTGGGCGCCGGCGCCACCGACATCGTCACCCTCGACAACCAGATCTGGGTCGCGCACGCGCAGAACGGCACTCTGGCCCGGGTCGATGCCAACACGCTCCAGATACAGGCCAGCCGCATCGCCGACGCCGAAATGTCGGGCCTGGCCACCGACGGCACGTCGATCTTCGCCGGCGGCGAGAACAACTGGGGCGGACTGATCGTCAAGGTCGATGGCCGCAGCGGGACCGAGATTGCGCGCGCGGTGATGGCCGAGAAGATCGTCAGGCTGGCGACGGACGGCCAGTACGTGGTCGCCATCGGCAGCAGGACGGGCACCATATGGATCCTGTCGGCCGGCGATCTCGCCGTCCTCAGGGAAGTCCGCGCCGACACGATCGGCGCCGTGTTCACGGCGTCCTCGATCATCATGGACGGGAGCACGGTCTATGTCGGCGTCAACCAGTTCCTGGACGCGAGCTTCAGCTACCTGAAGGATGCCAACGGTGCCGACGACCAGCGTGGCGGCGTCCTCGTCTACAACGACGTCCTGCCCTGCTATGGTTCGCCGATCGGGACCGGCGGCGCCCCGGCTCAGGTCACGGCCGCGCCGCCGCCGCTCCCGCCGCAGCAGGCCCTGCCGACCGCGGTCGGCGCTCCGGCGCCGGCCGATCCGGCATCCACGGGCTTCCCCGTCTGGGCCGGCTCGCGCGGCGGCAATGTGCGCAATGCCCCCGATCCCAACGCCCCTAAGGTCGGCTCGACCGCTGACGGCCAGACAATCGAGCTGCTCGGCAATGCCGGCGGCTCGTACCAGGGCTATCCCTGGTTCCTGATCCGGATGCCGAACGGCTCGGCCGGCTATCTGTGGGGCGGCGGCGCGTGTTCCTACCCGAGCGCGCCGCGCGACGGCACCAACGGCTTCTGTTCCGGCACCGATGCCGGCCAGGCCCCCATGGGCAACGGCGCGTCGCGCGCCAACCCGCCTCCGCTGCCCCGCCAGGGTAACGGCAACGGCAATGGCAACGGTGCAGCGCTGCCGAAGGCGGCATCGAACGAGTATGTTCCGACCATGCCCGACGGATCGTCGGTGCCGAACGGCCTCTACCAGTCCTGCGCCATCGATTTCGGCCGGAACACGCAGCCCTATCGCGACTGTCTCGATCGCGGCATCGCCTCCATCACGCTCGAAAACATCGTCAGCAACGATCCGCTCAGATACGGCAACTACAGCGAGATCATGCGCCAGGACATCGAGGTCTGCATGGAGAAGGGCCCGCTCGGCAGCAGTCCGTTCTACGCCTGCCTCGGCCATACGATGTCGATGATCAACCAGGCGAAGGCACAGTCCGGCGACGGCGGGCCGGATCCCGCCCAGTTCGGCGGGGACGGCGAAGAGGACGATGTCGGTCTCATGATCGGCGACTATTGCGCCGGCCGGTATCCCGACCAGAGCGCAAGGTCGCAATGCGTCGGCGTGCTGAACCAATGCGTCGACAACACGACCGGCGTCGATGACACCCGGATCGTCGCCTACTGCGGCAATTCCACCAACTGGTAGCCCGTCCGAAGCGGGTCCGCGCATCGGCCCCGCCGGAGGACGTCCACGCCCAACCCCCCGAAAGGAAACTCGATGAAATCCCTCCGTCCCAGCCTCGCGGTCCTCGCCGCCGCCCTGATGCTCGCGGCACAGCCCGCCTTCGCCCAGAACTTCGATCCCGCCCAGGCCAGTTCGCCGGCCGAGAAGGAACAGCTGACCAGGATGGTCCTTCTCTGCAAGGACCTGCGCGAGAAGGGCGTGGGCACCAACAAGAAGCTGGAAAGCGCGAGGAGCGCCTACGACAAGGATCCGAGCGACGCGAACGTGGACCGTCTCGACATGGCCGAAAGAGCCGATTTCGAGGTGCGCTATCAGCTCCAGCAGAACCGGTGCAGCGAACGCCCGCAGAACGTGTGACCCGGCCCGAAAGGGACCGACGCACCGGATACGCCTGGCAGATGCCGAAAGGACGTGAAAATGAGATCGTGGATCATCTCCGGCTGCCTCGTCTTCGCGTCGGCTGGCGCGGCCCTTGCGGCGGTGGCACCGGCCGCGCTCCCCTTCGCGCCGGCCGCATCGCCGCGCGATTCCGGGCCGGCGCCTCTCCGCCTTGCCCAGTCGGACCGCGAACTCCAGGCTTTGTGCAGGGATCTGGAGCAGCAGCGCGCCGACGCCGCCGCGCAGAAGGCCGATCTGGAGCGCAAATACGCCGCCAAGCCGGATGCCTCCTACAGGCTGGAGATCGACGGGCTGGACCGGAAGATCGCCGGCCTGACGGGCGTGATGAGCGAGAACTCCTGCGCCAAGTTTCTGAAGTGACCCGACGCATCGCCCGGCGATGATCGTCGCCTGAAAGGAACGACAGAATGGAATCCTTGCAGCAGTGGATCGACCAGGTGCCGGGCTGGGCCTTCGTGGTCGGCGCCGGTGTCGTCATCTTCGTCGTCCAGCGATACGCGCCTTCCCGCGGCGGCGGCGGTTCCGATACCGGAGCCGACACGAGCCATGTCCGCCATCATCACCACGGTGGCGACAGCGGCGGTGGAGACAGCGGCAGCGACAACAACTGACGGGCGTGTCGGTCGCGGACGGGACGGTGTCCCTTCCGGCCGGCCGCCGGCGCCCTCCGTGCGGTTTCCGCCGGCCTCCGCGGCGAGCCCTGACGCCGCAGCCTGGACGGTCGCCCGTTCAGGGGCTTTCCGCCGATCCGTGCTCCTTCGACAGCAGCGTGATCTCGCGGTCGGTCGCGTTCATCTCGTCGATCAGCGCCTTCGCCACGGCGCGCACCGCCGGCCACCCCTGGCGCTCGCGGTGGATCAGGACGCCGACCTCGCTGCGCGACAGCTCCGGCTCGGCCAGCGGGACGTGGACGAGTTCGCCCGACTGGAGCTCCTCGACGAAGCCGACCGGCGTGAAGAAGCCGATGCCGATGCCGGCCCGCAGCACCTCCTTGGTCATCGGCAGCGAGTTGGTCAGCATCACCGAGCGGAACTGCGCGCCGCTGTGGATGAACTCCGCCTCGGCCGCCGCGTTCAGGATCCACGGGTCGCTCAGCATCGCCACCGGATAGGCCGCGCAGTCGGTGAGCGTCACCTCGCGGCGGCCGGCCAGCGGATGATCAGGACGCATGATGGCGCCGATGCGCATGCGGATGCGTGCCACGATGTCGTAGCCGCTGTGCCGGCGGTCGATGAACAGGATGGCGATGTCGGGGCGGCGCGCCCGCATCTCCTCGGCGTGGTCGGCCGGCGAGGCGTCGATGACGCGGAAGGTGACGTGCGGATGGCGCCGCGCCGTGGCCTCGATGGCCCGCGGCAGGATGCGCACGAGCGGCGCCGGAATCGACACGATGCGCACCTCGCCGTGGATGTCGCCGGCCAGCGCCGAGATCTCGCTGCGCACGGTCTGCCAGCGCGCCAGCGTCTCGCGGGCATGGCGGATGACGTAGTCGCCCGCCGCCGTCGGCCGCACGCCGTTGCCTATGCGCTCGAACAGCGGCGTGCCGATGTCGGCCTCGAGCTTGAGGATCTGCCGGTTGACGGCCGAGGAGGCGACGTTGAGCACCGCGGCGGCGCGGCGGATCGAGCCGAGCCTGGCGACATGATCGATGTAGCGGAGAACGGATGCGTGCATGGCCGCGCTTTCTTCCCGGGCGTCCAGGGTGCTGCCGTTTCGGCATCACCTCTGGCGAAACTTTATGCTTCCGGAGAGCGCCTGGCCATACTTTAATCCCCCCGTGACTTGCTGTCGCCAAAGCCGGCCGGCCTTCGAGAACCGGGAACTGCGCGCGGCCACGGTCCGCCCGAGGCCCGGGGAACGGCCTTTGCACAAGGGGAACTCTGATGACCAAATCCATTATTTCGCGCCGGACACTGCTGAAGACCGGCGCCGTCGCCGCCGGCGCGCTCGCCCTGCCGACCATCATCCGGACGCGCGGCTTCGCGCAGTCGGGAACCCGCACGCTCAACATGCAGCTCGGCTGGCTGGGCGGCGGCAACCAGCTCGGCGAGGTGGCGGCCAAGCACCTCGGCTATTTCGAGGAGGAAGGCCTCGACTTCGTGATCCAGGCCGGCGGGCCGTCGATCGACGGCGTGGCGATCGTCGCCTCGGGCCGCTACGAGATCGGCCAGGTCTCGTCGAGCCCGTCGCTGATGCTCGCGGCGTCGCAAAGCATCCCCGTCAAGGCGTTCGCGGTGAGCGCGCAGCAGCATCCCTATGCCTTCTTCTCGCTGCCGGCCAACCCGATCCGCACCGCCAAGGACATGATCGGCAAGAAGATCGGCATCCAGGCGACCGGCAAGATCCTGCTCTCGGCGCTGCTGAAGAAGAACGGCATCGCCCCCGGCGACGTCGAGGTGGTCGTGATCGGCGCCGACATGACGCCGCTGCTGACCGGCCAGGTCCACGCGGTCACCGGCTGGATGACCAACACGACGGCGCTCTCCGCACTCGGGCCCGACCGGATCGCGATGAAGTTGTGGGACCAGGGCGTGCAGCTCTACGCCAACCCCTACTACGCGACCGCCGACACGATGGAACGCGAGCAGAAGATGCTGACCGGCTTCCTGCGCGCCGCCGGCAAGGGATGGGAATTCGCCAAGACCAAGCCGGCCGAGGCCGTCGACCTGCTCCTCAAGGAGTTCCCCAATCTGGTCGGCGCCGACGAAGTCGCGGCCGCCCAGGTGATGCTCGCCCACATCTTCACCCCGGCGACGGCCGCCGGTGGCTGGGGCACCATGGATCCCGCCGTCTGGCAGAACCAGATCACGCTCTACAACGAGCTTGAGCAGTTCTCCGCCGGCGCCCCGGCGCTCGACGCGGTCATCGACATGCGGGCGCTGGAGGCCACGGCCGACGCACGCCCGAAGATCGGCTGACGGGGGCACGGTGATGGCCCTTGCCGCGATCGAACGCGACCGGCCGGATCCTGTTCCGGCCGCGCACCCCGCCGAAACCGCGATCGAGCTGCGCAACATCTGCGTGCGCTTCACCACCGACCGCGGCACCATCTCCGCGCTGGAGAACATCGATCTGGTCGTCGGCAAGGGCGGGTTCCTGACCCTGCTCGGACCCTCGGGCTGCGGCAAGTCCACGCTGCTGCGCGTGGTGGCGGACATCATCAAGCCGTCCGACGGGGCGGCGACCGTGCTCGGCGGACCGCCGGAAGCGGCGCGGCGCAGACGCGACATCGGCTTCGTGTTCCAGGACGCGGCGCTGCTTCCGTGGCGCACGGTCATCGACAACGTGACGCTGCCGCTCGAAGTGGGCGGCGGCGCTCCGGCGGGCCGCGCCCGCGACCCGCGCGAGCTTCTCGACCTCGTCGGCCTGTCCGGCTGGGAAAAGGCCTTTCCGCACGAGCTGTCGGGCGGAATGCGCCAGCGCGTCTCCATCGCGCGCGCCCTGGTGTCGGGTCCGAAGCTGCTGCTCATGGACGAACCCTTCGGCGCGCTCGACGAAATCACCCGGGACCGGCTCAACGAGGAGTTGCTGTCGGTGTGGGAAAAGACCGGCACGACGATCCTGTTCGTCACCCATTCGATCTACGAAGCGGCCTTCCTCGGCCAGCAGGTGCTCCTGCTGGCGGCGCGGCCCGGCCGCGTCCGTGAACTGGTGCCCGTCGACCTGCCGACGCCGCGCAGGATCGCCCAACGCGAGACCCCGCGCTTCGTCTCTCTGGTGACGAAACTGCGCGGCATCCTGGAGACCTGCTGACATGGCCGACACAGCGATCCACGGCGCCTTCGCCGACGACAACGAGGCACAGGCCGTCTACCTCGCCGCCAAGCGCCGGCTGATGTGGCGCCGCCGGCTGCTGCCGGTCGCCGCCTTCCTGACGCTGCTCGTGCTATGGGAGGTCGGCGTCAGGATCTTCGACGTCAAGCCGTTCATCGCGCCGGCGCCCAGCGCCATCTTCGCGGTGCTGGTCAACAAGTTCCCGATGCTGATGCAGAACCTGATGCCGACGGCGATCGAGGCGGTCCTCGGCTTCGCCATCGGCAACGTGACGGCAATCCTGATCGCCACGGCCTTCGCCTACAAGCAGAGCATCGAGGAAGCGTTCTTCCCGATCGCGGTGATGATCAACACCATCCCCGTCGTGGCGAAGGCGCCGATCCTGGTCCTGCTGCTCGGCAACGGCATGGAGCCGAAGATCGCCATCGCGGCGCTGATCTGCTTCTTCCCGACGTTGGTCAACATGACGCGCGGCCTGCGCGACGTGAACCCGCAGCAGCTCGAGCTGATGCACGTGCTGTCGGCCTCGCCGCGCGAGGTGTTCGTCAAGGTGCGCTTCAAGAACGCGATGCCCTACCTGTTCTCGGCGCTGAAGATCGCGGCGTCGACAGCGGTCATCGGCGCGATCGTCGGCGAATGGATCGGCTCGACCGTCGGCATCGGCGCCCTGATCATCCAGGCCACCTACAATTTCGACTCGCCGCTTCTCTACGCCACCATCGTCGTCGGTTCGGTCTTCTCGGCCACCTTCTTCGGCATCATCTCGTGGCTGGAGCGGTATTTCCTCACATGGAACGCAGCCGGCGCGCGCTGAACGCCGCGGCTGCATCAATTCGGGAGAAACGCATCATGACATCGCGACAGATGATCGACGAGCCGGGCGGCAAGGTCCCGGTCGTCGCCGAGGCCGACCTCGTCGTCGTCGGCGGCGGACCCGCCGGCATAGCGGCCGCCGTTTCGGGCGCCCGCAACGGCCTGTCGGCCGTGCTGCTCGAACGCTACCCCTATCTCGGCGGCCTCGCCTCCGGCGGCATGGTGCTGGTGCTCGACGACATGTGCAACGGCAGCGAGGTGACCGTGAGGGGGCTCTGCTCCGAGCTCATCGACCGGATGACCGGCATGGGCCTCTGCGTGACGCCGCCCGAGGAGGACTGGATCGCCGACGAGGGCAAGTTCCGGCAATGGGCGCGCTGGGGCACCTACAATTTCCATTCCCACAGCAAGCCGCAGCCGGTCTGCTATGCGTCGGCCTTCGACCCCGACGGCTTCAAGCGCGCCGCCAACGACATGGTCGCCGAGGCCGGCGTCAAGCTGCGGCTTCATTCCTGGTTCTCGAGGACCATCGTCGAGGACGGCACCGTCAGGGGCGTCATCTGCGACTCCAAGGAGGGGCGGCAGGCGATCCTCGGCAAGGTCGTCGTCGATGCCACCGGCGACCTCGACGTCGCCGCCTCGGCCGGCGCGCCGTTCAGCCACGGCTCCTTCATCGTCACCACGGTGTTCCGCCTCGGCGGCGTCGACACGGTGGAAGCCGAGCGCTTCGAGTACGAGGAGCCGGCGGCCTTCGCCAGTCTCGACCGCGAATGCAAGCGCATCATGGGCGGCTCGTGGGAACGCTGGTGGCTGAAGACGCCGCTGCCCGGCATCGTCTGGTGCAACTGCCCGCACATGGCCGGCTTCGACGGGACCTCCGTCGACGATCTGACCCGGGCCGATTTCGTCGGCCGCGAGAAGATCGCCAGGATGGTCGAGTACATCCGCGCCAACATGCCTGGTTTCGCCGACGCCTTCGTCGTCGACGTCGCCCCGCAGCTCGGCGTGCGCACCTCGCGCTTGCTCGAGGGAGAATACGTCCTGACCAAGGAGGACGTGGCGTCCCGCCGTCACTTCGCCGATTCCGTCGCTCGCGGCCGCGACTACTATTACCCCTACCGCTCGCTGCTCCCCAGGGGCGTGAGCCAGATGCTGGTCGCCGGCCGCCACTATTCCTCGACCGCCGCCGCCCAGCGCATCTCCCGCGAGATCCCGCCCTGCATGGCGATGGGCGAGGCGGTCGGCGTGGCCGCGTCGGTCGCGCTCGACCAGGGAGTGAGCGTCGACAAGGTCGACGTGGCCAGGGTGCAGCGCATCCTGCGGGAGCAGGGCGCCGACCCCGGCGACCGGCCGGCGGCCAACGCCACCTTCCAGGAAGCGGCCGAGTAGGCGATGCTCGTCCGATCGCGCGGGCGGCCCGGCCGCCCGCGACAGTAACGCCAGCACAGGAATCCAGCCAATGCCAGCTTCAGACGCCCAGCCGCTCTCGGGCATCAAGGTCATCGACTTCACCCAGGTCATGCTCGGCCCCTGCTGCACGCAGGTGCTGGCCGACTATGGCGCCGACGTCGTCAAGATCGAGCGGCCGGGCGCGGGCGACCTGTCGCGCACCTCGATCGCCGACGATCCGGACGGCATGAACAACCCGGTCTTCCGCAGCCTGAACCGCAACAAGCGGTCGATCGCCCTCGACCTCAGGAAGGACGAGGCGAAGCAGGTGGTCCTCGATCTGGTGCGCGGCGCCGACGTGGTGGTCAACAACTTCCGCGCCGGCGTGATGGAACGCATGGGCTTCGGCTACGAGGCGCTGTCGGCGGTCAACCCGCGCATCATCTGCGCCTTCGGCTCCGGGTTCGGCCCGTCCGGCCCGCTGTCGCACAAGGGCGGGCAGGACATCCTCGCCCAGGCGCTGTCGGGCGTCATGGCGCGGCGCGCCGACCCGTCGACGCCGATGACCATCTATCCGACCGCGCTCGCCGACTACTCGGCCGGCATGCACCTCGTCCAGGCGATCCTGCTCGCGCTGCTGCAGCGCGAGAAGACCGGCCGCGGCCAGGCGGTGTCGGTATCGCTGTTCGAATCGATGCTCGCCATGCAGATGCAGGAAGCGGCGATGTGGCTGCAGCGCGGCAAGGACCTCAACTGGGCGGCGTTCCCGCTCACCGGCGTGTTCGCCACGACCGACGGCGCGATCGTCCTGGTCGGCGCCTTCAAGGCGAACCCGCTGAAGGACATCAGCGCGGCCCTCGGCCTTCCGGATCTGTCGGCGCAGGAGCGCTACGCGACCTTTGCCCGCCAGATGGACAACAAGGCAGAGCTGCAGGCGCTGTTCCGCGAGCGCTTCGCCTCGGGCAGCACCGAGCACTGGCTGGCGCGGCTCGAGGAGCAGGACCTCCTCTGCGCCCCGGTTCTGGACCTGCCGCAGGCACTCGGTCACGGGCAGACCGTGCACAACGGCTCTGTCATCGGCGTCGAGGCGCGCGGCGGGTCGATGCAGCTCCTCGGATCGCCGCTGACGATGGGCGAGGGTGCCTTCGCCGTTCGCCACGCGCCGCCGGACCTCGGCGCCGACGGCGCCGCGATCCTGCGCGAGGCCGGCTATGCGCCGGAGCGGATCGACGCGCTGATTGCGGCCGGCATCGTCTCCGGCGAACGGCGGGACCGGGCGGCATGAGCGTCGTCTTCACCGTCCGCGACCACGTCGCGCGCGTCACCATCGACCGGCCCGACCGCATGAACGCGGTCGACCTCGACACCGAGGCCGAACTGATCCGCATCTGGGAGGCGATCGAGAAGGATCGCGACGTGCGCGTCGTCGTGCTCACCGGCTCCGGCGACCGCGCCTTCTGCACCGGCGCCGACATGAAGGGCGGCGGCGGCCTTTCCGGGCTCGAATACTGGGCGAAGGAGCGCAAGGGCGGCTTCGGCGGCATCGCGCTGCGCGACACGCTGGACGTGCCGGTGATCGCCCGCGTCAACGGCCATGCGCTCGGCGGCGGCATGGAGATGGTGCTCGGCTGCGACATCGTCGTGGCGTCGCAGAAGGCCACCTTCGGCCTGCCGGAGCCGCGCGTCGGCCGGCTGGCGCTCGACGGCGGCATCGCGCTGCTCGCCCGCCGCATCCCCCACGTCCACGCCATGGGCATGCTCCTGACCGGCAGGCGCATCGACGCGGCCACGGCGCACGGCTTCGGCCTCGTCAACGAGGTCGCTGCGCCCGAAGCACTCGACGAGGCGGTCGATCGCTGGGTCGCCGACGTCCTTGCCTGCGCACCGCTCTCCGTGCGGGCGGTCAAGGCGATGGTGCGCGCCGGCGAAGGTCTCGGCGCGCGCGAGGCGCAGATGCTGCGCCTGCCGCAGCTGGTCGAGGCGCTGCAGTCGCAGGACCAGGACGAGGGCGTCGCCGCCTTCCTCGAGAAGCGGCCGCCGCGCTGGTCCGGACGGTAAGCCATGGCTTACGTGATCGCCTCGGCCTGCATCGACGTGAAGGACGGCGAATGCCAGGTCGTCTGCCCGGTCGAGTGCATCTACGAGGGCGGACGGATGATGTACATCCATCCGACCGAGTGCATCTCCTGCGGGCTCTGCCTGTCCGTCTGCCCGGTCGACGCGATCTTCATCGACGACGAGCTGCCGCCGCACGAACAGCGCTACCTCGCCATCAACGCCGAGTTCTTCGGCGACGGCGTCACCGGCTGGGGCGCGCCGGGCGGGGCGAGCGAGAAGTACCGCACCGGTCTCGACCATGCCGAGGTCGCCGCCTTCCGGCGCCAGGAGGAGGCGGTGTCGTGACCGCCGGCCGGCCGCGCCGATTCACGCCCGGCGACGGCCGGGGCGGGCGGCGATAGGCTGGCAAGGCCGCCCGCAGGTCCGCTACACATCGCCAGGAACGTTTCCACCCAGAACCACCGGGATCACATCCATGTCCATGCTCAAGGGCGTCATCGCCGCCGCCGCCACGCCGTTGCGGGAAGACCTTTCCATCGACCTCGACGCGCTCGTCGCCCATTGCGGCCACCTGCTCGGCGACGGCGGCTGCGACGGCATCAACCTGCTCGGCACGACGGGCGAGGCGACCTCGTTTGCGCGCGACCAGCGTCTCGCCGCCATGCGCGCCGTCGCGTCGTCGGGACTGCCCCTGTCGCGCTTCATGGTCGGCACCGGCGCCGCGGCGCTCGACGACGCCGTCGCCCTGACGCGGGCGGCGAAGGAGCTCGGCTTCGCCGGCGCGCTGCTGCTGCCGCCCTTCTACTACAAGGGCATCGGCGCCGACGATCTCGTCGCCTATGTGCGCGCCGTCATCGACAGGGTCGGCGCCGACGGGCTGCCCCTCTACCTCTATCACTTCCCCGCCAATTCGGGCGTGCCCTACGTGCCGGAGGCGGTGCGCCGGCTGCGCGAGGCCTATCCGCGCACCGTGCTCGGCCTCAAGGATTCCTCCGGCGACCTCGACTATTCCGCAGGGCTGGCCCGCGACCTGCCCGGCTTCGCCGTGTTCCCCAGCGCCGAGGCCGCCATCGGCCGCGCCGCCGAGCTCGGCTTCGCCGGCTGCATCTCGGCGACCGCCAACGTGACGGGCCCCTTCGCCCAGGCCGCGCTGACGGCGCCGGCCGCCGAGGCGCGCGCTGCCGGCCTCGCCAGGGCCGTCGCCATCCGCGCCGAGATCGCGACGTTCCCGCTCGTCGCCTCGGTCAAGGAAGCGCTCGCCATCCTTTCCGGCCGATCCGGCTGGCGCCGGCTGATGCCGCCGCTGTCGGCCCTGTCGCCCGACCAGTCCGGGCGGCTGGCCGAAGCCTTGCGGCGGACGATGCCGTAGCGAACGATCGCGCCCGTCGAAGCGGGCGCGCTCCGATGACGATCCCGCCGATCGACGCCTTGCGGTCGCCGGTCCCTGTCCCCCCTCGCGGAGCGGCGAGCGAAGCAGGCTCGATGCCGCGCGCGGCCGACCGCCAACGACGGCGTTGCGGTTTGCGGGGTTTCGCCTAGATTGA
>CALFXR010000028.1 GCA_937958475.1 uncultured Mesorhizobium sp. | reverse complement strand
CCATCGAGACCTTCAGGCCGTTCTGCCTCGCGAAGGCGAGCGCGGCCGCGACATGCGCCTCCTCGGTGACCTCGACGACGCCGTAGACGGGCGTGCGCGACAGCGCGCTGGCGTCGTTCATCTCGCCGCCCTTCATTGACCAGGGCAGCGCCGGATCGTGGGCGGGCGCCTGGGCGAGCGGCTGCGCCGCGAGCGGGGCGCCGTCGATGTCGGCGATGCGGCCGAGGCTCTTGGGGCCGGAGGGATCGCGGCCGAGGCGCGCCAGCGTCGTGCCGGCCCAGCCGAGCCCGGCTGCGGCGACCGCCGCGCCGACCAGCATGCGCCTGGACACCCCGAACCGCTTCGGCCTGTTTCCCATCCCCACCCCCATCCGATTTCCCTAGCGTTAGCGCGGCGCGTGCGGAAACGCCAGCGGATGGGCAAATGCGGAAAGGGAGCCGGTCCGAGGACCGACTCCCACGCGACGGGCGGCGGGGCGGGGGCGATACGCACGCCGGTCGCGATCGAAGCCTTTCAGGCCGAGCTGAAAGGCGTCCCGGTCAGGACGCGGTCTCGACGGCGGTGACGGCACCGCTGGAATCGTCGACGGTGACCTTGATCCTGGCGCCGACGGCGATCGCATCGATCGGCGTCGCGTCCGGGACGACGAAGCTGTGGCCGTCCTGGAGCGTGACGGTCCGCGTGGCGGGGTCGACGGACTGGACGACACCCTCCACCGTTGCGGCATAGGCGGCGCCGAGGAAGGCGAGCGAGGCGACGGCCGTGGCGAGAATGGTCTTCATGTTGTCTTCTCCGTTCTTGTCATTCGCCGTGACGGCGGCTGGCAGAGACACCGAACCGCTGTCCGACGCATTGGAGTTAGGGCAGGCGGATGCCGGATCGCAAATCACGATCGGTGACTATTCGGCAGCAATATCATGGACTTATTTCCGCCTTATTGGCATCGGCCGGCGTCTTTCGTGGCGAGCGGCGACGGCCCGAGGAACCGATTGCCGGGCCGCGCCGGGCCGGACGGCGGCCGCAATTCGGCCGCGAAAACGGCCGCGTGATCGCTCGGCCCCCTCCGATCCGATCACGAACAGCGCCATCCGAAGCCGCTGGAATCACGAATTGTAAGCGTCCGGCAACGAGCGGAAGCCGAGCCGTGGTCGACGGACACGCGAAATCAGGCCTGTTCCGGCGCGTCGTCCCTCGAGCCGACCTTGCGCACGAGCGCGCCGGTAGCGAGCAGCGAGACCATGTCGACGACGATCGGCTTGATGTGCTGGTCGTAGTCGAGCGGCGTGCCGACGCCGGGCAGTTCGAAGAAGTTCTTCGTGTGCGGCAGGAGGAGAAAGCCGTCGTGGCCCTTGAGGGCGACGCGGGCGGGATCGGTCGGCCAGCTCTCGCGCAGCCAGTCGAGCGCCCGGGCCAGCCGTCCGGTGACCAGCGGCTGCGCTGCCGAAGGATTGTCGGAGCGGAACTCGTACTGCTCGTCGAGATGCGGCACGCCGCTTTGCAGTTCCTCGAGGCCGCCCGTTCCGAACATGTCGCGGAAGAAGCGCGACACGCTGCCGGTGCGACGCGTCGCCACGAGCAGCCCCGGAAAGGCCGACTCGGTCTCGAAGGCAAGAATGATCCCCCTGAAGATCGTCTGGGTCGACTTGCCGGCCTTTTGCGACAGGGAGGCTTCATAGAGTTCGAAGGAGAAGTCCTCGTATCGTCCTGAAATGACGTCGTCGAAACTCTGGCGGTTGAACGAACCGGCGGCCGCGCGCGGCAGGCGGTCGAACGAGCCCGGCGTGCTGTTGCGCGCATAGCGCATGTCGCCGATGAAGCCGAAGATGGTCGGCAGCACCTTGTCGCGGAAGGACTGCTGCAGTTCGGTGGCCGGCTTCATCGCGGCCGAATAGACGAAGAACGAGAGGACGAAGCCGACGACATAGAGGAAGACGTGCGGCGCCGAGAACCACTGCTCGCGCGGATCGGCGAAGGCATTGAACATCCAGGCGATGGCGGCGATGCCGGCGAGGTACAGCCCGAGGAACAGCGGCACGCGCCAGCGGACACGGGCCACCGCCTGGATCCGCCCCGCCTCGTAGCCCTCGATCTCCTTGCGGATCCGCGCCAGCGTCTCGGGACTCGGCATTAAGTCCTCGGTGTTCATCGATTCCACCTCCCACCCGTTGCGCGGATTCGCATGATATCCTCAAGCCCGATCGCAGTCGCGCCCCAATCGCCCCCGATTCAATCCCATGCGGCGCCGTCGAGCGCGTCGAGGGGGAACTTCAGGTAGCGCCTGCCGTTCGCCTCCGGCTCGGGCAGCCGCCCGCCGTTGATGTTCACCTGGAGCGCATGCAGGATAAGCTTCGGCATGGGCAGGGTCCTGTCGCGCGCCTCGCGCAAGGCGACGAACTCGGCCTCGGTCCGGCAGGCGGCGACGTGCGTGTTGGCCCGCTTCTGCTCGGCGACTGTGCTCTCCCAGCTCGGCTCGCGGCCGCCCGGCTGATAGTCGTGGCCGGTGAACAGCCGTGTTTCGCCGGGGAGTGCCAGAATGTCCTGGATCGAGTTCCACAGCCGCGCGGCGCTGCCGCCGGGAAAGTCGGCGCGCGCGGTGCCGCTGTCGGGCATGAACATCGTGTCGTGAATGAAGGCGGCATCGCCGACGACATAGGTGATCGAGGCGAGCGTGTGGCCGGGCGAGAACATGACCCGTACAGACAGGTCGCCGATCGCGAACGTGTCGCCGTGGGCGAAGAGGCGATCCCACTGCGAGCCGTCGGCCGGGAAGTCGGACAGATTGTAGATGCCCTTCCACAGGCGCTGCACGTCAACGACCCTTTCGCCGATCGCCGTCGGCGCGCCGGTCCGCGCCTTGAGATACGGCGCGGCGGAGAAATGGTCGGCATGCGGGTGCGTGTCGAGGATCCAGGCGACGCAAAGCCCCCGGTCACGGACGAAGTCGAGCAACCGGTCGGCGTTGCGGGTGGCCGTGGCGCCGGACTTCTCGTCGAAATCGAGGACGGGAACGACGATGGCGCAGGCCTTCGTGCGGGGGTCGACGACCACGTACTGGATCGAGGACGTGCGCTTGTCGAAGAAGCCGAAAACCTCGGGCCGCATCTCCGCCGTCATTCGCCGTCCTCCTGCCGTTCGCCGGTGCCGAACGGATTTCGTAGGCAAGGCACGGCCCGCCCGCAAGCTTTCTCGGCCGCGGGCGCTTCCTGCCCGCCTGCCGATGAACCGCGGTTGAACGGCGCGGCCACGCCATATTCAGCATCGCCGCGCTAGTTTCCCGGTCGTGGCCGTCGGACACTTTCGCGTTCGGACGGCGCGAAGACGACCCGCGACGGCAAGGCCGCCTCGCGGGAGGAAAAGCGGCCCCGGCGTGCCGAAGCACGCCACCGCGAGACTGGGGGATCGGTCTCAGCAAGGCGATACCCCCGGCCTTGCCCGCCAGGGTCAAGGCGCCGGATGGGCCGGCGTCACCCCCGCAACGGGCTTTTCCTCCCGCGAGGCGGCGGCGCCTCCCCGAGCGGGCCGGCGCGCGGCCGCTCGATCATTTCAAACTGTCGGATTTCGTGAATCGCGGCAGGACGCCGACGCCGCATTGCCGCCGATCTTGCAGCGGAAGCTCCGCGGGCCGATCCACCCGGAGCCGCACCATGCGTATCCTCGCCGTGACAGCCATATTCGCCTTTTTCGCCGCCGCCGCCTTCGCGGGCGCCGAGCAACGTCTCGAGACCGGTCCGATCTGCGCGACGGTGTGGATGCCGGTGTGCGCCGCCAAGGGCGACGACAGCCGCACCTTCGCCAACGCATGCCTGGCCGACGCGGCGGGCTGGCGCGTGTCGCAACGGGGCACCTGCGACGGCGGAAACGGCCGTCGCGTCGGCTTCTGCATCGGCGAAGAATGCCGACAACCGGCCGCGCCCGGGCCAGCGACGGTCCGCTGAGCCGCGACGCAACCCTCCGACGGCGATTGCGTTTCCTGCAGGATCGGCGAGGATCGCATTTCAGACCCGCCACGGATTCGAGGATGAACAGCATGACCGAGACGCGGAAACCAACAGCACGCAGCGCCGCAGGCTTCTTCGTCGCGTTGCTCACGCTTTCGTCGTGCACCGTCGTCGTCGAGGAGAACCGGCCGCCGCGGCCCGAGCGGCCGGGACCGATCTGCACGCGCGAATACGCCCCGGTCTGCGCCGAACGCTTCGGCGACCGCCAGACCTTCTCCAACGGCTGCCTTGCCGAGAGCGCCGGCTACCGGATCATCCGGGAGGGTGAATGCCGGGGCCGTCCGCCGAAGCCCGACGAGGGCGCCTTCTGCCCGAAGATCTACGCCCCCGTGTGCGGCCGCCGCGGCCCGGACGTGCGGACCTTCGGCAACGAGTGCCTCGCCGACACGGCCGGCTACAGGGTGGTCGCTCCGGGACCGTGCTGAGGCGGCAAGCCGCGCCCGCCAGTCACGTTGATCGCGCCGCTGTCGCGAAACGTGAATGGCGACCGGCTATGATTTTCCACAATCCGCGCGTTGCATGAGGGAACGCGTCGGGCGGGAGACGAAAGAAGACGACGATCACCGGCGCCTGGAGGACCGGCCATGGGTAACGCCCGGATACTGCCTTTCATGACGGAAGCGGACTTCTTCGCGCTCGATTCGGACGCGCGCGACGCAATCCTGTCAGTCGCGGACGCGGTCAGCACGACTGTGGGCTATGCGGCGGGCGACGCCCGACGCGCCGCCGTCAAGGCGCATGTCGGCGGCAGCTGGAAACAGGGCCGACGCCTGCCCCTCGAACTCGTCAGCGCCGGCTTCGACGCCGCCTGCGTCTGAGCGGAAGCGCGGGAGATCGCATCGATCAAGGTGCCGCCGCCGGTACGACCGGAGGAACCTCGGCCTCATGGGCTGGAACGCGGCCTACCGCCCCGGCCTGCCGCTCTTCTTCGGCCGCCCCTTCCGCTTCCGCTCGTCGGCCGGATCCTCGTAGGAGCCGATGCCGGTGCGCTCGCGGCGCACGGGCGCCGCGTCGTTTTCTCCCGGACGGACGCCGCCCGAGCCATGGGGTTCCGCGGACGCCGGCTTCGCCGGCCGGCTACCCTCCACCGGCTTCTCCGTACGGCGCACCGTCATCTCGTCGAGGCTGTTCTTGCGGAACAGCGACTGGTCGCCCTCCCCGCGAACGCCGAGGTCCGAGCCGTGCGCCTCGCGGTGCGACTGCTTCTTGAACAGCGAGCGCGGCACCGCGCCGGCAGGCGTTGCGTGGTCGCCGGACGTCCCCATCTCGTCGAGTTCGGGCTTGGCGAAGAGCGATCGCGACGGCGCACCGTCTTCGACCGCGCGGTGAAGCGCGCGTCCCTTGTTGTGCTTGCCCTTCTCGCGGCCCGAAACCGGGCTCAGGCTCTCCACGTCGCGGGCGAGCGGATCGTCGGAGACGGCGAGTTCCATCTCGGTCAGCCGCTTGATCTCGTCGCGCAGCCGCGCCGCTTCCTCGAAATTGAGGTCCGCAGCGGCGTCGCGCATCTTCTTCTGCAGGAATTCCAGGTGCGCCTTGAGGTTGCTGCCCATCAGCGCACCCTGGCTCTCGGCGAAGCCGGAGATGTCGGCGCGGACGTGGTCGCGCTCGTAGACGCTGTCGAGGATGTCGGCGATGCGCGACTTGACGCTTTCGGGCGTGATCCCGTTGGCCTCGTTCCACTCCACCTGCTTTTCGCGGCGGCGCTGGGTCTCGGCCATGGCCCGCTCCATCGAGCCGGTGACGTGGTCGGCGTAGAGGATGACGCGGCCGTCGACGTTGCGCGCGGCGCGGCCGATGGTCTGGATCAGCGAGGTCTCGGAGCGCAGGAAACCTTCCTTGTCGGCATCGAGGATCGCCACCAGCCCGCATTCGGGAATGTCGAGGCCTTCGCGCAGGAGGTTGATGCCGACCAGCACGTCGAAGGCGCCGAGCCTCAGATCGCGAATGATCTCGATGCGCTCCAGCGTCTCGATGTCGGAGTGCATGTAGCGCACGCGCACCCCGTGCTCGTGCAGGTACTCGGTCAGATCCTCGGCCATGCGCTTGGTCAGCACGGTCACCAGCGTGCGGTAGCCGCGCTTCGCCGTGTCGCGGATCTCGCCGAGCACGTCGTCGACCTGCGCCTTGGCGGGGCGCACCTCGACCGGCGGGTCGATCAGTCCGGTCGGTCGGATGACCTGCTCGGCGAACACGCCGCCGGCGGCCTCCATCTCCCAATTGCCCGGCGTCGCCGAAACCGCGACGGTGAGCGGCCGCATCGCATCCCATTCCTCGAAGCGCAGCGGCCTGTTGTCCATGCACGACGGCAGGCGGAACCCATATTCGGCGAGCGTCGCCTTGCGGCGGAAGTCGCCGCGATACATGCCGCCGATCTGCGGCACGGTGACGTGGCTCTCGTCGATGAAGATCAGCGCGTCGTCGGGAATGTACTCGAACAGCGTCGGCGGCGGGTCGCCCGGCCTGCGGCCGGTCAAGTAGCGCGAATAGTTCTCGATGCCGGCGCACGAGCCCGTCGCCTCCAGCATCTCCAGGTCGAAGCGCGTCCGCTGTTCCAGGCGCTGTGCCTCGAGCAGGCGCCCGGCGCGCTCGAGCTCGGCCAGACGGTGGACGAGTTCCTCCTTGATCGACCTGATCGCCTGGTTGAGCGTCGGCCGCGGCGTCACGTAATGCGAATTGGCGTAGATCTTGACGCTCTTCAGGTCGCCGGACTTCTTGCCGGTGAGCGGGTCGAACTCGGTGATGGATTCGATCTCGTCGCCGAACATGGTGATACGCCACGCCGAATCCTCGAGGTGCGCCGGGAAGATCTCGATGGTGTCGCCGCGCACGCGAAACGAGCCGCGGACGAAGTTGGCGTCCTGGCGCTTGTATTGCTGGGCGACGAGGTCGGCGAGGAGCTGGCGCTGGTCGAGCCGGTCGCCGACCTGCATCTGGAAGGTCATCGCCGTATAGGTTTCGACCGAGCCGATACCGTAGATGCAAGACACCGAGGCGACGATGATGACGTCGTCGCGCTCGAGCAGCGAGCGCGTCGCCGAGTGGCGCATGCGGTCGATCTGCTCGTTGATCGAGGATTCCTTCTCGATGTAGGTGTCGGTGCGCGGGACGTAGGCCTCCGGCTGGTAGTAGTCGTAGTAGGAGACGAAGTACTCGACGGCGTTCTCCGGGAAGAACTGCCTGAACTCGCCGTAGAGCTGGGCGGCGAGCGTCTTGTTCGGCGCGAGGATCAGCGCCGGGCGCTGCGTCTCCTCGATCACCTTGGCCATGGTGAAGGTCTTGCCCGAGCCGGTGACGCCGAGCAGCACCTGGGTGCGGTCGGCGCGCTCGACGCCCTCGACGAGGTCGCGGATGGCGGTCGGCTGGTCGCCGGCCGGCTCGAACTCCGACTGCATGACGATGCGGATGCCGCCTTCCGACTTCGCCGGCCGCGCCGGCCGGTGCGGCGTCCAGATCTCGCCGTTCTTGTGCAGCGGATTGCCGCTCTCGATCAGTCGCGACAGCGCCTCGACCGTCGCCGTGACGCCTGACTGGGGCAGGGATTCGGCGTCTTCGAGGCTGATGTCGAGGCCGGCGACCGGATTGAGGCCGGCGGCCGACCGCTCCTTGGCTGAGGCGGCGCCGCCCATCGACGTGCCGCGCGCGGTCCGCGTCGGGGCAGCCGAGCGCTCGGGGATCTTTTTCGTCGGCTTGGCGTCGCGGGCGCGCGCGGCAGCGCCGGCGTCACCCCGCGTGCCCGCGGAAGCCTTGCCGACGCGGGGCGCCTCGATCCCCTGCCCGTCCCGCTCCGCCTCGCGCGCGATTTCCTCGGCCCAGTCGGCGATCGATCCCGACAGCGGCGCCCCGCTCAGCGCCGGCTGCGGCGCTTCGGCGAAGCCCTTGCGCTCGAGCGGCTCGGCCGCGTCGAGATAGTCGGTCAGCGGGCTGCGCCGCGTGCGGGCGCCGAAGGGCTGCTCGCCGCCGGGAGCGGCGGTCTTCTTGTCGGGTGATCTGGCCATGCGCCGAATATGGGCGGAGTCCGTGGCGATTGAAAGGCTTGCGTCCCGCCGCGCGATCGCGCAAGCGGCCATGCTGACAACAGGCTGTCAGGAGCCGGCAGGCCGCCGAAGGCACGGCGCGCCGCGGCGAGCTGCGTAGCCGGCTTCTCACGGCGCGTATCCGGAACTAGAAGGGACGCGTGTCCAACTACCCGCTGTCCTATCGCCTTTCCTGGCTGCCGCGTTTTCTCCGTCCGTCGCTTCGCGGCGACCGGTCGGGGTTCCACGTCTCCCCGCGCCGCGCACCGGAGAAGCCGGGCGCTGCGGTCCGCCTGGTCTTCGCCGGCGACCTCTCGGCGGTCGCCAACCGGGCGCCGCCGCGCATCGACCCGGAGTTGCAGGCTCTCTTCCGCAGCGCCGACCTGACCGTCCTCAACTGCGAGAGCCCCGTCGTCTCCCGGGTGGACGCGCCGTTCGGCACGCTGATCGGCATTCGTCACGCGATGAGCGCGGGGTTCCTGGCGGATGTTCTCGGCGCCGCCGCCATCGAGCCCGGACGCGCCATTCTGTCCGTGGCGAACAATCACGCGCTGGACCAGGGCGATGCCGGCCTCGAAGCGAGCCTCGAGGCGATCGCCGGTCTCGGCGCCCATGCAGTCGGTCTGACAGACCATGCCAGACCGCCCATCATCGCCGCCGGCGGGCTTACCGTCTCCTTCGACGCCTTCTCGCGCTGGCACAACGCGCCGCGCGAGGAGTTCGCCGCGAAAATCCGCACCGCGCCGCACGCGGACGACGGTCTACGCCAGGACGACGGTGCGAACGGCGCCGTGGATCTCCATTGCGCCGTTCCCCACTGGGACTGGGAGTTCCGGCACTTTCCGCGCACGGAAACGCGGGCGACGGCACGTCGCCTCGTCGGCGCCGGCGCGCGCCTCGTCGTCGGCCACCACGCCCACGTCGTTCAGCCCGTCGAACGCCTCGACGACAGCCTCATCGCCTACGGGCTCGGCGACTTCCTCGGCACGGCCTGGTCGCGCACGCGCTGGCCGCTGCGCGTCGGCGCGGTTCTCGTGGTCGATGTCGCCGGCGAAGGGCCGTTGCGAGGCAGGATCCTGCAACACGCCCTGGTGCCGTTCGTGCGGGTCCGGGGCGGAGCGCGCGAGCAACTGCTGCCGACCGACGCGCTTCCGGTCGGTCTGCGGCGCAAGGTCTCGGCGCGGCTCGACATCGTGCTTGGCGTCGAATCCTGAAGACGCGCCCGTGGCGGATCGGGGGGTCGCACGGGACGTCGCCGTCACCCAACGTCACCCCGGGCGGCCCCAAACCGCCTCCATTGCGCCAACTCACTGAATTTCCGGAGTATCTTGCAAGGTCCATACAACCGTGCGATAGTTTTGTCTGTTCGGGCATTTGCTGACCCGGAGACTGGACGTTTTGACGACCCTTTCCCCGACACTGTGAATATCTGACGGCCCCTCTTTGGCGGGGGGTTAATATCATGTGCGAGAGCATGACCGCCAAGACCACCGGCCTTCCGCCGCCGCCAACCGGAAGAAGGCCTTCATTTGCACACGGGTGAAGGAGTTCTCCCATGGCTCAGACCGGCACCGTTAAATTCTTCAACGCAACCAAGGGCTTCGGTTTCATCACGCCGGACGGCGGCGCAAAGGATGTGTTCGTCCACATCTCCGCGATCGAGGCGTCGGGCATGCGCACCCTCGTCGACGGCCAGAAGGTGACCTTCGACGTCGAGCCCGACCGCATGGGCAAGGGCCCGAAGGCGGTCAACCTGCGCGCCGGCTGAGGCACGCGCCGCTCCAGCGGCGGGATCGGGAGCACGGCGTCCAGCGCCGTGCTCTTTTTTTACGAATACGGATTTTCCGGTCCGACGGCCGGGCGCGCGTCGCGCCGTGCGGCGCCTATGCGCAGCGAGACAGTTCCGTTTGCGACCGTGCCCTCAACGCAGCCTTCAATTCGCCGGGATCCTCGACGCCGCGATTGAAGAGGTCGAACAGCAGCCGGGCGACATCCTCGCGCCCTTCGCCGAGACGGCCGATCCCCGCTTCGGCGCAGTATTCCTCGAGCGCCGCGGTCAGGACAGCCAGTTGATCGGGATTGGCAGTACCGGAATGCATGGATTTTCTCCGTCGACGGGCAAAAGCATGATGCTCGCTTCCAGGCGTCCGCGCTCCGTGGGAAATGCGGACGATGTCGGCAAGAATAGCCCTCGTCGTCGTGGGGGCCAATTCACAAAGACACAGCGCCTGTAACGTCTCGCCCGCGAAGACGCGAATCGCTCGGGCCGGCGTTCGATGCGTCAAGGGCCATCGCTAAAGTTTCTCTTGCCCGCATCCGAAAAATAGAGGACAAAATTCTCGTTCGGGCGCTTGCCGGCCCGGAGACCGGAATGGCCTGCCTCGGACTGGGAGACCTCCCGTCCCAGGGATCGCGAAACGAGAGGGCTTCGGCAGAGCTCCGACGCGATGCCCGTTTCTGCTCCTCCAGCGATCGGCCGATCCTGCACGGGCATTGCCCGGCAGACATGATGAGATGGGATCAGAGGAGTCTCCCATGCCGCAATCCGGCACTGTCAAGTTCTTCAACCATGCCAAAGGCTTCGGCTTCATCACGCCGGACGACGGGGCGAAGGATGTGTTCGTCCATATTTCCGCGGTGCAGGCCTCCGGCCTTCCCGGCCTCGAAGACGGACAGAAGGTGACGTTCGATACCGAGCCGGACAAGCGCGGCAAGGGTCCGAAGGCGGTCAATCTGCGGATCGGCTGAGCCCGCCCGCCGACCGTCCATTCCGGGGCTCCGGCCCCGGCCCACATGCATCGGCCCCATTGGCGTTCGGACGCCGATGCAATCGTGCATTTGCGCGTTCCGCTTCGGCGGGCCTTGGCATTCCGTCGTTCAGCCTGCGTTCAGGCCGCTCCCGATAGCGTCCGCTCCAACCGTCGGGTTCCCCACGGGACCTCAACCTTGCCCGGCGCGAAGGAGACCGCAATGAACCGCATTTTCAGAACGACCGTGTTGTCGGCTGCCGTGCTGGCGACCACGCTGGCGACGCTGCCTGCCGAGGCGCGTGACCGTCACGGCCGCCACGAGCCGCGCCGGCCGCATCACGAGCGCACCAGCTCGGATGCCGATCTGGTGGCCGCCGGCATCCTCGGCATCGCCGTCGGCGCCATCGTCTTGGGCGCGCTGGCGCAACCGGAGCCGAAGGGCCCCGTCTACCGCGGCGATCCGCTCGACGATCCCGAATACTTCCCGCCGGCGCCGCAGCCGGTCAGCGGCGGCGCGTATTCGCTCGAGCCGTGGAGCGCGGCCTGGTACGACTATTGCGAAATGCGCTACCGCAGCTTCAACCCCGACACAGGCACCTACACCGGCTACGACGGCCGCACGCGCTTCTGCGTGGCGGGCTGAGAAGCCTCGGGGCCTACCTCCGCGGACGGCGCATCCCGCCGTCCGCCGGTCGCCTCGATCCTCATACGAGGAAGGGATTCGACCGCCGTTCCTCGCCGAAGCGTCCGCCGGGTCCATGCCCGCAGATGAAGCCGACGTCGTCGCCCAGGGGCAACAGCTTTTCCTTGATCGACCGGATCAGCGCCGCGTGATCGCCGCCCGGCAGGTCCGTCCGGCCGACGGATCCACTGAACAGCACGTCGCCGACATGGGCGAACTTCGCGGCCCGGTCGTAGTAGACGACGTGACCGGGCGCGTGCCCGGGGCAATGCAGCACTTCGAAGACATGGTCGCCGAACGAAACGGCGTCGCCGTCCTTCAGGAAGCGATCGGGCGTGCAGTTGCGCACCGAACCGTCGACGCCGAACATGCGCGCCTGGTTCTCCAGATTGAGCAGCATCTGGCGGTCGGCCTCGTGCGGGCCGACGATATCGACGCCGAGCGCCTCCTTCAGCTCCATCGCCCCACCGGCATGGTCGATGTGGCCGTGCGTCAGCCAGATCGCCCCGATTTTCAGGCCGTTGCCTTCGATCGCGGCGAGGATCCGGTCGACGTCGCCACCGGGATCGACGACGACCCCTTCCCTGGTCTCGTCGTCGAACAGGATCGTGCAGTTCTGCTGGAAAGGCGTGACCGGGATGATGCCGGCGTTCAGCTGACCCATGAGGAAAATGCTCCAGTACGTCCGCGCCTCACATAGGCAATGCGGCGCCTCGGGTCTACCTCGCACGGCAACGCAAAGGGGGCGGCCGAAGCCGCCCCCTCGCCGAGCCGGGGGATCTGTCAGCCCTTGTTCATGGACTTCATCACGATGCCCACGATCGCCGTGAGAATGGCGCCGCCGCCGACACCGCCCAATGCGTCGCCGGCGAGGCCGCCGAGCGCGCCGGCGGTCGCAGGATCGCCGAGTACCGCGCCGAGGATCTGGCCACCGGCCAGGCCGCCCACGGCGCCGCTGATCAGCTTGGGCAGCTGGCTCATGGCGGCCTGCTTCACCGCGGCGCCGACCGCCTGGCCGCCGATGACGCCGGAAATGATCTGCACGATGATTGGAAGAAGTGCGTCCATGTTCGTTCCCTCAGATGAAGCTGCCGTAGCGGCAGGCCATCATAGAGAAGGCGCGAATTAGACTAAAGTCAAAGGCCGGGGCCGTGCGGCCACGAAAAAGGGCCGGGAAAACGCCCGGCCCCGCTCCGCTGACAGTGCGTATGCGCTACTCGGCGGCGATCGCCTGCTTCGGCTGGACCTCGGCGGAATAGTCCTCCATCAGCGTCTTCGCGATCGCGCCGACCTCAAAGGAATAGGGCCCGATCTCGGAGACCGGCGTCACCTCGGCGGCGGTGCCGGTGAGGAAGCACTGCTCGAAGCCCTCGAGTTCCTCCGGCATGATGACGCGCTCGATCACCTCGAAACCGCGCCGCTTGGCGAGGTCGATCACGGTCTGGCGCGTGATGCCGTTCAGGAAGCAGTCCGGATCCGGCGTGTGGATCTTGCCGTCCTTGACGAAGAAGATGTTGGCGCCGGTCGCCTCGGCCACGTGGCCGCGCCAGTCGAACATCATGGCGTCGGCATAGCCCTTCGCCTCGGCCGCATGCTTGGACAGCGTGCAGATCATGTAGAGGCCGGCGGCCTTGGCCCGCGACGGCGCCGTGCGCGGATCGGGGCGGCGGTATTCGGCGATGTCGAGGCGGATGCCCTTCAGCTTCTGCGCCGGGTCGAAGTAGCTCGGCCACTGCCAGATGGCGATGGCGCAGTTGATCTTGTTGTTCTGCGCCGACACGCCCATCTGCTCCGACCCGCGCCAGGCGATCGGCCGCACGTAAGCGTCCTTGAAGCCCTGCATCTTCAAGAGCTTGCGGCAGGCATCGTCGATCTCGGCGACGCTGTAGGGGATGGTGAAGCCGAGAATGCGGCCCGACTCGTGCAGGCGCTCGGTATGTTCTGTCAGCTTGAAGATCTCGCCACCATAGGCGCGCTCGCCCTCAAAGACCGCACTGGCGTAGTGCAGGCCGTGGGTCAGCACGTGGATCTTCGCGTCGGCCCATTTGACGAACTCGCCGTTCATCCAGATGAAGCCTTCGAGCTGGTCGAAAGGAACGGATGCCATAAGTAACCTCCCGCGGGCCGCGGCCCTGTCGTCTTTGTGTTCGTTTCCGCGGCGATGACGTCGTCAACGGGGCGGAGGGGGATAGCGGAACCATCCGACGAGGCAATCGACACGAAATTCCCTACGGGAGGGTTTTCTCTTGCCTTTTCGTTCGCATTCCGTCGAAAAGCTTGACAAAAGTTACCATCGACCGAAAATTATGTCAACATGGCTGACATAAATTTCCCAGCACCGCGGGATTCCATGGCCGACGAGACCGCCGCCGAACCGATCCGAACCCCCCTCACCATCGAGGACGGCATCGACTTCAGCGTCATCGAACTGCTGTTCTTCGCCTATCGCGACTTCACCTCCGATCCGGACGAGATCCTCGCCGACTACGGTTTCGGCCGGGCCCACCACCGGGTCCTGCACTTCGTCAACCGGCTCCCCGGGCTCACTGTGGCCGAACTCCTCGACGTGCTCAAGATCACGAAGCAGAGCCTGGCGCGCGTCCTGAAGCAGCTCATCGACACCGGCCACATCGTACAGGTCCAGGGCTTGCAGGACAGGCGCCAGCGGGAACTCTATCCGACGGCGAAAGGTCGCACGCTGGCGCTGGCGCTGGCGCGGCCACAGTCGCGCCGCATCGCTGCGGCATTCGACGACGCGGCCCCGGCGGAGCGGGAGACCGTCGAGCGCTTCCTCAAGGCGATGGTCAACCCCGAGTTGCGCGTCCAGATCGACAAACTGCCCGGGGAGTAGGATAATACCACAGGAGCGGACCATGGAAGCTCACCCGATGGCGGACAGATCCCCGGCGCCCCACGACGACGCCCCCCATCTCCTTGTCGTCGACGACGACACCCGCATCCGCAACCTGCTGAAGCAGTACCTTGCCGAAAACGGCTTTCGCGTCACCGTCGCCGGCACCGCTGCCGAGGCGCGGCGCAAGCTCGCCGGCCTGGAGTTCGACCTCATCGTGCTCGACGTCATGATGCCGGGCGAGAACGGCGTCGACCTGACGCGGTCGCTGCGCGCCCAGCGCAGCCTGCCCATCCTGATGCTGACGGCGCTGTCGGAGACGGAAAGCCGCATAGCCGGGCTCGAGGCGGGCGCCGACGACTACCTGCCGAAGCCGTTCGATCCGCGCGAGCTGATCCTGCGCATCAACAACATCCTGCGCCGCGGCGGCCCGCAGGCGGTGCCGAAGGTCGAGCAGATCGTGTTCGGGCCCTACACGTTCCAGATCGCCCGCCGCGAGCTGAAGCGCGGCGGCGAGGCGCTCAAGCTCACCGACCGCGAGCAGGAGATCCTCGCGATCTTCGCCGAGCGCGCCGGCGAGACGATCCCGCGCCACGAACTGGTCGCCGGCGAATCGGAGGTCGGCGAGCGCACGATCGACGTGCAGATCAACCGGCTGCGCCGCAAGATCGAGCGCGACCCGTCCAACCCGGTGTGGCTGCAGACCGTGCGCGGCGTCGGCTACCGGCTCAGCGTCGAGTAACCCCGCTCCGCCGCCTCGCGTTTCAGAGGACGTCCTCCCAGCGGCGCGTCAGGCGCATGGCCGCGTTGACCAGCCCGACCATCGAATAGGTCTGGGGGAAGTTGCCCCACAGTTCGCCGCTGTCGACGTGGAGCCCTTCCGAGAGCAGGCCGAGGTGATTGCGCCGGTCGAGCACCTCGCTGAAGATGGCGCGGGCCTCGTCGGCGCGTCCCACCCGGACCAGCGCGTCGAGCAGCCAGAAGGTGCATGCGGTGAAGGCGGTCTCCGGCTCGCCGAAATCGTCGGGCGCGCGATAGCGGTAGAGATGGTTGCCGAAACGCAGGTGGCGCTCGACCGCGGCCAGCGTGGCGACGAAGCGCTCGTCCGATGCCGGGAGCAGACCGATTTCCGGCAGGAGCAGCAGGCTGGCGTCGATGTCCGCTCCGCCGAAGGTCGCGGTGAAGTGTCCCAGTCCGGCGTTCCAGGCGCACTCGAGGATGCCGTCGCGCATGGCGTTGGCATGATCGCGCCAGTAGACGTTGCGATCCGTCAGGCCGAGCTTGAAAGCGATCTTGGCGAGTCGATCGGCCGCTGCCCAGCACATCATGCTGGAGTGGGTATGCACGCCGTTGCGCGTGCGGAACTCCCAGATGCCGGCGTCGGGTTGGTTCCAGCGGCGCAGGGCCTGCTCGCCCAGCGGCTCCAGCCGGCGGAAGAGGCCCTCGCCGCCGAGGCTGGGCAGGCGCTCGTCGAAGAAGCATTGCGTCACCGCCAGGATGACCGAGCCGTAGCCGTCGTTCTGGACCTGGGTATAGGCCTCGTTGCCCGTGCGCACCGGCCCCAGGCCCCGGTAGCCGGCCAGCGATGCGATGCGCCGCTCGTCGAGGCGCCGCTCGAGGCCGATGCCGAACAGCGGCTGCAGGTAACCGTCGGGCGATCCGGCGGCGATGTTGATGACGTAGCCGAGATAGTCCTCCATGGTCTTCGTCGCCCCGAGCGCGTTCAGGGCCTTCACGGTGAAGAAGGAGTCGCGCAGCCAGCAGTAGCGGTAGTCCCATGTCCTGCCGCTTTCGCCAAACTCCGGCACCGAGGTGGTCAGCGCGGCGACGATCGCACCCGTCTCCTCGCTGGAGCAGAGCTTCAGCGTGATCGCCGCGCGGATGACGACCTCCTGCCAGTCGACCGGCAGCGACAGGTAGCGCACCCAGTCCACCCAGTAGTCGTGCGTCTCCTCGAAGAACGAATGCGCGACCGCGAGCGGCGCGTCGGGCAGCCGTTCGTCGGGGCCGAGCACGAAGGCGTAGGGGCGATCGGCGACGAAGGTCGTTTCCGAGAGCACGAAATCGATCGGCGCGTTGGTCGTCAGGCGCAGCACCTGGTTGCCGAGCAGGAAACGGACATGGCTGGAGCCGCGCGTGGTCTCCGGCGCGTGGGCGCCGTACCCGTGCAAAGGCCTCAGCGCCATCGCCATCCGCGGCGTCCCCTTGATCGGCTCGACGATGCGCACGATCGACAGCGGCCGGAAGATGCGGCCGGAGGACTTGAACCGAGGGGCAAAGTCGCGCACGCGCAGGACGTTGCCCTCCTCGTCGGTGAGCAGGGTCTCGATGATCGCCGTGTTGCGGACGTAGGACTGTTCGACCTTGGCCAGCCGTTCGACCCGGACCGACCACGCGCCGTCGCGCGGATCCCCGGCATCCCCGCGCAACAGGCGGCAGAACACCGGATCGCCGTCCATGCGCGGCGCGCACATCCACACGATCGTCGCCCGCGGATCGACGAGAGCGGCGACGGCGGCGTTGCCGATGACGCCGAGGTCGAGATTGGATTGCGGCGCAGCCGTTTCGCTCATCGCACGAGCCTCGCGATCCAGTCGCGCACGGCGGCCGGCGATTCGACCGTCGCCGACGCCGCCGAGGGACGCATGACCCGGCCGACCCGGACCGACAGGCCGCCGAGCCGGTTGACCGCGGCGAACATCGCCTCGTCGGTGATGTCGTCGCCGACCGCGAGCGGACGGCGACCGCCGAACGGCGGTGCGCCGAGGAAGCGTTCGACGGCCGCGCCCTTGTCGCCTCCGGCCGGGCGGATTTCGACCACGCACTTGCCCGCCTGGAGATGCCAGCGTTCGCCGAGGCCGCGCGCCAGGCTCTCCATGAAGCCGCGCACCGTCGTCTCCAGCTGCGGCACGAGCCTGTAGTGAGCCGCGAACGCCGCCCCCTTGTCCTCGACGACGACGCCCGGCCAGTCGGCCGCCTTCTCCTCGAGCAGGCGCTTGGCGGCGCCGAGGCCTGGCTTCTGCGCGCAGGCGAAGCGCCGCCCCGCCGAATCGCGCCACTCCGCGCCATGAAGGCCGGCGACGTGGAAGGGGTGTCCGGGAAACGCCGCGTCGACGAAATCGAGCGATCGGCCGGTGACCAGCGCCAGCGCGCCGTCGACCTTCTGCGACAGCGCCGCGAGATCGTCCGGCAGCCCCGCGGGCATGTCGACGGCGCCGGGCGTCGCGGCGATGTCGAGCAGGGTTCCGTCGATATCGAGGAAGACCGCCCATCCGTCGACGGGCACGGGGAGAGAGGCCGCCGAGTCGGCCGGCAACGCCGAGCTGTGCTTATCCGGATGCCTGTTCGATGGGCGCATCACCGCAGAACCTAGACCACGAGAACCGCGAGGCAAGGCTCCGGCGGCGTTTTAGCGACGGCACGGGGACGAATGCTTTGAGGTTGAAGGCCCGATGCCATACATAGAAGGCGATCGCAGGACCCGCGGGCGACGCGGACATGGAGCAGATGGCGGCATCCGATACGGATATCGAGGAGAAGGCCACGATCCCCGCCAGGATCGGGCAGGGTCTCGCCGCCGCCTATCGCCGCGGTGCGTCCGTGGCCGCCGGCGCCAGGCGCGCAACCTTGCCTCTGCGGCGCGCCTGGCAGCGCTTCTGGCGGCAGGTGTCGCGCTATATGCCGAAGCGGCTCTACGCCCGCTCACTCATCATCGTCATCGCGCCGATGATCCTGCTGCAGTCGGTCATCGCGTTCGTCTTCATGGAGCGCCACTGGCAGACGGTGACCCAGCGCCTTTCGCAGGCGGTGACGCGCGACATCGCCGCGATCATCGACATGATCGAGACCTACCCGCCCGGCGATGATTACGCCGACGTGATCCGCATCGCCCAGGACCGTCTTTCGCTGAAGATCGACGTCCTGCCCCCCGATCCCCTGCCCCCTCCCGGCCCGAAGCCGTTCTTCTCCATCCTCGACCAGACGCTGAGCACCGAGATCACGCGACAGATCAACCGCCCGTTCTGGATCGACACGGTCGGCAACTCGAACATCGTCGAGATCCGCGTCCAGCTGGAGGAAAAGGTTCTGCGCGTCTTCGCCCGGCGCAGCCAGGCCTACGCCTCCAACACCCACATCTTCCTCTTGTGGATGGTCGGCACGTCGCTGGTGCTGTTGACCATCGCGGTCCCGTTCCTGCGCAATCAGATCAAGCCGATCCTGCAACTCGCCGAAGCGGCGGAAAGCTTCGGGAAGGGCCGTCCCACCCCGCGGGACTTCAAGCCGCGGGGCGCGGAGGAAGTGCGCCGCGCCGGCCTTGCCTTCATCCTGATGCGCGAGCGCATCGAGCGGCAGATCGAGCAGCGCACGGCGATGCTGACCGGCGTCAGCCACGACCTGCGCACCATCTTCACACGCTTCCGCCTCCAACTCGCCCTCGCGGGCAGGAAGATCGACACGGCCGCGCTCAACAAGGACATCGACGACATGCAGTCGATGCTCGAGGGATACCTCGACTTTGCCAGGGGCGAGGCGCTCGAGGACACGGGCCGTTTCGATCTCGCCGCCTGTTTCGACAAGTTCCGGCAGGAAGCGGCCTTACGGCGCAATGCCCTGACCGCGACGATCGACGGCAGGTCGGAGATCCAGGTCCGGCCCCATGCCTTCGCCCGTCTCCTCGCCAATGTCGTCGGCAACGCCTTCCGCTATGCCCGCAACGTCTCGATAATGGCGGTTCACCGCGGCGGAACCCTGACGATCACCGTCGACGACGACGGTCCCGGCATCCCGGCGGACAAGCGCGAGGACGTGTTCAAGCCGTTCGTTCGCCTCGACGCCGCGCGCAACCAGGACGACAGCGGCACCGGCCTCGGCCTGGCGATCGCCCGCGACATCGCGCGCAGCCACGGCGGCGACATCACGCTCGAGGACAGCCCGATGGGCGGCCTTCGCGCGGTGGTGAAGGTCCCCGCCTGAGGGCAGCTGTCCCGCTTTTCATCCTGCTGTCATCGAAGGATGCTCAAAGCCCGGCGTTTCTGAAGGATGCCGCCGCTTCGGCGCTCCGCGGGCAGGAAGGCGGCGGCCGATGCGCATTCTGATGGTGACGGACGCCTGGCGCCCCCAGATCAACGGCGTCGTCCACACGCTCGAACGCCTCTCCGAAACCCTCGTCGGATACGGCGTCGAAACCCGCTTCCTGACGCCCCAGGGCTTCCTGACGCTGCCGCTGCCGACCTATCCCGACATACGCCTCGCGCTCACGACGCCCGGCAAGGTCGCCCGCCTGATCGAGGCCGAGCGCGCCGACCACATCCACATCGTCACCGAGGGACCGCTCGGGCTGATGGCGCGGCGCTATTGCCGGCGCGCCGGCAGGCCGTTCACCACCAGCTACCACACCCGGTTTCCCGAATACCTCAGCGCCCGCCTTCCCGTACCGGAGGCCTGGGCCTATCGCTGGCTGCGCGCCTTCCACAATTCCGGCCAAGGCACCCTCGTCGCGACGAAATCGCTGGCCGAAGACCTGCGCGCGCGCGGGTTCAACCGGCTGAAGCCGTGGACGCGCGGCGTCGACACCACCCTGTTCCGCCCGGATCGCGGAAAGCGCCTGCCGTTTGCGCGACCGCTCTTCCTCTGCGTCGGCCGCATCGCGGTGGAGAAGAACCTGCCCGCCTTCCTCGACCTCGATCTTCCCGGCAGCAAGGTCCTCGTCGGCGAAGGGCCGGAACTCGACAAGCTGAAGGCCCGCTATCCGGGCGCGCATTTCCTCGGGCGGCTGCCGGTCGAAGACCTCGCCGACATCTATGCCTCGGCGGACGTGTTCGTCTTCCCCAGCCGCACCGACACGTTCGGCAACGTCATCATCGAAGCCCTTGCGAGCGGCACGCCGGTCGCCGCCTATCCGGTCACGGGGCCTATCGACATCGTCGGCGACGGTGTCGGAGGGGTAGTCTCCGACGACCTCGGCCGGGCGGCGCTGGAGGCGCTTCTGGTTCCGCGGACCGACGCCCTGGTCAAAGCCGCGGGCTACACCTGGAGCGCCTGTGCCGAGCAGTTCCTCGACACCGTGCGCGAGGCGCTGCGCTGCAAGGCCGCGCCCTGAGCGATTGACCGGCCGGACCTAGGATGCAACGTTCGACATCCACCGCCCCGCCGACCGTCGACGTCGGCGGGAGCGAACTTCTGTAACCGTCACCGCATGCGTTCCCCGAAGTCCTCCACCTTCCTTCTCCTGGCTGCGATCGCGACTGTTCTGGCGGCATTGCTGAAGCCGGCCAGCGCCACGGTCGCGCGCGCATTGGCGCCCTACGAACAGGGCGGCTGGCCCGCGGCCCTGGAGGCCATCGAACTGCCGCGCGGCCGCAGCTACGTCGTCGTGCTGCAGGTGCCGACGGTTCGTCCCTTCGACATGCGCGACGTCGACCGCATCCGCGATACCATCCTGGCCAACATGATCGACGCGCCCGGCTGGCTCGACGAAAAGCGGCTCCTCGGACACAGCGTCATCGCCTGGCAATGCCGGAGCGGGCGCGGCGTCGCGGCGATGACGGGCGAATCCGACGGACAGGGCCTCATGATGGCGGTGGGCGGAGGCTGGGGCGCGACGCCTCTCGTCAGCGCCTATCTCGACGGAAGGGTGCTGCGCGACGGGGCCTCCTTCGACCGCTACACCGTGGCAATGGCCCGCGGCGAAGGCGCGATCGTGGCGTTCGAGGTCTCCGAACAGGATTGCCAGGCGATGCGCACCTTCCTTGGCCGGTTCCTCGACCATCCCCGCCGGCCGTCGCAGCACTACGGGCTCCTCCTCGACCCGATGCGCTTCGAGGGCGGCGGCTGCACGTCGTTTGCCCTCGCCATGATCGCGAGTTCGGGCATCTGGAACGGCGGCGAGCGCGCGACCTACCGCCGGATCGACCTCTATGACGGCGTGCTGGGCCGGCGCGCCGCCGTGCCCGCGGGCATCGTTCCGTACCGCGTGGCGCAATCACCGGGCGAGGAGAAGATCGTTCCCTTCGCCGCCCTCTATCTGCGCTCGTGGAAGAGCGGCGCCTTCGCCGAAACGGTACGCATCGTCGATCCGGAACTGATCTTCGCGATGCTGGTCGAGATGCGCGTCGCGGCGGGCGAGAGCGACGGCTGGCGCGCCGCACGCCGCCTCTCCGCCGAGGACCCCGCGGTCGCGGCTGCCATCGCCGAGGCGCGCGCCGTCATGGCCCGCTATCCGAAGCGGCGTTTCCTCGCGCCGGACGGCTATTCGGTGCTCGTGCTCGAGCGCCGGTAGACGCTCGTCAGAACAGCCGGCCGCCGTTCGGGACCTTGCGCTCGATGGCGCCGAGCACGACGGCGCCCTCCTCGTCCGGAAAACCGAGGGTGAGGACTTCCGACATGAACTTGCCGATCTGGCGGGGCGGGAAGTTCACGACCGCGAACACCTGCCGCCCGACCAGCGTCTCCGGGTCGTAGTACTTGGTGATCTGCGCCGACGACCGCTTGACGCCGATCTCCGGGCCGAAGTCGATCCTGAGCTTGATCGCCGGCTTGCGCGCCTCGGGAAAGGGCTCTGCCTCGACGATCGTCCCGGCACGGATGTCGACCCGGTCGAAATCCGCGAAGGTGATCACCGGCTTCGTTGCGCCGCCGATATCGGACATCGACGGCCTCAGGCGTTGCCGTAGGTCTCGAACAGCACGCTCGCCAGCGCATCGCGCGCCGAGACGCCCGACCAGATGACGAACTGGAACGCCTGGAAATAGCACTCGCAGGCTTCCAGCGCGCTCGACAGCAGGACCTCGACCTGCTGGCTCGTGGGCTCCAGGCCGCCGGCGAGGAGGAGGGACTGGCGGAACATGATCGCCCCCTCCTGCTCCCACAGGTCGAAATGGCCGAACAGCATCTGTTCGTTGATCAGCGACAGCAGGCGCAGGACCTCCAGCGCGCGGTTCTCCGGCACCCGCACGTCGAAGGCGCAGGCCAGGTGCAATGCCTCGAAGTCCTCCATCCAGGAGAAGGACACGTGATAGTCGGTCCAGCTGCCGGCGACCGACACCGATATCTCGTCGTCGCCGTTGCGTTCGAAGGACCAGTCGTTGGCCAGCGCGACATGCTCGATCACATCGACGGGATGCGATATGCGGGCAAGGTCGAGTTCAGCGATTTCCATCAAGATGCTTCCTGTCGTTCTGGGAGCGCCACCGCACGCTCCGCGGGAGGGCACACGACGAACCTGGACTACGTGCGAAGGAGAATTGGACACGACGCAAGACGTTCAGCCCGGACCCCCAATTGCCCGGCACATGACCCGCTCCGAATCATGCAACAAATTCAGTGTATTGATGAAGAGTCGCAGCGCTAGCCCCATTTTGAGATCGGAGCGACGCGGGTGTGGAAACACGCCTCTGCAACAGAGTCAGGCGAACGGCCTAAGCGATTCACGCAAAAGCGTTTTTGGAATCGGCGGACTTGTGGACAACTCGGTCGAAAATTATTTCTTGGCGCGCGGCTTTGCCGGGGACGGCGCGGGCTCGTCGGCCGCGGCGGACGAAGCCGCCTCGATCTTCGCCTCCAGGGCGGCGACGCGGGCGGCGAGTTCCTTGTTCTCGGCACGCGCCTTCACGGCCATCTCGCGCATCGCCTCGAACTCCTCGCGCTGCACCACGTCCATCGAACTGAGGATGCGCTCGGCCTGAGCCCGGAATGCGGTCTCCACTTCGCGGCGAACGCCTTGCGCCGCGCCGGCTGCATCGGTCATGAGCTTGGCGAATTCGTCGAGCAGGCGGTTCGGTCCAGTCGTCATCGGTTTGGCCTCGGTTGTCGTTTTGACGTAGTGGGCGGAACGGCGGAATGCAAGGTTGTCGACGCCTTGACCCTGCCGAGGGCCTGCCGCATGGTCCGCGCCTGCCGGTGACCGGAGAGCCGAATTGCATCCATACCTGACCGTTCCACTTGCCGCCCTGCCCTTCCCGAACATCGATCCGGTGATCGTCGAGATCGGACCGCTGGCCATCCACTGGTATGGCGTCGGCTACATCGTCGGCATCCTGTTCGCCTGGTGGTACGGCAAGCGGCTGATCGCCAACCAGCGGCTGTGGCGCGGCGGCGAGCTTCCCATGCAGCCGATCGACATGGACGATTTCATCGTCTGGGCGGCCGTCGGCGTCGTGCTCGGCGGACGCATCGGCTACATCCTCTTCTACGATTTCGCCCGCTACCTCGCCAATCCGCTCGACATCCTCGCGGTCTGGCAGGGCGGCATGTCGTTCCATGGCGGTTTCGCCGGCTGCACGCTCGCCATGATACTCTACGCGCGCTCGCGCGGCATCCGCGTCTGGACGATGTTCGACGTCGTCGCCGCCGGCGTCCCCGTCGGCATCGGCCTGGTGCGGCTCACCAATTTCATCAATTCGGAACTGTGGGGCCGGCCGAGCGACGTGCCCTGGGCGATCGAGTTCCCGAACGGCGGACCGTTCACCCGCCATCCGAGCCAGCTCTACGAGGCGGCGCTGGAAGGGCTCGTGCTGTTCCTGGTGCTGCGCATCCTCACCCACGTCTTCCTGAAGCTGAAGCAGCCGGGCTTCGTCGCCGGCGCCTTCGTCACCGGCTACGGCCTGTCACGCATCTTCGTCGAATTCTTCCGCGAGCCCGACGCCCAGCTCGGCTATCTTCTCGGCGACTGGCTGACGATGGGCATGGTGCTGTCGGCGCCGATGGTCCTGTTCGGCCTGTGGGCGATGATGCGCGCGCGCCGCGCGGCGCCTGCTTCCGCCGAATGACGCCACTCGGCGAGCGGCTCGTCCGCCTGATCGCGGCGTCCGGGCCGATCGGCGTCGGCGACTTCATGGCGGCCTGCCTTTTCGATCCGCAGCACGGCTACTACACGACCCGGGAGCCGTTCGGCCGCGAAGGCGACTTCATCACCGCGCCCGAGGTCAGCCAGATGTTCGGCGAACTGGTCGCCGTCTGGCTCCTCCGGACCTGGCAGGCGGCCGGCAGCCCCCTGCCCGCGACGATCGCCGAGATCGGCCCCGGCCGCGGCACGCTGATGAAGGACATCGTCCGCACCCTTCGCCGCCTCGCCCCCGACCTTGCGTCGGCCGCCGACTTCGCCCTGGTCGAGGCGAGCCCGCGCCTCGTGGCGGTCCAGAAGGAGACGTTGCGCGACGCCGGCCCGACCTTCGCGTGGCACGCAACCGTCGACATGCTGCCCCGTCAGCCTCTCTTCATCGCCGGCAACGAGATCTTCGACGCGCTGCCCTTCCGGCAGTTCGTCAGGACCGATCGGGGATGGGTCGAGCGTGCGGTCGGCATCGACGAAGATGGCGCCTTCCGCTTCGTCCCGGGCACCTCCGCCCTTCCGCTGGACGCGCTGGCGCAGAAGCTGCGCGACGCCGCCAACGGAACCATCTTCGAGATCGCTCCGGCGCGCGAGGCGCTGATGTCGAAGATTGCGGGGCATATCGCCATGCACGGCGGCGCCGGCATCTTCTTCGACTACGGCCACCTGGCGCCGTCGGCGGGGGACACGTTCCAGGCCGTCCGCAAACATCGCAGCGAAGACGTCTTCTCCAATCCCGGCGAGGCCGACCTCACCTCGCACGTGGACTTCGCCGCACTGGCGGCGGTCGCCCGCGCGCACGGCCTGGCCGTCCAGGCAACGACGCAGGGCGAATTCCTCCTCGCCATGGGTCTGCTCGAACGCGCCGGAAGTCTCGGCCGGGCGGCCGACGACGACGGCCGCGCGCGGATCGCCGCCGACGTCGAGCGCCTCGCCGATCCCGACCAGATGGGCGAACTGTTCAAGGTTCTCATCATCCGGCCGAACGCGGCGGACGCCGACCGCTAGGGAACCAGCCGCTCCGAACCGTCGAGGTAGTTCGCCCAGACATGGTCGGCGATCAGCGCGCGGTATTCCGACCGGCTGAACTTGCCCCGGTAGGACGTCCCGCCGAGGTGCAGGAAGGTGCCGTCGAAGATCCGTCGCCACGAATCGTCGTCGGCCACGGGCAGTGCGAGCTTCTCCTCCGCGGCCACGAGCACGTCTGCGGGGTCGAGCCGGCTGTAGAAGCGCGGCCAGTTGCCGCCGCCGGTGTCGAGGCGGTGGCTGCGCAGTGGCTTGAAGTCCGGATCGCAGGCCTTCACCGCATCGAAGGCGAAGAAGCAGAGCCCGGCCCACAGATGCCAGGCCGGCCCCGGGCCGCTCGCCGACCACCGGCGGCCATATGCCGCCTTCCCTGCCATTTTCGCCGGAATGTCGACTTCCTGGATCGGGAAGCAGTCGTGGTCGATGAAGCCGAAGGTTGACGGCGCGACGTGCCGGATGACGTTGTAGTAGGTCCAGTTCATGGCGATGCCATGCGAACGGTTGGGGTTCCATTCGGGATTGGGCGGCAGCGCGACATAGGCGATTCCGCGGCGGGCGCAGATGTCGGCGATCTGCCGCCGCGCCCCGGCGTCGGAGGAGTTGTCCGCGACGACGAGCGTCATGCCGCGACAATAGCGAATCCAGGCGGCGGTCAGGATATCGACGACCCACGGCGTGTTGAACGCGATCGTCGCGCACAGGGCATCGGCCGGCAGCAGTCGTGCGGCCAGTTCTTCGCCCGCCTTTTTCCCCTGCGACCGGAATCGATCGTCGATGAACCGGTTTCGCACGCTCTTGAGGGCAAGCACGGGCGATTTTCGCTTGAAGAATTCGGCTGCCGCTCGCGCGAACGCGTGGGCCATGTGAGTTCCCCGCAACCGGATCCGCATGGAATAGTTGCAAGTTTAGGTGGCCGGCCGGGGTCGGGCAACCGGCATTCGGCGGCCGGCGCGGTCGAACCCGCCTTGACGAAATCGTCTGCGGGGACAACAAAACGGCAATGCTGACGCAAACCAGACCGGACCCACTCCGTTCCACGATGCTCGACCGGCTGGCTCCCGCGGGCATCCGCCACGGCTTCTTCACCCGAATCGGCGGCGTCTCCGAGGGCATCTATCGCGGGCTCAACACCGGTACCGGCTCCGACGACGATCCCGCCAGGGTCCGCGAGAACCGGCGTAGGGTCGCCGAATGGATGGGCGTCGGCCCGGACAGTCTCCTGAGCCTTCACCAGGTCCACTCGCCGGATGCGATCATCGTGCGCGAACCGTTCGCCGGCGAGCGGCCGAAGGCCGACGCGCTGGTCACCGACCGGCCGGGACTGGCGCTCGGCGCTTCGGCGGCCGACTGCGGCCCCATCCTCTTTGCCGACGGGGCAGCAGGCGTCATCGGCGCCGCGCACGCCGGCTGGAAAGGCGCGCTTACCGGCGTTCTCGAGAGCACGATCGCCGCCATGGAGAGCCTCGGAGCCCGGCGCGAGCGTATCGTCGCCGTGCTCGGACCCTCGATCAGCCAGCGGAACTACGAGGTCGGTCCGGAGTTCATCGAACGCTTCGCCGTGGTCGATGCGGCCAACGAGCGCTACTTCGCGCCATCGGACCGGCAGGGGCATGCGCTTTTCGACCTCAACGCCTATACCGTCGACCGCCTGTCCCGGGCGGGCGTCCAGGCCGGAATGGTCGGCCGCTGCACCTATGGGGAGGAGGACCTGTTCTTCTCCTACCGCCGCACGACGCACCGCAGGGAAGCGGATTACGGCCGGCTGATATCGGCAATCGCACTGGAGGACTGATCATGGCCCTGCATTTCGAGCGCAGCGAATACGATGCGCGGCGCGACCGGTTGCTGATCGAGATGGCCGGCAGGAAACTCGACGCCATGCTGCTCTTCGCGCAGGAGAGCATGTACTGGCTGACCGGATACGACACGTTCGGCTTCTGCTTCTTCCAGTGCCTGGTCGTGAAACTCGACGGTTCGATGACGCTGCTGACGCGGTCGGCCGACCTGCGCCAGGCGCGCCATACCTCGATCCTCGAGAACATCGTCGTGTGGACCGACCGCGACAACGCCAACCCGACCGTCGACCTGCGCAATCTGCTCAACGACCTCGGCCTTCTCGGCGCGCGCATCGGCGTCGAGTACGACACCCACGGGCTGACCGCCTTCAACGGGCGCAGGCTGGACGACCAGTTGCAGACCTTCGGCCAGATCGCCGACGCGTCCGGGCTCGTCTCGCGGCTTCGCCTGTTCAAGAGCCCTGCCGAGATCAAGAAGTCCGAAAGGGCGGCGGCCCTGGCCGACGACGCGCTCGACGCCGCGCTGCCGCTGATCAGGCAGGGAGGCGACGAAGGCGCCATTCTCGCCGCGATGCAGTCGGCGATCTTCGCTGGCGGCGGCGACTATCCCGCGAACGAGTTCATCATCGGCTCGGGAGCCGATGCGCTGCTCTGCCGCTACAAGGCGGGCCGCCGCAAGCTCAACAAGAACGACCAGCTGACGCTGGAATGGGCCGGCGTCTTCCACCACTACCACGCGCCGATGATGCGGACGGTGCTGACCGGCAAGCCGGGCAAGCGCCATCTCGAGCTGTTCGAGGCCTGCCGGGCCGCGCTGACGGCCGTCGAGAAGGCGATGACGCCGGGAAAGACGTTCGGCGACGTCTTCGACGCCCACGCGCGCGTCATGGAAACGCACGGGCTGACCAAGCACCGGCTCAACGCCTGCGGCTACTCGGTCGGCGCCCGCTTCACGCCGTCGTGGATGGACATGCCGATGTTCTTCCAGGGCAATCCGGAGCCCATCGCGCCCGACATGACGCTCTTTGCCCACATGATCGTCATGGACTCCGAATCGGAAACCGCGATGACGCTCGGACGCACCTATCTGACCACCGAGGGCGCGCCGAAAGCGCTTTCGCGTCATGATCTCGACTTGATCGTGCAGTGATTCCATAATGTCGGCTAAGAGGGGCGTGAGTAAGGAGTGAGCGGAGGATGAGCCGGGCACTGGCGACGGCCGCGAGTCTTGCCGCCCTGCTGTGCGCCGCCGCGTGCACCACGTCGGATGTGCTCGAACCGTCGGCGATCGCCGGACCGGCGGCGACGATCACGAATTCGACGGCCGATCCGGATCTTGCCGCGGACGCGACGACAAGCGACCCTCTCGCCGCGACGCCGTCGGGCCAGTTGCCCCCGTCGAGCGCCCAGGCCGCGGCCATCGCCGGCCAGGCGCGCATCCACTTCGCGCCGATCGTCGGTTCGACGGTCGAGGCGGTCACCCCACTCACCGAACAACTGGCGCTGCGCGTCCGCGAATCCGGCATCGCGATCGCCCGGTCCGGCGAACCCGGCACGACGCACCTGCTCAAGGGCTACCTCTCGGCGCTCACCGAGGGGAAGGACACCACGGTCATCTATGTCTGGGACGTTCTCGATCCCGCCGGCAACAGGCTGCACCGCATCCAGGGCCAGCAGAAGGTGGCCGGCGGCACCGGGACGGGTTGGACGGCCGTCTCCGCGGCCGACATGCGAGCCGTCGCCGACACGACGGCGAGCCAACTCGCGGCATGGCTGTCGGCACGCGCCGGTTGAGCCGCGAACAGCCGGCGAAATCCTTTCTTTGGAATATGTCGGTGAATCCCTGCGTGCCGCTTGCATTAACGGCGAAGCCGGATAAAAGCCCGATCGAACGAGAGCGGTTGTTCCCCAAGGACCCTGCATGAAACTTTTCGCTGGCAATTCCAATCGGGTTCTGGCGGAGGCGGTTGCGCGCTATCTGAACATACCCCTGGGGAAAGCCAGCGTCAGGCGTTTCGCCGACCAGGAGATCTTCGTCGAAATCCAGGAAAACGTCCGCGGCCAGGATATCTTCATCCTGCAGTCGACGTCGTTTCCGACGAACGACCACCTGATGGAACTGCTGATCATGATCGACGCCTTCATGCGCTCCTCGGCGCGGCGCATCACGGCGGTCATCCCCTATTTCGGCTACGCGAGGCAGGATCGCCGCGCGTCGGGCCGCACGCCGATCTCGGCGAAGCTCGTCGCCAACATGATCGCCCGCGCCGGCGCCAACCGCGTGCTCACCCTCGATCTCCACGCCGGCCAGATCCAGGGTTTCTTCGATATCCCGACGGACAATCTGTTCTCGGTTCCGGTCATGGCCCGCGACGTGAAGGCGAAGTACAAGCAGCTCGCCAACGTCATGGTGGTGTCTCCGGACGTCGGCGGCGTGGTGCGCGCCCGCGCGCTGGCCAAGCGCGTCGACGCCCAGCTCGCCATCGTCGACAAGCGTCGCGAGCGGCCCGGCGAATCGGAAGTCATGAACGTCATCGGCGACGTGCGCGGCAAGGACTGCCTGCTGTTCGACGACATCGTCGATTCGGGCGGCACGCTGTGCAACGCCGCCGACGCGCTCCTGGAAAAGGGCGCATCGAGCGTCACCGCCTACATCACCCACGGCGTTCTGTCGGGCGGCGCGGTCGCCCGCATTGCCGGCTCGAAGCTGCAGGAACTGGTCATCACGGATTCGATCCAGCCGACCCAGGCCGTCATGGACGCACCGAACATCCGCGTCGTCTCGATCGCCGACCTGATCGGCGAGGCGATCTCGCGCACGGCGAGCGAGGAATCGGTCTCCAGCCTGTTCGACTGAGAAGCACCGCGGGCGCCCGCCGGCGGGCGCTGCCCCCGGCCTTGAACCGCGCTCAGGGCTTCAGCTGCATTTCGCCCGACAGCTTCGCGATCTCGAAATCCGAGATCAGGATGTCGACCCGGATCTGCCAGGTCCCGGCAAGCGGGATCTGGAGATCCTCGATCCGCCACACGCCGTCGATCTCCGTCGCGGCACGCCGCAGCGGTTCCAGCCCGGCATCGGCCTTGGACAGGACCAGCGTCACGTCCATTGCCTTCATCGGGGAGAAATCGGCGGCCATCGGATAGATCGCCACCGCGACCGGCCCCATTCGCCCGGGCTTGACCGAGACGTCGGCCATCGCCGCGGCGGAATGCAGATGGATCGACGCCGGCGTTGCGGCTTCCGCGATCAGCACGCGCGGCGGCGGCGTGAAGCGCCAGAGTGCGACGGCCGCCAGGATCGCGGCGATGAGCACGATCTCGACTTTGATCGACCGGCGCAGGTTCCGGCCCGCCGCCGCGTCGCCGGCGAGCGCGGGAACGGTGAAGCGCCAGCGGTTCAGCGCCGCGAGCGCCAGCAGGACGGCGACGATGGCGAGTTTCGCGAGCAGGACCAGCCCGTACTCCGTCCCGCCGAGTTTTCTCGGGTCGATCACCTGGATCACCGCCAGGACGACGCCTGCCGCGACGAGAGCCGCGAGGAAGACGGCAATCGCCCGCGAGAACCGTTTGAGCCCCGCAAGCGCCGGCCCCTCCGGCGATCGCAGCGCGGCCGCCATCGGCACGAGCGCGCCGATCCAGAACGCGGCGGCGACGCCGTGGACGAATACCGCCGGCCGCGTCAGCCACTGCGGCTGCGCGGCCGAGGCATGGCCGCTGAGCGCGAGCGCGAGCCCGGTTCCGACGAGGGCTGCGGCGCCGGCGACCTTCTGCAGCGGTCCCGCGCTCCGTCCGCTCCCGAGAAGGCCGGCGGCGAGCGCGAGCCCGGCGGCGAGCACCGTGTTCGCGTAGCTGGTGCCGAACCCGGCGGCCCAGATCCGGCCTTCGAGAAGGCCGCCGAGGTCCACGCCGAGCGCGTCGACGCCTTGCAGTCCGAGCGCGAGCGGAGCCGCTGCCAGTCCGGCGAGCAGCGTCGCCCGGATGAATCGGGTGCCGGCGCGCGAGCCCGGCGCCATCCAGGCGAGGAAGAACGCCCCGCCCGCCCCGAACAGGAGCCCGAAGTAGAGCACGGTCCGTACGAGCCATATCGCGGCGCGAACGGCGCCGGACGTGTCCGACGCCGCATCAAGCTGCCGCTCGGCACTGGGCGCGCCGATGGAAAACGACACCGATCCGCCGACCGGATGGCCGTCGATGGAGACGACCCTCCACGACAGCATGCTGGTTCCGTCGGGAAGATCGGGCAGGCCGATCTCGACCGCGGCGTCCCGTGTCTGGAAGTCGGTCAGGTCGACTGCCGACCCGTCGGGACGAAACAGCCGCAGGACCAGTGGAGCGACGGGTTCGCTGAAGGTGAGCCTCAGGACGGGCGGCGCCGCCGCCACCACGGTCCCGTCGGCCGGCTCGGAGGAGATGAGGGCGGCATGGCCCGAAGCCTGGCCGGATGCGGCGAGCAGGCAGGTGAAGAGCGCCGCGACGACCAGCGCGATGCGCCGTGAAGCGGGCGCAAGGGCAAGTGCTGCCAGGCCTTTCATGGCCGTACCTCCCGAATTGCTGGCCGCCCGGCGCCACGCTGCCGGAGAACGCGCCGCGGCGACGACAGCCGCCGCGGCGCGTATTCTCAGTTCTTCGCCTTCAGCTTGATGCCGGGGGCCGGCATCTCGAGGTCGTGCGAGGTCTGGCCGGCGGCGGGGATCTCGATCCAGCGCTCGGCAGCGCCGTCGCATTCCTGGATGGCCGGGAAGTAGAGCATCTCGCCCGCCGGCAGGCCGGCGGTCAGCATGCCGCGGAAGATGAACTCGTCATAGTGTTCGTCGAGCAGCTCGCCGCCGCTCCAGATCACTTCCTTGACGCCTTCCGACACCTGCGAGCCGTGGTTCTCGTAGGTCTTCTCGTACTTGCCCTTGACGGTCTCGAGCTTCCAGCCGGCCTTCGGCATCGGCTTGACCGCGATGACGCCTTCCGGGATCTGCACGCGCACGACCTTGGTCGGCTTGCCGTCGCAGCCGTGGGGCACGCGCAGCACGGCCTTGTAGGTCGAACCGACGGTCGCTTCCTGGACTTCGAAGGTGGCGTGGGCGAAAGCAGCGGTCGCGCCGAAGGCGAGGACGGACGTGGCAACGAGCAGTTTCTTCAACATGGGGGAATCCCTCATAGATTTTGACGGCCGGCATCAGCCGGTCCGGATTTAACGGGAATTTGGACGGATGGCAGCCGCACCGGTACGGTGCAGCGTCGCTACGGCTCAGGCGGCCGGCGGCGCGTGCGGTGGGGCCGAGGGCGGCCAGGCGGCGCGCCTCAGGACCGGGGCGGCCCGCGGAACCGCCAGGGCGACCGAAGCGATCGGCTGGGGAACCTTCAACGCCGCAGGTGCGGGAAGAAGGACGGAGCCGCAGATCAGGCAGGCGTCGCAGACCGTCGCGTGCAGGGTCCGGCCGGTCCCGTGGTCGTCCGGGATGGTCGTGCAGATGACCGGCACCTGTCCGTCGGGGAGGACATAGGCCAGAGCATCCGCATGCCCGGACAGGCCGAGCGGCTTGTGGGCAAAGGCGACGAGAACGAGCGCCAGGGCGACGAGCGCCCTCGCGGCAACATTCCAGCGCGGCCAATACCTTCTGCCGTTCATCATGATTCCCAACCGGGCGGCATCCTAGGACCGGACGGGTGCTGCCGTCCAGAAAGGAGAAAACGTTATTCCCATATGGTTCTTTCGGGATCGACGTCTTTGCGAAAGGTCAAGAATCGCGCGGTCACCCGAAATTGGCCGGCCGCTAGCCCGGATGGCCGCCGCGCCGAAATGCCTCGCGGATCGCCGCGGCCATCTCCTCGACGGCGCTTCCGACCGCCGCACGGTTGCGATGAAGCACGACATTGGAACTGTCGATCGTGCCGAAGCCGTCGGTCGCGATCAGTTCGCGGCAGCCTGCCGGAATGTTGCTGCGCGAGATCGGCGCGACGGCGAGGCCGGAGGTGACGGCGAGCTTGAGGCCGCCGCAGGTCTCGCTCTTGTAGGCGATGCGATAGGGGATGCCGCGGACTTCGAGCGAGCGCAGGGCGAAGTCGCGGCACCATCCGGAGTCCAGATAGACCGCCACCGGCAACGGGCGCTCCTCGTGCATGTGGTACAGATCCGACGTCACCCAGACGGTAGGGTCGATCATCAGCACCTCGCCGCCGGACGGCTCCTGCCACTCGAAGACGACCGCGAGGTCGAGCTCACCGTCGGCGAGCGCCGCCATCTGCACCGACGACGGGGCATAGCGCACGGTGATCTCGACGTTGGGATGCAGCTTGGCGAAAGCGCCGAGCGCCGGCGACAGGACCGTGTGGCCGTATTCCTCTGGAATGCCGATGCGCACCGGTCCGTCGAGGGGCGGCGCGCGCAACGAGGCGGCCGCCTCGTCGAGAAGCGTCACGATGCGACGGGCGCTGGCGACGAACCCTTCGCCCTTGGCGGTCAGCCGCACCCCGCGCGATCCGCGTTCGAACAGCGGCGCGCCGACGGTCTCTTCGAGCCGCTTCATCTGCATCGACACCGCCGACTGCGTGCGCCCGACCGCGATGGCCGCATGGGTGAAGTTGCGCGCGTCGGCGATGGCGACGAAGGTCCTCAGGAGATCGCTGTCGAGTTGCGGTTTCATGCGATACGCCATTCGCTTACTTGATGCCTGACATCATTTCAATTCGTTTGTCAGATGTCAAAGGCAGCGCCATACAACGGACGAGAGCGTTGCATCGGAGGCGCGGAATGGACTGGGTCAGGAAGATCGGCTTGCAGGCGCAGCGCGGCGACGACCGCATGTTGCGCGACGTCGGCCTGAGCACGGTCGACGCGCTCGGCCCGTCGCGGGTCTTCTGGGCGCAATGGCGGGCGATGCGCCAACCCTGGCGGCTCTAGCGGTTCGCGGCCGCGACCGGCGGCCGCAAAGTGTCCTCACTCGCCCGCTGCCGGGACATGGCGGCGGGCTCTTTTTTTCACGCGCCGCTGGTCAAGGTCATAGTCCTTCCCAGAACGACTGATTTCTGTAACCTTCCCCAACGGCAGAGGGAGGGACGGCATGTTCCGCTGGATCGCCATATTGGCGTTGATTCTGTTGTCTGCGACGGGGGCGACGGCGGCCGACCGATTGGCTCTGCTCATCGGCAACAGCCGCTACGTGGCCGCTACCCCGTTGCGCAATCCAGAAAACGACATCGAGGTGGTCGCCCGCTCCCTGGAAGCGGTCGGCTTCACCGCCACGAAGGTTGCCAACGCCGACCGGAAGGCCATCCTCGCGGCTATCGAGGCCTTCGCGGCGACCGTGAAGCGAGCGGACGATCCCGTCGTCATGGTCTATTTCGCCGGCCATGGGATCCAGAGGAACGGCCGCAACTACCTGCTGCCCGTCGATGCGGAACTGAACGATGCCGACGCGCTCGAGACGACGAGCATCGATGTCGATCTTCTCGCCGGCCGCCTTGCCGACACGGGGGCCGAACTGCACATACTTGTCCTCGATGCCTGCCGCGACGATCCGCTCGAACAGCGCAACCGCGGCGCAACCCCCTTGCAGAAAGGCCTCGCCGAACCGGCGAAGACCACCGGCCAGCTGATCGCCTACTCGACCGCGCCGGGAAAGACCGCGTCCGACGGCGACACGGGCACCAGCCCCTATGCGGCAGCGCTCGCCGAGGCGATCCTGGTGCCGGGCCTCGACATCAGGCAGGTCTTCGACCATGTGCGCGAAAAGGTGATGGAGCGGACCAGGGGACAGCAGGAACCGTGGGAGAGTTCGGCCGTCTATCGCGATTTCCATTTCGTCCCGCCGACGACGAAGGTCGAGATATCCGAAGTCGAAGCCCTGCTATGGGACAAGGTGGCGCTTCTCGATTCAGCCGAATCCTATCAGCAATACATCAACCGCTTCCCGTCGGGCCGTTTCTCCGTCATTGCCCGGCAGAAGATCGAGAACATCAACAAGGATTTCTCGTTCAGGAAGCAGGCCGAAGTATTTCCGATCGTGGTGTCGCCGCCGGGCTTCCTCGACTTCTGCAGCGGCTACCCGATACCGGACGCGAACTTCTCGGTGCTCGAGAAGTTCGAGGCGTATGACGGCCAACTCGCCTACATTTCGATTGATCTGCCGCTGCGCGGCATCCAGTGCCCGAACAACGAGTCGTCGACCGTCGTCTGGGATGTCCCGGCGAAAGGCAAGTCGTGCGGCGAGGTGATGCCTGCGATCGAAAGCGAAGCCATGGAGGCACTCAAGCCGGTTCTGTGCATCGACGATGCGCCCGAGGACTCTTGGATACCCAATGTGCCCGATGACCTCGCCGTCAGCGGCGGACTGATCGTCGAGTCCGGTGGCGCTCAGCTCTTGGTCAGCGCCCATGCCAGCGAGTATTACCGCTATGAGGCGGACGCGGCCGAAGGCCTGGAGGAACATGCCTTCATCCATTTCGAAGGGCTCGTCCGGGTAAGCTTTCCTCCGCGCGAGGAAGAAGCCTTCAGCGTGTGGCTGCAGCCTGTCGATCCGGCGGACCTCGGCCTGACCTGGAAGTACCAGAACACGCTGACCGCGCTCGGGCAGGAGGCGTCCGGTGCGCAGATTCTCGATCTGTCTTCAGACTGGGAACCCTACTTGTTCGGCGACGGCGAACGACAACTGGACAGCTATTGGAGCCATGAGGGATCGATCCTGGCTTACCTGACGTCGGAAGGCTTCGGACAGATGGTGTTCGTCGAGCCCTCCGACGCGATGGCCGCCATGGGGGTAAGCACCGGAACGACGTTCCTCGAAGCCTCGTTCGGCGGCAAGAGCGCCGCCAAAGGCTCCGTCTATTCTTTTGCGGCGCGCTGCGCGCCCGACTTCTACGAAGCGAGCCTGCGGTTCGACAAGGACGGGCGGCGCCTCACCGGCAAGGGCAAGCGGACGCGTCTGGACAGGACCTGCCACCCGTCGGGCACCGCGAATGCGGAGTTCACGCTCGACTATGTCTCAAAGGGTACCGATATGGCGACCGTGCGCGAACGCTTCCGCGTCGACGTGGCGCCCTTCGCCGCCCGGTTCGAGCAGGCCAAGGCGGACGCGCAGAGCGGGCGCTCGATCGACGACGCGCCGATCACCAGCTACTGGGATCACAACGGGTCGACCATGGGCCTCGCCCGGCTCGACGATCTGCGCAGCATCGTCTACGTGAAGCCGCGCCGCGTCCTCGCTTCCGTCGGCATCGAGGAATTCACCGTGCTGTTCGATGGCAAATCGGCTGACGGCCGCACCTACACGGGCGAGGCATACTCCTTTTCCAGCACCTGCGGGCAGATTGCCTACCCGGTCAGCGGCACCGTCTCGGCCGACAATTCGACAATCGTGCTCGAAGGAAAGGCGCCGAAGCGGGACGGCTCGTGCACGCAGGTCGGCACGAGGACCGAGCGCATGCTTTTCACCTTTCTCGGAACGTCCGATTCGATGCAGGGCGACTTCGAAGTGGCCTCCGACAGCGAGGGAGAGGACGGCGAGGAATGAAAACCGCCGATCCTTGCACCCCGGCATCCCTTCCGCTATAGAGCCGCCACCCGCGTAGACACCCTTGGAGGCAACGCGGCGGAAGGCCGTCTTCCTCGCGCGATCCCTATGCCACGTCCGCCTGCGGACAGGTCGTGCGCCGGACTGACGGTTTTCGACGTTTTCGGCCGGCGCAGAACCGCCTGCCGCAAGACGCTCCATAACCCGAAAGGAAAAGCCATGAGCACCACCTACGAGCTCAAGGCCGAAGTGCGCGAACAGGTCGGTAAGGGGTCCGCCCGTGACGTTCGCCGCAACGGCAAAGTGCCTGCAGTCATCTACGGCGACAAGCAGCCTCCCCTGGCGATCGCCCTCTCCTACAAGGAGATCTACTACAAGATCCACGGCGGCGGCTTCCTGACGACGGTCGCGACGATCGACGTCGGCGGCCAGAAGATCAGCGTCCTGCCCAAGGACTTCCAGCTCGATCCGGTCCGCGACTTCCCGATGCATGTCGACTTCCTGCGGGTCGGCAAGGACACGGAAGTCAACGTCCAGGTCCCCGTCCACTTCACCAACGAGGACAAGTCGCCCGGCCTGAAGCGCGGCGGCACGCTGAACATCGTCCGCCACGAGGTCGAGTTCCACTGCCCGGCCAATGCCATCCCCGACTTCATCACCGTCGACCTGTCCGAGGCCGACATCGGTGACTCGATCCACATCTCCGCGGTGACGCTGCCCGCCGGCGTCAAGCCGGTGATCGCCGATCGCGACTTCACCATCGCGACCATCGCCGGCTCCGCTGCGGCGCGGTCGGAAGGCGACGCCGCCGGCGAGGCGGAAGCCGGGGCCTGATCCCCGTCCCGGGAGGAGTTCGGCCATGCTCGTCATCGCCGGTCTCGGGAACCCGGGAGCCAGGTACGCGAACAACCGGCACAATGTCGGCTACATGGCGGCGGAGGCGATAGCCCGCCGCCATTCGTTTTCGCCCTGGTCAAAGAAGTTCCAGGCGGAGATCGCGTCCGGCACGCTGGCCGGCGAGAAGGTGTTGCTGGTCAGGCCGCAGACCTTCATGAACCTCTCCGGCCAGGCCGTCGGCGAGGCATTGCGCTTCCACAAGCTGACGCCCGCCGACCTCGTCGTGCTCTATGACGAACTCGACCTCGCCCCCGGCAAGGTACGCATCAAGACCGGAGGCGGCGCCGGCGGCCACAACGGCATCCGTTCGCTCGACGCCCATGTCGGCAAGGACTACCGCCGCGTTCGCATCGGCATAGGCCATCCCGGCGACAAGGAGATGGTGCACAACCACGTCCTCGGCGATTTCGCCAAGGCCGACCGCGTCTGGCTCGACCCGCTGCTCGACGCCATCGCCGACAATGCAGAGATGCTTGTGCGCGGCGACGACAACAGCTTCATGAACAAGCTCGCACTCGCAGTGCCGGGTGCGGCGAAGCCCGGCCGCGCGCCCGCCGAGGCGCCCGGCGCGCAGACGAAGGGCCAGAGCCACATCCGCCAGGCGCGGCCGCAGCAGCCCGCGGTGAAGGTCCCCGAGACCGGGCCGATGGCGGCGATGCTGAAGAAGCTGCTCGGCAAGGACTGAACGCGCCGGCCGGCCAGAACCTCTCAGGACAGGTCGCGGCAGGCCGCGTGCAGCGCCGGCAGGAGGCCCGCCAGGTGCGCCATCTCCTCAGCGCAATGGACCAGAAGGTTGCGCGCGTCGGCCTCGCCTGCGCCGACCAGCCTGCGCAGGACGGGCGAAAGAGCCCTGCCCGCGCCGCCGCCCCCGCGCAGCGCCGCATAGCGCCCGCCGATGAAGAAGCGCGAGCGCATCTCGCTGCCGGTCGCCGTGGCGCGGACGTGGTGGATCAGCCAGCCGGCATCGACGGGGAGATCCGCCATTCCGGCGCGCGCGCAGACAGCCGTGGCCGTTCGCTCGTCGGCGAAGGCGTTCGCGGCAAATCCCAGGCTCTCCGGCGCGACGAAACGGATCGCGTAGCGGCCGAGTTCGGAACCGATATACTCGTCGACGATCGAGGTGCGCCCGACATAGCGCGCCCTGCCCGCCGTGCCGTGCGGCGGGGCTTCCTTCCAACGGGCATGGACATGGGCGATCGGGTGCCAGAGCTTGTAGCGCTCAGGGCTGTCGGAATGCCAGCCGAACCACCAGTCGATCATCGCCGGCGTCACGCCGGGCATGTCTGTGAGGATCGCCACGTGGACCGAGCCGTCGGCCATGAGCGCATAGCCGTCCTCCAGCACGGGTCCGTCGGCGAGCAGGGTCTCGGCCGCGCGCTCGATCCCTGGCAGGAGATGGTCGGCGACGGGCCCGCGCACCACCGCGGCGGCGGCGCGCCGGCTCAGCGGCGCAAGCGCCGGCGTCCAGAACCGCGCATGGGGCTTCTCGGCGAGGTCGCGCGCGCTCCAGCCGGGATGACGTCCGTCGACAGGCTTCGCGCGCATCACGCCCGCCCCATGTAGGCATGGAAGCGGCCGGCCGGGTCGTACGCGGCCCTGAGCGCGTCGAGCTTCGCCATGTTGCCCGGTTTCATGAACGGCATCGGCCGGTTGGCGAGGTTCTCGTCGGCGAGCTGGATGCCGCTCGCCAGGTGCTGCATCGCCGCCATGTTGTCGCGCGCCCAGCGGTCGGCGCCGCGCGGCTCGTCCTTCCAGACGCCGTAGAGCGCGATGTAGGTGTTGTCCTCCATCGAATAGGCCATGTCCGGCCGGCTCGGCGGCGGCGACCAGTTCATCCACAGCATGTGCGAGGGGGCCGCCGGCAGCGTCTCGACCACCTGCTCGATGCCGGGCAGCAGCGCGTCCGCCCCGGCATGGGTCCACATGTTGTCGACGGCGTAGCAGTGGTCGGTCGGATAGTGGTTCATCACCATCTCGTACATCCACGCCTGCCTGAATGGGATGAAGGGGACGTGGAGCCGCGCGCCGCGCGGCCTCCCCTTCAGCACCGAGACCGCCTCGCGCGCGGCGCGGTAGCTTTCGGCGAAGACCGGTGCGAAGACCAGGATGCCCGGCCCCTTCACCGCCGGGATGTGGCGCGACAGGATCAGCATCAGCTCGATCGAGTTCGGCACGGCGGGGCCGACGCCGTGCGCCCAGCGCACGACCTCCTCCAGCCGGCTCGCCGGATAGGCGGTCGCTGTGAAGCCGATCACGGCAGGCCGCCTGTGGAGCCGCAGGTGGAAACGCGTCACCACGCCGAAGAAGCCCGGCCCGGCGCCGCGCGCCGCCCAGTACATGTCGGCGTTCTCGGTCTCGCTGGCATGGCGCAACGCCCCGTCGGCGTCGACATAGTCGATGCCGATGACGCTCTGGCAGGCCGGGCCGAGCTCGCGCGAGTGCCAGCCGTAGCCGCCCTGGAGCAGGTAACCGCCGATCTTGACCCCCTTGCAGTGCCCGGCCGGGAAGAACAGCTTGCGCTTCGCCAGTTCGAGCGCGAGGTCGACGCCGCCACAGCCGGGACCGGCCCTGGCGATCATGCCTGCTGGATCGATCTCGACGTCCGCCAGCCGCGACACGTCGATGAGCATGCCCCCGTCGCGGATGTGGTTGGCGTTCCAGGAATGGCCGCCGGAGCGCACGCCGATGCGTTGGCCCGCGTCCCTCGCCATGCGCACCGCGAAGACGACGTCCGCCTCGCTGCGCGCCTGGACGATCACGTCGGGATGGCGCCCGCAGTCGCGCGCGTTCCACGTCGCCTCGCGGCGGGCTTCGGCATAACCGGGCTCGCCTCGGCGGAAGATTCCGGTTCCCTCGTCTTTCGTCATCGTGCACTCCTTTCGCGGCATGGCTTCGCCGCCGCGCGGAAAAAGCCGCGCGCGATTTCGTTCTTCGGATCAGTCTGTTGGCGGGGTGAGGTCGTCAGCCGTCGGGCGGCCGGATCGACTGCCAGGTCAGCGGCAGCTTCGGCGGATCGAGGAACGCCGCCTCCATGCGCGCCAGCCGCACGGCCTCCCCGGCCTCGACGCCGAGGTGTTCGAGGAGCATCCGGGTCGCCGCCTCGACGGCATCGGCGCCCAGCCGGCCGCGATGCAGTTCGAGCGCGACGCCGATGACGCTGCCGGCGATCACTGCCGCCGATAGCGCCGTGTCGACCGCCCTGAACCGGCCGCTCGCTACGCCGCGCCTGATGTCGGTCTGCAGCGCCTGCCTGAGGTCGCCGATGAAGCGGTCGATCGGCAGGCCGCTGTCGAACATGATGCGGCCGTTCCGCGGCGACTGCACGACGAAGCGCAGCGTCTGCCGGGTGATCAGCGCGAAGATCTCGGCGATGTCGCCGCGCCCGCCGACCAGCTCGGCCATCAGGCGCCCATGGGCGGCGAAGAACAGTTGCTCGACCTCGGCCAGCAGCGCGTCGATCGTGTCGAAATAGTTGTAGAAGCTCGCATGGACCATGCCGGCCCGGTTGGCGACCAGCTTGATGGTCAGCGGCACGTTGCCCTCGAGCAGCAGCTCCTGCGCGGCGACCAGAAGCTGGTCACGCGTCCTCTGCCTCTTGCCGCCCGTCGCGACGTTCATCGCACCCTTCCCATGCTCGCCTGCTTCCATCTAGGCGATTTTTGACGTCGTGTCAAAAATTTTCTGACACTTTGTCATTTTTCCGGAAGACCCGCTGCCCTTGACCTTTTCCGCCCCATTCCGCATAGCCAGCCGCAACTCCCGACACTTCAGAACGGACGGATCCCTTGGGCTTCAAATGCGGCATCGTCGGACTTCCCAACGTGGGCAAGTCCACCCTCTTCAACGCGCTGACGCGCACGGCGGCGGCGCAGGCGGCGAACTACCCGTTCTGCACCATCGAGCCGAACACCGGCGAGGTCGCGGTTCCCGACCCGCGGCTGAAGAAGCTCGCGGCGGCCGGCAAGTCGAAGGAGATCATCCCGACCCGCATCTCCTTCGTCGACATCGCCGGCCTCGTGCGCGGCGCCTCCAAGGGCGAAGGGCTGGGCAACCAGTTCCTCGCCAACATCCGCGAGGTCGACGCCATCGTCCACGTGCTGCGCTGCTTCGAGAACGACGACATCACCCATGTCGAGGGCCGCATCGATCCGGTCGCCGACGCCGAGACGGTCGAGACCGAGCTGATGCTGTCGGACCTGGAAAGCCTCGAGCGGCGCATCGTCCAGGTGCGCAAGCGCGCCGCGGTGAAGGACAAGGAGTCCCTGACCGTCCTGCCGGTGATGGAGAAGGCGCTGGCGCTGCTCAATGACGGCAAGCCCGTGCGCGTCATGCTCGACGGCATCGCGCCGGAAGATTTGGCGATCCTGCAGGGCCTCAACCTGCTCACCTCGCATCCCGTGCTTTATGTCTGCAACGTCTCGGAAGCCGACGCCGCGACCGGCAACGAGCACACCCGTGCCGTCGAGGCGATGGCGAAGGCGCAGGGCGCGCGCGTCGTCGTCATCTCGGCCGCCATCGAGGCAGAGGTGGCGCAGCTTCCCGACGAGGAGGCCAAGGAGTTCCTCACCGATCTCGGCCTCGAGGAGCCCGGCTTGGACAAGCTGATCCGCGCCGGCTACGACCTGCTCCACCTCATCACCTACTTCACCGTCGGCCCCAAGGAGACGCGCGCCTGGACGATCCACAAGGGCACCAAGGCCCCGCAGGCGGCCGGCGTCATCCACACCGACTTCGAGCGCGGCTTCATCCGTGCACAGACCATCGCCTATGACGATTTCGTCGGGCTGGGCGGCGAGGTTGCGGCCAAGGAGGCCGGCAAGGCGCGCGACGAAGGCAAGGAATACGTCGTCCAGGACGGCGACGTGCTGCTGTTCAAGTTCAACACCTGATATGCAGAAAAATATAACAATTTCAATACTTTGCGAATTCACGAAACCGATTGCATAAAAATTTCCACAAATACATAACTGCACATAGTTGCACATCGCCCGATTGACGGGTTCGCGGACACATCGATACGTTCGCGACTTCGATCAACCGAGCGACCCCGACCATGCCGTACAACCCGACGACCAGACCCCACACGCCCCTGCCCGGCGAAGCGCGATTGAACACCAAGCAGGCGTGCGAGTACCTAGGATGGAAGGCGAAGAACAGCCGCCGGACGATGGACACCCGGATCGCCGATGGCCGGATCGTCCCCTACAAGGACAGCGGCCACAACTATTACTACCCCTCGCAACTCGACCAATACAAAGAGGACGAGCGGATCAGACAGCTGGCCAAGGCGGCGCTCACTACAGCGAAACCTTAATGAGGCGCGGCCGCGTTCCACTCAGCATCTCGACGTGCCTGCTCGATAGCCCGCTCGGCAAGGTACGCCCTTAGCGGGGCCTCTTCACGATCAACGGCCGCGCGACGCCGACAGGTTCGCGTGCAATACAGCCGACACTTCGTCCGAAACGAGGCCCCGCAATGGCGACAGGTCCGAACGCCAGCGCGCGCCCAAGTCATGCCACACACCCCATGATCACAGCGTCAGCGACGACGCTTCCAGAAGGCCCACCAAGCGATCCCCGCGTCATCCTCCGCGAGGTTCACGTCAACGAGACGCTGGAACGGAGAGATCACATTCGAGACCTGCGGCCGGCGTTCAGCGCGCTCGGCTTCTTCGCGTGCCCGAATGCGGTCGCGGCGCTCGCGTTGCAAGCGAACAGCGCGCTCGCCAACGGCGCGGTTGTGGGCCTCGATTGCGGACATTCCTTTCGGCAGGTTCATCGAGTGGTGCTCCGGATCATGTCGTCGACCAGTGTTGAAATGTCGGTGTAGTGCCGCGGCACCAGCGGGCCGTCATGCCGCACGGTTGGCGTCTCATCCTGCGCACGCACCCCTTTGCGCACCCAGTTGAAAATGCCGGGCGCGGCCTGCTTCATCGTCCAGTTCTCGTCATCGTCAACGCTTTCGACCATCAGTTCGGTCAAGGCCCAGACGAGCGCGTCAACGCGGTCCGGCGATCCTTCCCCCTCGAAGCCATTAGCCGCCATGAGGCAGCACTGGTCCTCGAGTTCGTCCAGCTTGCCGACGTGCGAGACCCGGCCCTGTTCGTAGAGTGCGGCGATTGGTTCGGCGCGGACGACCTTGCCCCGCGACGCATGGACGGCCTTATACGGCACCGAGACGTCGACGGTGCGGATCGTCGCCTCGACCATCTCCCCACCGAAGTTCGTTTCGGCCACGACCCGGTCGGCGTCGTAGCGTCGGTAGGCGTCGATAGCGCGCCTCCCCCAGCCGCTTGGCGACAGGTTGCAGGAGTAGTCGGCGAGAACGTAGGCGCGGCCGTCAACGCCCTTGCCAGCGACGACAATGCCAGTCGCGTCGCCCCCGCGCGAGCCTGTCGGATCGACCGCGACGACGACCCGGACCAGTTCGACAATCGATCCCGGCGCGCGGCGGCCTTTGTCGAACCATTCGCGCTGCCAAAGCGCGCCTTGCATGTCGTCAAGGATCTCGGCGTGAAGCTCCTGTCGACCGAGGCGCGTGCCCTCGTACTTCTTGGCGATCGCCCGCATGAAGCCCGGCGCGAGGTTGGCCGCGTTGTCATACGTGCTACCACCCGTGACCACAGTGCCAGCGTCGAGCATGACGTCGCGGAGCAGCGCCATCGGTTTCGGCGTGGTCGTCAGGCAGCATTGCGGTAGCTCGCCAAGGCGCAGGCCGAATTGCAGCATGTCCCACGTGTCGCGCCCGTACTGCCAAGCGCAGATTTCGTCGGCCCATGCTGCGTCGTGTTGAGGCCCGCGCAGTCGGTCGGGTTCCTCGGCCGAGTATAGGATGGCCTGCGCCCCGTTCGCCCATGTCAGGCGACGCTTGGACGGCTCGTACTTCGGCCGGCCCATCCCCTCCCCTTCGTGGGTTACATCGTGCTCCCAACAGACGGCGGCGATGCCGCTTTCGCCCTCAACCATCACGTCGCGAGCATCGGCGGCCGTCGCGGCGACGATTGCGATCCGCGAGCACCCCTCTTTGACCTTCTCGCGAACCCATTCGGCACCGCTGCGCGTCTTGCCGAAGCCGCGGCCCGCGAGGATCAACCACGTCTCCCATGCGCCCTTTGGCGCGAGCTGAGCGGGCCGCGCCCAGAATGCCCAATTGTGCGGCAGATAGGCCCGCTCCTGCTCTGACAGGCTCGCGATGAACTTTCGCCGGGTCTCAGTGTCGAGTCTTGCGAGGAGTGACGCTTTGGACATCGAGGGTGGGATCGTGCTCGATGAGTTTGGAGAACTTTCGGTCGATAGCATCGGCTAGTTCCTCTTGCGTCGTGCTGACGCGCACGTCGGACTTGACTTCGATCTTCTCGCGCCAATCGAGGGGCGACAGGTTCTTGAGGGCGAACGCTGCCGCGGCCGACGAGCGCCCCTCGGTCTGCGCCGTCTTCTGCTCCTTCTCCCAGAACTGCACAGCGGCTGCGCGACCGCACTCGGCCGCCTCGGCGAACTCGGGATATGTCTTGATCCAGTCGTCGACCCGCCCTCGCGAGACTCCGAGATAGCCCGCGTATGCCGTCAGCGTGTGGCCCTGCGCCATGTACGCGACCACGTCGCGACAGCGTGCAGGGCCATACTCCTTGCGTCCGGCCGCAATCTTGGCGGCCAGCTCGCGCTTGGCCTTCTCCTCGGCACGCGCATACGCACCAGTAGGATCGGCGTTGAATGTCAGTTTAAACGGCATGGATACCTCCACACACCCCATGATTACAGCGCATCTAGCACTCGTGAACGAGTGAATACAGTAAAAATGCGAAGCGCGCAACATTAATACTTGACGGATTCAATATAGACATGCGTCGATACAAGTGCCTCGCGTCGAAGGGGGCCGCCTGTATCACCTGTTGATCTTGCGGCCCCACCTCGCGAGACGAAATGAAACCGACAGAAGCGAGGCACGCTATGTCACCAAAACAGACGCCCGAGGATTATCTCGACCCGAAACCGGACCCGCTTGGGCGGCCGACAGCTGAGATGCTGTTGACGCTGCCCGCGTTCATCACTGGTGGGCGCTTCATGATCGGCGCGCCATGCCCGATCACGCGATTCTCGGACGGCGAGACGGTCCATTTCACGAAGGACGGCGCAGAATGAACGACCTCAAGCGTGCGTTCCTTCGCTTTCAGGCCCTCAGCGCTGCGACCCACGCGCTGTGCCAGCAGATGATCGCGCATCATGTGGGCGATGAGCAGCGAGCGGCCGAACAAGCGCGCTACGAGGCGAGCTTCCGCGGTCTCGTCACCGAACTCGATGCGAGCGGCACTCAGCGCCAATTCGGTCGTGGGCAGCTGATCGAGCTACGGGCGCCGAGCGGTACAACGGGCACAGTCGCAGGATGGGCATCGACGTCCGACCGCGACCACCACGGGCACGAGGTGCAAAACGGCGCGTTCACGCAGTCCATCCGCACGCGCGGGTTGACAGGTCCGAAGGCGATCAAGCTGCTGCTCGATCACGACTGGACCAAGCCCGCTGGCGTCATAACGCTGCTCGAATATCGCACCAAGGGCCTGTACATCGAGGCCGAGCTGGACCTGAGTGTCAGCTACGTCCGCGACCGCTGGTCCGTCATGCAGAAGATTGGCGGGTTCAATTTCAGCGTCGGGTTCCTGCTCGAGGACCGCGAGGTCAAGACCGACAAGAACGGCGACGAATATCTGTTCGTGCGCCGCGGGGACTTATTCGAAGTCTCGCTCGTGAGCTTCCCGAGCAACGAGTCGGCGACCCTGGATGTGATGGCGAGTCTGCCGTCCGCTGGCGGCACGACCACCTCAATGCTTCAGCGCGCGCTCGACCAAGTCCGCGCCGCAAACCTCGCAATCAACAACCTGTAGAAGGAACCAAACCAATGGCAATCGAAGCTACGACCAAGCAGAAGATCGCCGCGATGCGCGCGGCCGGGTGGACCGCCGAGGCGCTCGCTGTCGCCATCAAGATCACGCCCGAGGAAGCGGAAACGTTCATGCTGGGCGGCTACGGCATCGACTCGGATGCGCAGGACCGCTTCGAGCGCTGGTCCGAGAATCGCATCGGCGTTTCGAACAACGTCTCGGGCATCGTCTTCGACCGCCCGCCGGCCCACCTGCAGATGACGCAGATCATGGCGTCGCCCGTCATCGTGCCGGACCACGTCGTCGCGGCGTCGTCGGTCGACATGACGCTCAAGGACGTCTCGAACACCCGGGCGCAGGACAAGATGCGGCGCGAAGGTCATCCTGGGTGACGTTGGGCACGGGGGGTTGATCAATGTACACCGCAAAGCTTCGAGAATACGTGCGAGCACGCCCCAACGCGACCGACGCGCAACTGCGGGACTATCTCGCGTTCCACTGCGCCGTGCCGATCAACGACGCCCCGGCAGTCGTGCAGGCGTTCCGCACCATGATCAACGATGGCGTCGCAGCGAAGCAGATGGCGCGCGAGGCCGCACGGGCCGTCGCCGCGACTGTCGAGGCACAGCGTAAGGGGCGGGCGAAATGAGCGCGCCAGCATCGCATATGATCGCGCCGCAGCTGCGAGACCTCGCGGTCGAACTCAGGAACGTTGCGAGTCTCGCGGCCTCGCTCGACGCGCAACCGCATGGTTGGCAGTGCGACCCCGCGAAGATCGACGCGCTGCGCGATGCTGTCGCCGCGATGCGTCGTGAAGTCGAGGTGTCGCTGTGACGCTGCACTACACACACCCGTGCCCACCGCGTGAAGTTGTGCAGCTGCCAGCGAGCACGGCCCCTTTCAACCCGCTGGTGTGACATGGCACAACACGCCGACGCGACGGCCAGTTCGACCTCGGCCATCAAGTACTATGTCGGGCGGAACCCCTATGCGGCACGCGATGCGCTAAGCGATCTCGCAAAGCGCGCTAACGTGAGCGAGAAGCACCTTCGCGCCTACTTCCTGACGAACTCGCACGGCGCGCTGTTTCGTGAAGAGGTCAACCGCGTGATCGCCGTAGTCGTCGCCAGCACGGACTTCAACCTCAACTATCACACCGAGATTCGCGACGCGCGGCGTGTGTACCTCAACGCGAGGCGCAACGCGCAGCGTGCGGCACAGAAGGATTGACCGATGGCTTCATTTGTTGAGCAGGCCACGTTGCTTCTGAACGACAAGGCCTCGAAAAATATCTCCAAGATCAATCGCGAATTGCAGAAGCTGTTCGTGACGGCCAAGAAGATGTCGAGCACGAAGATTGCGCTTCGTGTCACGGCGCCGGGCGCGAAGCAGGCCGAAACCGCGCTCAAGCGCGTCGATACGGCCGCCAACCGCCTGCGCAAGGGCGTCAACGTCAACGTAAGGGTCAACACGGCGCAAGCGAATGCTGCGCTGAACAATCTGGCACGCAAGCGGACCGCCAGCATTACGGCGGGGGTATTCGGCGGCCTCGGGCGCAGCCTCGGGCGCGATATCGCCTTCGGGTTCAAGGCCTCGATTGGCAATGAGTTGTATCGGGCCGCGCGTGGCGCCGTCGCTGAGACAGGGCGCGCGACGATCTCGGCCGAGGATGCGCAGACCCGCGTTCGGCAGGCAGGCTTCAACGAGATCGACACAGCGAAGTTCGTCGCCCTGTCGCGCGACGTGCAGGAGCAGTTTCCGCAGGTGCCTGCGGCCGAAATCCTCAATGCGTCAGTCGAGCAGCTGAGCACGCTCAAGGCCGCGAACGCGACGACAGCGCAATACAAGTCGGCCATGGAGCGCGTGGCGCGCAACGCGCAGACGCTCGCCGTGACGTACAAGGATGCGGTTCAGGGCGCTGAGGGGGCGCGGCAGCTAGAACGCCTTTCGCAGGCCCTCGGTGCGGATATCGACGAGAAGAAGATCAACGCCATTCAGCAGGCGGCCGTTCGCGCGACCATCGCGTCGGGCGGCGAGATGGGCATCAACGAGGCCGTGCGGGCAATCCAACAGCTCGGCCCGACGATTGCCAAGTCCATGAATCCGCAGGCGATCACGGACCTGCTGCTGGTTCGCGACGAAGGCGGCAGGCAGTCGACGGCTGAGTTCCGTATGGCCATTCAAGACCTCATCCGCGGATCGCTGAACGAATCCGACAAGGCCGCAATGACGCGCCTCGGCCTTCGCGGCAAGGGCGGCGCGTCGCTCGGCGACGTCGCAAACGAGGCCAGCGCAAATCTCGTGGACTTCACAGCGAACAGGATCATGCCGATCCTCGAAAAGGCGGGTCTCACCGATGCGTCATCGGCCGAGATCGGGGCGTTCCTCGATGACATGGCCGGCTTCACGACCACAGGGGCGCGAGCGCTCGCCGATATTGCGACCTCGCTGCGCAACGGCGATATTCAGCGCGGACGGCAGGCCGCACGTCGCGCCGATCTGAATCCGCAGCTCGCCGCGAACACCTTCCGCGGCGCGACGCAAGCGCTGCTCGCTTCGTTCGACACGGCCGCAGCGCGCAACCTCGACAAGCTCGGGCCGATCTTTGCAGCCGAAATCTCCCCTGTGGCACAGGCTCTCGACAAGGCAGGCAAGCAGGCCGAGCAAGGCAACTTCGCCAAAGCCGCCGATACGATGCTCAAGGCGGGTACGGATATCTTAGCAGGCCCTGCTGGCAAGGTGCTGTCGGGCATCGCGCTGCTCGAAGGGACCAAGACCTTCCTGACGGCGACGGACCCGTTGACGAAGGCGGCAGGCCTGCTGTCGGTCGCTGGTAGCGCGCTCATTCAGGCCGCAGGCATGTTTGGCGACGGCGAGTCGAAAGCTTCGGCGACGGCACAGGGCATCGCTGCACTACGCGAGCAGCGCATCGCCCGTGTCGACGCCTTGGCCGAGAACAAGGACGAGGCGTTCAACGCGCCCGGCCGATCCGCACGCGTCAGGTCGGTGGCGGACGATGCGATCCGCGAGTTTCAGCGCCAACAGGGCCTCAAGGCGGACGCCATCGTCGGACCGCGAACGATTGCGGCGATGAAGAAGGCCGGGACCACAGTGGACGAGGTTACGGCGGCCTTCGAGCGCGCTGCACAGGCAGGGCAAACCGCAGCGGCCGAAGCTGAGCAGCGCGTCGCCGCGGCACAGAAGAAGCAGCTGGCGCGCGACGAGGCCGCAGCAGGCGAGGCGAACCAAGTCGGCCCCATCGAGTGGTTGACGGGCAAGCTCGACCAAGCGTTTGGCGGCTTCGATTTCAGCTGGTCCGATCTGCTATCGCCGACCACCTTGGCAGCGTCCTTGGCGACGCAGGCATTGCAGGCGCTTGATCAGGCCACAGGGGCGCTCACAGCGTCCTTCACCATCGCCGAGGCAGCGCTCGGGCGCATCTTCGGCCTTATCAACGACCAGAAGGCCGTCGACGACTACAACAAGCTGCACCGCAACGATCCGCTGCCCGCCAAGCCGCCGCGAGCAAGACTATCAGACGACGAGAACGCAATCATGCGCGCGCTGACGTTGGGCGGCACGAAACCGGGCAACGAAACCACGGTCAGAATGCTCGATAACCTCGAAACCTTCCATGCGAAGTTCGAGGCGACGTTCGGTGGCGGCGCGGCCGAGATTACGGCGGCTGGCGCGCAGGCCGGGGCAGCAATTCAGTCCGGGCACACTTCGGGTGGGCAGTCGGCGGCGAGCATGATCTCCGCAGCGCACAACGCGGGTGCGGCGGTCATCGCCAATGCCATTCGTAGCGCGGCCGCGAGCGTCAAGGTTACGGTGCAGAACGGCACGATGCCAAACGGGCCTGCCCCTGCAAACGCCGGGGCGACTGGCGGTGCGTTATGAGCACGCTAGGCACGTACCTGCTCGCTTACGCGCTGATTGGCGGACTGACGGCTGCGTTCTACGCCCTCGCGGCAGGATCGAAGTCGAACACGCTCGCACTAGCGGCGTCGCTGCTAATCTGGCCCGTGGTGTGGTGGATGGCGATCAGGGCGTTGGTTACGAATAGTGCCTGATCGGGCGTGGTTCATCCTGATCAGGTTCGTGGTGCGCAGCGGGCGCCACGTAAAGGGGGCGTGCGCTTAGGTTCCTTCGGCGCACGCCCCTATTTCGTTCAGCACGCGCGTTTAGCGCTTTGGGGTTGTCATCGTACGTCGCGAACCGCAACCGCCGGCACGGGTTAACTGTGCGTCAGTGCGGGGTATTGCGCGGCGTGTCAGCGGGCGGTGCATACGTCACACACCCTTGTCCACAGCGACGAGACCTAGCGCCTTGCGGAAGGTGTACGCGTAGTAGCCCGTTTGCTTCTCGCCGACGTTCAGGGCGTCGCGGTGCTTGACGTTGCGCTCGGGTCGCAGGATGCCTAGCCGCCGTAGGACTTCGATGAAGTGCGCCTCGTTGCTGGTCTTCTGCGCGAGGGTCCGAGCAATCGACATATCGACCTTGTTGGCGTCGTAGGGCAGACCGTCGGCTCGGCCAGCCTCCGGGTATCGCGCAACGAAATTAGCGAGGGCCTTCTGGCGTCGCGCAACGGCGATCGGATCGCCTAGCTCGCTCGCAAGCGGGAACAGGTACGCCTGCTCTTGGTAGCGAAGCGACGACATGTAGCGCACCTCGATCAACACCGTTTCGAGATCGAGATTCGCAGGCGGAAGCGGTCCGCTATTGGGCGTCTGGTCGAGTGTTCCGCCCAGCTCGACATGCTTATCCAGAATGCGGTCTACCAGCTTCGTCGCGTCAACAATTGGTGCGTCGCGCCAGACATCGAATGTCGTAGCGAAGAACCGCCTGCTCCAGTAGATTTCGATGCAACCGAGCAGCCCTTGGCGTAGCGCCCCCAGTGTGGGCATGGGTGTGTGCAGGTACCCCCATAGGTGAAACCCCTTGCCTGACAGCGACCGCGTCGTGAGGGTGGGGAACTTGAGCAAATCCGCGACTATATCCTGCTGCGCGCTACCCTCGACCAGCTTGTACCAGTCGATATCGATGCCGACGAAAGGGTGCGCGGGCGTAAACGCGAAGCCGACACCGTGGCGCTTGTGGGGCTCGTTTCGTAGCAGGTAGACGGCGTTGCTAAACTTGGTGTGGTTCGCCACGTCGTCGCCGTTATGCGCGCAGCCCATATCTCGGTGGAGCGGCGTCTTCTTGACCTTCACGCCATCTGTTTCGCAGCGGTACGTCAGCCACGACGGGCAGTTCATCAGCGGGCGAAAATGCTCGTTGACCTCCTGCCCGAGGAAGGCCCGACCATTCGCGATGTAGGGCGCGAGTATCGCCTCGTAGCGCGCTTGACGATCTGCTGCTTCCTGCGCTGCGGCGTGTAGGTCGCTCATTGGTAGTACAGCGGATACAGCGTCTGCTCGAACACGCGGCCGATTAGTTCGTCTGGCGAGCGGCCGCAATCGAAACAGCGCGAGATTTCGGTCCCGATGACGCCCAGGCGGGCCGTAAGGTCGTATATGCCGAGCGGATGAGTGCAGGTCCACGTCTCGCGCAGCATGATGCCTTGGCCCGGGTCGAAGCATTCGTGGTTCAGGTCGAACGTCATCTGTATCGTGTCGCCAACCTTGATGTAGCCGCCGCGTAGCTTGCGGTTCCCTCGCGCGCTTATATGCGCGTAGCTCGTCAGCATACACTGAAAGGTGATCGGAACCGGGAAGTTCGGGAACATCCTCGAATAGGGGTCGAGAATGGTCGGCGTGCGCAGGGACCAGTTCGCCGGGTCGGATGGGTCGAAGTGCATTGGATGCCTCGCTTTTAGCATGGGTGTGTTTGGTTAGGGGCGCGTCAACCAGTCGAGGTCGACCAGCTGCATTGCGTAGCCGAACTTCTCGGTGACGATCTCGAACACGCGCTCGGGTGGCGTCCTCTCGGCGACGACCTGCGCCCGCATCCGTGCAAGGTTCTCAGCGTGCTTGTCGCGACTGAGGTCCGGCCGCGCGGCGTGCATTACGTCGACCTGTGCCCAGAACCGCGCGTCGTCGCGGTAGAGGTGCTTGATACCGCCAACGTATGCGTCAGACATAGTATATCCTCGTGGTCGCGGACGGATATATTGCCGTCCTGAAGTTGATCGAAATAGTGATTGACGTTCGTGTCGCGATCATTTACGCATGTTTAATACGAAAATACAACAGCAAATCGAGGTGATGACTATGAATGTTGATATTTGTCTAGAGGCAAACGATAGGCAACGCCTGCTCGACTGCCAAACGGTCGATGAAGTGTTGCCGGTTGCGGCAGATATACTCTATCGCACTGGAGGACCGTGCAAGATAAGCATCGCCGCGTTGGCAGGTTTGAGCACTGGCGTCCTCTACAAGATCGCGAACGGTTACAGGCCCTCGCTCGAGACGCTGCTCGCCCTCATCGGCGTGCTCGCGCCGGGGCATCGCCTGACGATCATCGCCGAGCCGCCAGCACGGCGCGCCTGCATAGCGAAGCCTGCACCTCGGGTGTTCGCGTGGGCGGCTATCGAGGGGCATCTTGGCTTCGAGCGGGAGCTGATCGACGGCAAGCCGACCGGGTTCATTCGCGACCAGCATGGGCGGCGGTACGACAGCAAGGGCCGGCACGTCGCGGCAGTGGCGATCACAACCACCCGTGTCAATGCTGACGTTGACCACGCCGTCGCAGCTGAGTAGCGTGCTGCGTATCCTTGCGTCGAGTCTGATTGGCGCCCGACACCCCCGGTCCGTCGCAAACCCCCGGCCAAGAAAAACCCCGCCGACGCAGCAACGTCATATGGCGGGGTTAAGCATGTCCACGTCGATATGTATATACATAATCGCGTGGCGTGTCAATGAGGATATAGCATGTCCACTGAAATAGATCTCGAAACGTCAAACGATGTATCTCACGAAGGGAAGAGTACATCTGACGCCGATATAGTTGGGGTTGCTGTCACGTCGAGCAGTATCGATCAGGCTGCGCACGCGCGCTTGATGGCAGAAGAGGCTGCGTGGGCGGCGGAGACGCGCGCTGAGGACGAGCGCGCCAAGCAGGTTGAGATGCGCAACGACTGGTTGTTGGACCCAGCGACGCTGGCCAAGGACGTGGGTATCCTCCAACCAGAAGACGCGTGGACGATGTTCGACCACCACTTCCATATAGTGGTTCACAAGTTGAAGGGGCGAAACCCGTCTATCGTCCGCGTGACGGGCACGGATGAGTTTATGACGTTCGGCGGCTTCAAGGAAGCATACGGCCGCATTCGTATGCAGGTCATGGTCGAGGTTAGGGGCAAGCAAGAAGCGACGGATGTGGATGCCGCAGCTGCGTGGTTGAACCGCGGTAACTCGCCTAGGTACCTTCGCGAGGTTTACTACCCTGTCGGCGCTAACGAGACCGCCACGTCAGATTTCGCCAGTCAGCGCATTCGCAACACATGGCAAGGGTTCCGCGCGCGAAAGCTCGCTGGCCCGTGGACACTGGCAATGCTCGAAGGAACGTGCCCGACGATCTACGAGTACCTATGGACCGTGGTCGCGTCGCGGCGCCAGAACGTCATGGAGTACATCGTCAAGTGGATCGCTGACGCCGTGCAGAACCCGCGTCGCACCGCAGGGCGGACTGCCATCGTCATGCGAAGCGAAGAGGAGGGGTCGGGCAAGACTACGCTGGCCAAGCTCATATGCTCGTTCTACCACCGTGAAAACACCCTACCCGCCGCCAGGATGAAATCGTTCAGCGGCAACTTCACTGGGCATTTCGAGAACAAGAGTATCGCCGGGTCGAACGAAGTATACTTCCTATCCTCAGCGGGCAAGGAAGCCGCAACAGCTGAAGCGACCAGATCGTTCATCTACGACCTTATCGATAACGGCATCCTGGGCTGCGAGCACAAGGGCCTTGGCGAGTACGACATCGACAACTACTGCCGTCTAATTCTAAGCACCAACAAAAGCGCCGCCATGCCGCAGGGGTCGCAGGGGCGACGGTTTAGTGTATATGACGCATCCACCGCCAAGTTGGGTGATCGTGCGTTTTGGGGCAGATTCTACGAGGTGCTGGGTGAGGATGAAAAGGGGGTGCCCATGGGTCCAGAATACGGGCCGGGCTCGGGCGGAGAGCTCGACCGCTTTTTCAGCATTCTGGCCAGCGTGGACCTAGGGCAGTTCAACCCACAGCGCGACAAGCCAGTTACGCAGGAAATGGCGCGACAGGCCGAACTCACCGCCACGGGCGCGAAGAAGTGGCTCATTGACATCCTCGACCGCGGTGAGCTGCTTTGGGGCGTGAAGGATGATGCATTCCTCTTCAGGGGCGGATCAACCTACATCGTCGCGACGAAGATGGTGCGCGCCATGATCGAGCAGATCACTGGGCATAAAGCGTCAATGACAGACACTGCCTTCGGTCGCGAAGTCATGAATGTTCTCGCTGTCGCGGACAATGGCGACTGCATTAAGAAGGATTTTTGGCTCGGCGGTAAGGCGTGCTCTGGTCGGAGATTCCCTGAATTGGCGCAGGCGCGGGCGCTATTCGAGGAACGGTGCAACAACAAGCTGCGGATCGATTGGTCGAACGAGTTGACTGAATGGACGGCGCCTACACCGTCAAATTAGGCGAAAGGCATCAAGATTCCTTGGGACCTTGGGACCTTGGGAGTTTTTAAAACGACCTTGCATATATTACCCACCCTTTTTCTTCTTCGTATAGTTTATTTCAAACCCCAATACACCCAAGACTCCCAAGAGACCTACCTGCTGCGCGGGTTTGCTCACTTGGGACTTGAACAAGAACACCCAAGGACGCCCAAGACCTCATTCTAGCATCAATTCGCTCAGTCAGGGCGCATACAATCGCATACGACTCATACAATCGCATACGTCTGCATGATCATGGGGTGTGTGACGTAGTGCCGGCGCTCGAACATAATAGGGCGCGGGGTTAACTTGCGAAACCGCGCTACTCGGGCGAAGCGGCGGTGCCTGTCGCACACCCCATGATCACAGCGACGGGTAGACGTTATGCAAGCTGCTTATGAACTGCGCGCAGCTCCTGAGCTGAACCCATGAAACGGAACCGGTCGCGGGACGGATCAGGTGTTGAGGCGAAACAATAGAGCCAAGGGCGGAGGGCGCCGACTACGTGGCACTTGCCAACCGAAGCCTGTCGCCGTTCACTGCGGGTAGCTGAAAACCTCGACGGATTTCCGGAAGTCGTTAACTAAAAATTGCGATGAAAAGCTAAGTGATTCAATTTCTTACGCAACCGCTGATGTCGCTCCCACTTTACAAACAGCGTTAATGCGATTAACTATTATACGTGCAGGTCGCCCCGAGGATGGAAATCAGAGCGACCTGCACATTGCCCCTTGTGGAAGGGGGCGGAAACGGTGGAGCTAAGGGGAATCGAACCCCTCGGGCGGTGGGTGGGTAGCCTAGGCCCGGAACCAATCTAGCCCCGCTGGCTAGCTACCCATGAGGCTTGCCTCCTGGGTACTGGCCAAACGCCGAGGTCGAAGACAAAAGGTCAACGGCTCTGGCGCTATAAGGTGCGGAGACGGTGGGATTCGAACCCACGGGGGTTTGCTTCTGAGGGCCCTCCCCGCCGGATTTTGAGTCCGGAGCATTAAACCGCTCTGCCACGTCTCCGACGACATCGGGCCTCGCTTCGGCGGGGCCCTCGTCATTTACAGTGCGCCATCCGACGCCCCGCACGAATTCCACCCGGGCATCTCGGGAGAGATAACCAGCGAGATTTGCGCGCGGCTGAGCGCCTCCAATATCGAGGCCAGCCCGCTCTACTGCGTCGTGAAGCTCTGCAATGGAAAGCGGCCTCCCCGCCTCTTTGATCGCATGGATCGCAACCCGCACCAACTGGCCAGTCTTGGTATCGGATGCCGCCACCGCTCGCGGTCGGGCAGCGGCGGGGTCTCCGTTGCCGGCGTCTGGCAATCCCATCTGCTTCCTCAGCCACGACACCACGACCGTCATCTGCTTCGCGTCGGCCTCGGCCTTCGCCAAGTCGTCACGCAGCTTGGCCACCCGAGCGGTGCTACGCTCAAGGTCGGCCTGCGCTTTGTCGAGGATGCTCGGTTCCATTGTGCTGAGTATATAACGGCGCCCGCCTTAAAAGGCAACCCCGACAGGCGTGAAAAAGTGACGTGACGACGTGAATGCGTACGTTCACTGCGCGCGCAACTCGCAAAGGGCGGCAATTCCGCCCCTGCTTAGTCAGCAGGCGCCCTCGCACGGGTTACCCTTACATCGATGACCCATCGACGCAGACGCTCAGTGCTGACGAGTTACGCGACCGCGATGAACGCCGCCCAGGCATCGAACAGCTTCCGGCGCTCGGGCAGGTAGTCGTGGCGATCATAGGCGCGGTCGACCTCGGAGCCGATCTTGTGGCCGAGGCAGCGCTGGGCCAGCTCATTCGTGAAACCATTGGCAGTCGCCCATGTCGCGAACGTCGACCGGAAGCCATGCGGCATGCAGGGGATGTCGAGGTCGTCGAGCAGGTTCTGGAAGCTAGTCTCGCAGATCGGGCGGCCCTTGCTCGCGCCGGGAAACACGAACTCGTCAGGATCGCGGTTCGACGCGAGTGCGCGAAGCAGGTCCAGCTCCTCCTTCGTGAGTGGCACCTTGTGCTTGATCCGCGTCTTGTACCGCTCGGCCGGGATGGTCCACAGCGCGGCATCGAGATCGAACTCGCGCCACGTCGCCTCGCGGACCTCGCGCTGACGCGATGCGGTCAGGATCGTGAACCGCAGGGCCGACGACGCCAGCGCGCTTTTGGCGGCGATCTTCGCGTAGGCACCTGAAACAGCCAACCATGGGAGCGCGGTGTGGTTCTTATGGCGGCGCTTGAATGCCGGCATGATCTCCTGAACCGTGCCTCGATAGATGGCCGGGTTCTCGCCGGTCCGGTACCCCTTCGCCTTCGCGTAGCTGAAGACACGCTCCATGAACGAGCGGACATAGGGGCCGGTCGGCGTGTTCCAGATCGGCGTCAGCACGGCCTCCACGTCATCAATCGAGATGGCATCGACGCGCTTGGCCGCAATCGACTTCATTTGGTTGCGGACGTATCCACGTGAGCGAGCCGCAACGTCCTTCGTGAAGACTGGCTCGATCTTCGCCTTGATGTACTGCTCAGCGACGGCCTCGACCGTGCGGGCTGCCGCCTCGACGCGGGCGACCCCCTCCTCGTGCTTGACCTGCTTGGGATCCACCCCCGTGCTCAATAGGTCCCGCGCAGCGTCGGCCTTTTTCCGGGCGACGGCCAGTCCGATGGCCGGATAACCGCCGAGGCCCAGTTCGCGTCGCTTGCCCTCGAAGGTGTAGATCAGGAGCCACGACTTGACGGTGCCGGCTTTGCCGTCCTGGACCCTCAGATACAGCCGATCGCCGTCACCGTAGACCCCCGGCTTGTCGAAGCCTGCGACCTGCTTGTCCTTGAGCTTGTTCTTCGCCATGCGAAATCTCCAATCCGATCAACACCGGATTCATAACGCATGCCTCTTATGAAACCAAGCCCCCAACCCATAATCTCGCCGCCCGTTCGAGAATGTGCAGGCATGTGCGCATGTCGCTGTACAGTGTTGCACATCGCTGCACATGGAGCCATTTTGCACATTATTACAACGCCTTAGACGCATGTATATCACTGCACATCGCTGCACATGCGACCCCTCAAAACGACCATTCCGATTTTCAAGTTCAACACCTGAGACGCGGCCGAAGGGCGCGGCTATCTCCTGGCCCGGCCCGAGGCGACCCCGATGCCGACGCCGCCGAGCACGCAGATGCTGGCGACAACGAAACGCAGCGTCAGCGGTTCGGCGAGAAGGACGACCGCTCCAACGGCCGCGATGACCGGTACGGTGAGCTGAACCAGGGCGGCGCGCGTCGTGCCGAGGCGCGGCACCACGTGATACCAGACGGCGTATCCCATGCCCGAGGCGACGACGCCCGACAGGAGTGCCAGGCCCGATCCCGCCGGCGTGACCTCGGCGCCAGGCCACGCCAGCGCCGCGAGCAACAGGCAGAACGGCACGCTCCTGACGAAGTTTCCGGCAGTCTCCGACAGCGTATCCTCGAGACCGCGTCCGCGCAGCGAATAGACACCCCAGGCGATACCGCTGACGATCATCAGAACCGTGCCAACCGGGTTTGGCATGCGCAATCCCGGCAGAAGCATGTAAACGAACGCGACGAAGGCGATGATGAAGCCGGCGATCTGACCCGGCGCGGGCCGGTCGCCGCGGCCGATGCTCCACGTAATCATCGTAGCCTGAACCGAGGCGAACAGGACGAGGGCGCCGGTCGCCGCCCCGAGGTCGAGGTAGGCAAAGGAGAACGCGACCGCGTAAGCGAACAGTGCGAAAGCGGAGATCCAGTTGCCCGGGACTTCCGACAGACTTCGGCTCCTCCTGAACACGGTGACGATGGCCGCCAGCGCGACGGCCCCGGACACCAGCCGGATCGACGTGTAACTCGCCGCATCGGCCACCCCGTCGCCGAGCGCGAGCCGCGCCAGGAGCGAGTTGGCGGCGAAGGCGACCATGGCCACGGAAGTCGCGATAGCTGTGCGAAGCATGCTGACCGCCCTATCCCGATTGGACAAACACCGTAGTCGACCCGGCGGCGCCTGTGAACATGTGGTCGGCAGCACGCAGATGCGGATTTGACCGTTCAGGTAGTTGCGCGGCCGCCGTTTGCCGTCCACAGTGATCGTACAAGATTGAACAGGATTCGCGATGACGGCGAAGACGTGGGCGTTTGAGGATTTTGTCGAGGGCGGCACCATCGGTCTCGGCGAGAAACTGGTGACGGCAGCCGAGATCATCGAATTCGCCAGCGAGTTCGATGCCCAGCCTTTCCACCTCGACGAGGAGGCGGGCAGAGCGAGCCTGCTCGGCGGACTGTCGGCGTCCGGCTGGCACACCTGCTGCATGTTCATGCGCATGATGTGCGACGGCTTCCTGCTCGATTCGACCTCGCAGGGCTCGCCCGGCCTCGACTACGTGCGCTGGAAGAGGCCGGTGCTCGCCGGCGACACGCTGACCGGCTCCAGCCACGTCATCGCCAAGCGCACGTCGAAGTCGCGGCCCGGCCTCGGCTTCGTCACGGTGAGGAGCGAGATGGTCAACCAGCGTGGCGAGGTCGTGCTGGAACTCGAGAACACCGGCATGTTCCTGACGCGCGAGGCCGCGGCATGACCCTCGACGAATACCTGCGCCTCGACGAGACGGTCGTTCTCGGCAGCCACACCTTCGGCGCCGAGGAGATCAAGGCCTTCGCTTCGAAGTTCGATCCGCAGCTCTTCCACGTCGACGAGGAGGCGGCGCGAAAGAGCGTCTTCGGTCGGCTCTGCGCTTCTGGCTGGCACACGGCGTCGATGTGGATGCGCTACAATCTGAAGGCCCGCGAGGACAATGCCGAACGGCCGTGGGACGGACCTGGTCCGCGCCCGGAGTTCGGCCCGTCGCCCGGCTTCCGCAACCTGAAATGGCTGAAGCCGGTCTATGTCGGCGACACGATCACCTTCACGCGCCGCGCGCTCGCCCACCGGGCGCTCACCACGCGCCCGGGCTGGCGCATCCTCACCATCCAGTGCGGCGCGCAGGACGCGGCCGGCACGCCGGTGCTCGAGTTCGAGAGCTCGGTGCTGGTGAAGGCGGAACTCTAGCGGCGGGCGCCCGGGTGGATCGATCGGCCGATCCGGAGTTGCTGCTTCTGCATGCCTTGCCTTTGGACGGTTCGATGTGGACCGGGCAACGGGATCTGCTACCCGGACGTACCTGCGCACCCGACCTGTATCCCTTCGGAGACGATCTCTCAGACTGGGCCGTCGGGGCGCTCTCCATGACGAATAGCGACCGTATCGTCGTGGTGGGATGCTCGGTAGGCGGCTCCTGTGCGCTCGAGATTGCCAGACTCGCACCTCACCGCGTTGCGGCCCTCGTGCTCGTGGGCACCAAGGCCGCACATCGTCCGGACCCGCAGCAGTACATGTCTGCGATCGAGATGCTGCACGATGGACGGCTCGAAATCGCCTGGGAGGCCTATTGGGAGCCGCTGTTCTCCTCTGAAACGCCGCGAAGCGTCGTCGCGGCGGCAAAGCGCAATGCCCTACGCCGGCCGTCGTCCGACATTGCACGAGGCGTTACCGCATTTCACACGCGCCAGAGCCGCACGGATACGCTCGCCGCCTTCACCGGACCGGTCATCGTGGTGAGCGGAGGGGACGACCCCGCTCCGGGTATCGAGACGAGCAAACAGCAAGTCGCGCAGGCAAGGAGCGGGACCCTGCGCGTCATCCCCGGCTGCGGCCACTACGTGCCGCTGGAAAACCCCGATGCGCTCAACGCCATCTTGTCGGACGTCTTGGTGTCGGTGGCCGACGGGGCGCGATGACGGAACCTCGATCGTGGTGCCGCAAGACCGCCTCAGTGCCCCTCGTAGGCGACGAGCGTCCGCACCGGCACGCCGAGCGCTTCCAGCTTGG
>CALFXR010000027.1 GCA_937958475.1 uncultured Mesorhizobium sp. | reverse complement strand
AGCACATCATTCGTAATGATGGGGTCGCGTGTTCGAGTCACGCAAGCGGCACCACCGATTTTTCGGAGCGAAATCAAAAGGTTGCGCGGGACGCCATTTGCGGTTGACGCGACCTGTCGGCGCGCCAAGGCACCACATAGGCACCGCGGAAGCCGGTTTTCGGCCGATCGGCGCCCTCGCCCTCCTCGGCAATCGCTGGACGGCAGGAGACTTTTTTCCTATTATGCCGGCGAGCCGAGGAGTTCGCCCGATGTCCGCGCCCGGAACGGAAATGCAAGCCCGATTCGCCCTCGCTTATGCGCAGAACGGAGGCAATGCGACGGCGGCCGCGATCGAAGCCGGATATTCCGCCAAGTCGGCGGACGATCTCGGCCCGAGGACGCTGCAGCTTCCCCATGTTCAAGAAATGATCCTCACCGAACTCACGCGACAGCGTTCGCGTGCGGGTGCGGTCGGATTGAAAGTGCTAGTTGACGTGGCGCAAAGCGAGAAGGCGCCCGCTCCTGCCCGAGTGGCGGCCGGCCGCGCCCTGCTCGAGTTCGCCGGGCTTGCATCAGGATCGAAGTCCCTGGACGACACGGAAGGCCGCGCGGGACAGCCGGCGCCGGATTACCGGGCTGTGCTTGATGCACTGGCGACGCTTTCCCGCCATGCGGTGAACGGTGGCCAGGTGTACCAGTGAGCAGCAAACGGAAGCTCTCGCCCTATGGCCAATTGATCGCCGATATCGAGCGGGTCTCGGGCTTGCCTTGCCCGCCGCGCGGCGCGCCGAACGAGCGCGAGCTATGGGCGGAGCATGAGGTCGCCGCGAACTTCCTGATTCACATGCGCGGCGCGTCGAACCCGGACGACGCGAGGATACAGGCCGCGGAGTTCACGTTGCGAAACCCGGTCTATCCTCTCGAAATGCTAAGGCCGCACATAGAGCGCGGCCTTGGCAGGAAGTTGACGGACGCGGAGTTTGACAGCCGCGCGGTGTACGACTAGCCGGCCGCGCCGAGCAGCGAGTGGTGGAAGACGGCAATCGCCCGCGCTTCCGCCATTCCGGACGGAAGGAAGCCGCGCCGTTCCGCTTCCGACAGCACAGACAAGGCCGAGGCGTTGCCGTCGCCTGTGAAGGCCTTCTTCACGTCGCCATTCGAGACCGGGACGCATTCAATCCCGTTGTCGGCTGCCCAATCCCGCACAGCCCGAACAAGCACAGCCTCGGGCGCGCGACGCTTGCCGCTGGCGCGGCGCATGGTCGGTGCGCAGTAGACGATGCGGTCGGGCCGCGCCGCGGTTGCGATTTCGTCCAGGATGCACGCCATGCGGCGCGGCGCATCCGCCTTGCGGCGATCGATGCTCGCGAGATCGCGAGACAGCATCATGTTGGTGTGTCCGACGGCCAGGCCGCATTCCGTGCCGATATCCAGAGCGAGGATGATGGTCATTTGCTTTCCCTTTCGTGGTGTGTTGCCCGTTGCGACAAGTAAAAACTAACATCTCGCCACCACGGTTGCAATAGTTAAGTGATTGATTTTATGTAGCTTTTCGTTACGCTACAGTCTTCTACACGATGCGCCAGACGGATACGCTATGACCCCCGGACCCACCCCCTGGGGGTAGGTCGCCGATACTTTCGGCGAACTTGCATGGCCGCTTTACTAAAATTGCGATTCCTGCAAATCTGCGGATGCAAGAGAGGGCCGGAGGGGCTTCCGTTGTTCTCGGTCTTTCGAAAGGCTCGGGCAGCCGATCGTTTCGCGAAGGAAATCGTTGGCCCGCACATCGCGGAGGGCCATCACGTCGCCTGCGAGTTGGTCGAAAACATTTTCAGCCGCTACATGGTGGCGTGCTTCGGCGAGCCGGAGCTAGCGCAAATCCTTGCCGACGCCGGCGAAATCCCACTTCGCCGCATCGAAACGATGCTGGTTTGGGGCATCTTTCACGAGCACGTTCAGAAGGTTCCCACGCCGGTTAACGGCTACGACCGAATCTCGGTCCATCTGATCCACTATCTGATCCACACGCGGAGTTCGTCGTTCAACGATGCGCGAGACGTTGCGCTCGACATGCAGGACCGATTCAACGCGGACAATCCGGTCTTCATGGGGGTGTCGCGCCTCGGGATGGTCGCGTATCACGGCGCCCTGCATGACGACGAACTGGTGTCCGCCCTCGCCTACGGTTTCCGCTCGTTTAGCTGATGCAGGTCATTCTCGCTGGACGCTGTCGCGAGCGCCGGTCGCCGCCGCCAGGAGCTTGTTGAGCTTGGCGTTCCACTGCGGCGCGCCGGGGTCGACCTGTCGCCCGAGCAGATGCGCGGCAAGCTCGGGATCGAAATGCAGCCGGACCAGGATGTCGTTCACCGCGTCATCGCTGCGCGGGAGTGACGCCGCGAAGATCCGGATCGTGCGCAGCACGCCGCCGCCCTTCAGCACGCCGAACCGGGCTTTCAGCCCGCCCTCTAGCAGGCGCCAGGCTTGTTCGCTCTTTTCGCCCTCGTAGCGGGCGCCGACGCCGGGACGCTTCAATGCCTCGTTCGGCGCCAGGAGTCGGTGCGCGCTGCGCAGCGTGTTCATCTCCTCCGGCGAGTAGACCGCGGCAAGCGTCCGTTCGTGCCGGCTGAACAGGTTCTCGAGCTTGGCGAAATCCAGCGGCCGGGACTTGTCGGCGGTTTTCGGCAGGCCGGGGCCGGTCGTGTTGTCCAGCAGGTAGTCGACGACGGAGGCCTTCAGGCCGTCGCTGGCGCGTTTGTTCGTGCCGATCGTCTGGACGAGCTCGCGCATGGCCCGCTCGGGGTCGCCGTCGCCGAAGACCGACGCTACCGCGTTGACGGGGTCTTTGCCGAGCACGAGCCCGAGCGCGCCCCTGTTGCGCGTCACGTCGTCCAGCCGACCCTCGGCCGCGCGCACGTCGGCGGCAAGCCGGCTCGCCTGGAAGGAATCGGCCTCGGAGGATCGCAGGAGGGTGTCGACTTCGTCACGGAAGCCCGGCACGACGTCCAGGCTCGCGCCCCACTTGTTCCGCCAGCGCCGGAGTGCGTCGGGCCGCAACTGCCGTTCCGTGGCGTCGATGATACCGCTCTCGGCCATGTCGGCGGCCAAGTAGCGGCGCGCCTCGGCTTCGGCCGCCTTGCGGTCCGGGAGGCTATCGAGGATGCGCCGAAGGCTCGCCGCCTTCTCCGGCTCCCCGGCACGCAGGAAGCGGCTGGCGGTTGCCGACGGCGGCGACAGCGTGCGGCCCTCGCGGTCGGCGTTTACGTCCCGCCGGAAGCGGGTCGCCTCGTCGCCGGGGCCGGTGTTCCAGACCGGCGCGAACTCGTCGGAGTAGATGCGCTGCGCTTCGGCGGCGCGGCGGCCCGCAGGGGTCGCCTCCGCGGCCAGGCGGGCACCTTCGCGGTTGATGGCGCGCTGAAGCGCCTGGATATTGTCGGCGAGGGCGAAGTCGCCCGCGGCGCGCGCCTTCACCAGCGCGGCGCCAAGCTCCGGCCGCAGGGCGTTCAACTCGCCGTATGTGATCGTGCCCGGGCCGCCGGCTTCCGGCGACAGGGCGGCGATCCGGTCGAGCGTGCGCGTCGGCAGGACCGAAGCCGGGTCATTGAGCCGGCCGAGGCTTCCGCGGATCTCCGCGGCCGCCTGAACAAGGGGTTGCGCGTCGCGGACGACGGTGCGGTCCGGGTCGATCGCCGCGAAGGCGGTATTCTTGCGCTCCTGCATCGGCCGGAGGGACTGGCCGACGATCTCGGCGTCGAGCCGCTGGCTTGCCGGGACGCCCTGGCCAGCGACGCGCGCGACAGGCTCGGCGCGAAGCCGCGCCTGCTTGCCAGCGGCCGCCTGTGCCGCCTGTGCGGCCTGCAGATCGGTCCGGGCGCCAGTGAAGCGGTCGGCGAACATGCGGTCGGCGGCGTCCGTGAAGTCACGCGAAGCCGAGCCGTCGGGCGTGACCGAACGGGCGATGTCGCCGGCGCGCGTGACAACGGCCCGGTCCCGCTCGCCGAACTGCGCCGGGTTGCGCACCCGCGCCTCCTTTTCGAGGAGGGTAAGGCCGATGTCGTCGGACAAGGCGCCGGCCGTCGGCATACTGCCCGGCGAGGCAACGTCCGCCAGATCGTGCGCGGCGGCCCGGATGCGGCCGGCGGCCTTGGCGGGGTCGGACGCCTGCGCCTGGACTGCGCGCGCGGCGTCGTCCATCTCCTGGCGGGTGAAGCGGCGGCCGATGTCGTCGAAGAACGGCGACGCCGGATCTGCGCGGCCGCTGACAATGTTGCGTCCGACGTTGACGAGCCGGTCGGCGGTGCCCTGGACGACGGCCTGCGCCCCGGCACCCGCGACGCCGCCCGCCAGCGCGGCGAGGGAGGGGCCGAGAGGCCCGAGCACGTCCTTGACGTTCTCCGGCATCGCTTCGTCGTAGGAGCCGGCCGCCGCGCCCGCGCCTGCCCCGGCAACGGTATCCCCGATCACCGGACGCACGGAATTGCGGTAGGGCTGCGCGAGCGGCGAGAGCCAGCGGCCGGCACGGGTCGCCGACTTGGCCGCGGTCTGCGCAGCGCCCGACGCCAGGCCGAGCCCGCCGATGCTCGCGGCGCCGGCCGATTGGATCGCGTCACCTGCGATCCGGACACCCGGCGACACCGCCTCGGGCGGGACGATCGAGCCTCCGGCCGATTCGTAGAGGTCGCCGACCGTGTCCTTGATCCACTGCGAACCCATGAGGGGTTTCGCGATCCGTGTGTCGACGTTGCCGCCGAACAGTTCGGCGATCGTGTCCGCGCCGAGCAAGCCGATGTTCAACCCGGCGGAGACCAGATCGACAGGCGCGCCGAGGGCGTCGGCCACGCTGCGGGCCGAGCTCTGCCCGAGGTAGGTCGGCACGTCGACACCCTGGTTGACCGGGGGCTGCGGAGGGATCAGGTCGTCGAACGAGCCGACCCGCCCCGTGGTCGCCCCGCTGGCGGCCGAACGCGCCTGTTCCTGTTGGCGCTGATGCTTCACCCACGGGCCGGGGGCCGGCTGAGAGAGGATGGTGCGGATCTCGTCGTCGGTGGCGTCGTGCGGGACTTCGATCCGGCGACCCTCGAACTCGAGGACGCGCGGCGCGGCCTGATGCTTCTGCCAGGGGCCGGAGGGTTGCGGAGCGGCGGGCGCCTGCGCTTGTGTCGGCAAGGGCGGTTCCGCGAACGCGCCCGTGCCGCGCTGGAAGTCCGCAACCGTCTGTGGCCGCGGCTGTTGCTGTTGCTGTTGCGGGATGAGATCGTCGAACAGCCCGCCCGGCTTCGGCTGGCGCTGATACTTCACCCACGGGCCGGGGGTTGTAGTCTCGGCGGTCGGCATGACGCATTCACTCCCGCCAGTCGGGTACTCGAAAACCACTCGACTTCGGGCTGGCGTCGCGCCGTCGAGAGCGTAGGAAAAGATACCTCAAACAGGGTCGGAAGACCATCCCGAATTGTCGGTCCTACGACGTGCGGCGAGATAGGGCAGCAACGCTGACATAATGCGGAGTACGCCAGCGGAGGCCAATCGACTGAAGGTCGGAGCGGGGGAGCGGCCCTTGGCGGCGACATTGCGCGCCGACGAAAGCGGCCGCGATGCCTCTTGCAAATGAACGGCCAGGGGCGTGCCTTCCCTTTGATCGCGGCAGGGCCAGGCGGACACACATACCCCTGTCCGGGGGCGAACACCGAACAGCCTTATAGAGGGCTGTTCGGTTCGTTCGGCCGATCCCCGACACGGACCGCCTGAACAGTTCGAACATGTTCGCCGTTGTTCGCCTGTTCGGCCGAGTCTTATCGCGTCCTCGGCCCTTCTTCGAACGTGCTCCAAACGCAGTCGTCGTGCGTCTTCACGTCGCCTCGCCGCTCGAGCCGATCCTTCGCGCGGTTGAAAGCCATGCGGCGCGCATCGGCGCTGTCCGCCTTCGCGAGCCCGAGCGTGTCGCAGGCCTGGCGCCAATCGGCGAGGGCAGCGACTTTGCAGTCCGGCCATGGCGGGCCGAAGCGCAGCACTCCCCTCTCGGAAAGCAGGGCTTCGAGCGCGCCGAACGCCTTGCGTTCGCCTTCAGTCCACCGGCTGTTCTTTGTCGGCTGCACCGCCTCGTCGTAGCAGGGGACGAGCGTTCCGAACGACGGGAGTAGGTGGAAGCCCCACGCGCCGGTGCTGTCCGCGTCCTTGTGCCGTTCCACATGAAGGCAGGTTGTCAGCTTGTCCTTGTCGCCTTCGACACGAAGACGACTGTCGAACGATCCCCAAAAATGCGTGTGCATCCTGGCGCGTGTTTCGTCGTGCCAACCGGTGTGCGCGACCGTCAGGACTGCGGCGCCGGTCTCGGCGATGATCCGTTGGACCGCCCGGACCCAAGAGCGAGCGGTAGTGTCTTCGATCTCGGATCCAGACATGGTCCCGCCGAAGATGTCGAGGACCACCATGTCGAAGGCGCCGATCGCGCGCATTGCGTCGATCAGCCATTGAACGTCACTCGGAACGTCCAGACTGATCTCGGCGGGTAGAAGGTGGATGTCTCGGCGATCCTCCGCGGCAACGCCATGGTGGGCGAACCACCCCGGCACACGCTGGCGGCCTACGCCGTTCGCTCCTTCCGTGGCGACAAGGAGGACGCGACCTTTCGCGGCGTGCTTCCCGTGCCAGTGCCGACCGCTTGCGACCGCCGCGGCGAGGTCGATCGCCAGGAACGACTTGAACGTGTTCGACTTGCCGAACATGAGCGCGGCGGTCCGTTTCTGGATTACGCCTTCGACGAGCCATTCCGGCTCGGGCATCGCTGCCATTTCGCCATAAGAGAGGATGCGGCGTTTGCGCGAGACACGCGCCCTGTCGCGCGCGTCTTCGATCTTGCGGTGGGCGAGGTCGACAACGTAGGCCGGCGGCTCGCCGACGTCTATGTCCAGCACGCCGAACTCGCCGGCGGCAGTCTTGTAGCCGGGTGCCCCCTGGCCGTGACGGTAGGCGTTGCCGACCTTGGCCTCGAGATCGTCCGGTTGCCATGGTGGGCTGGCCTTGTCCTCGTTCCAGTGCTCGAGCAGGAGATCCAGCGCGGTCATCTCGGAGATCCCCATCGCCCGGAGCTCCGCCGCGACGCTGTACGTGGTGTTGTCCCCGCCGGCGCCTTCGACGGCCTCCGGCGCGCTCTCACGCAGCCACGTTGCGGCCCTGGCGATGTTCTCCGGCTTGTCGAGCTCGGTCAGCGGCTGGTCCCCGCGCGCGGTGTGTTTGGCGCGCTGGCCGAGCGCGGCGACGAACCAGTCCGGCGCCTCGGCCAGGTCGCCAGGCGCTCCGGCTTCGGGTTCGTAGGCCTTTCCGTCGATCGTGCTGCCTGCCCCGAGCACGTAGCCGCGGTCGCCCCGCAGGTCGAGGCCGGGGTAGTCGGCGATCGTGTTGGCGCGGTTGCGCTGCGCTTGCGCGGCCGTCAGATAGACGTGCAGCCCGCCGGACGGGGTGCGGACGCGGTAAGAGTCCGGAAGCCCGAGCATGTCGAGCAGGGCCAGCGATTCGAGGCCTTGCTTGCCGTTCTTCGTGTCGACGTCGAGAACGATGGTTCCGTCGCCTGTGGCGATCCCGATGTTGTAGTCGGGATCGGTCCGCCACCACGATTCGACCTGCTGCAGGTCGGTGGTCGCCTCGTTCGGCCAATCCTTGACCGCGGCGGCCTTTGAGTTCTGTCGCACGGGGAAGATCCGGAAGCCGGCGGACGCCGCTTCGAGGGCTTGTGTGCGCTTGTCGCACTGTCGAGACGCGCGCATCGGCCTAGCCCTTCCGCTTGCTGTTGTCGCGTCGCCGCGGCGATCGAGCCGGCTTTGCAGTAGCCCGGGAAAGGATGCGACGCTCTCCTGCATGATCGAGCACAGTGACGACAGTCCGGGGCAGCTTCTCGCGTTGGATCGCGTTTTCCCAGGGTGCCAGCCAAGGCCAAAGCGTGCGGATCAGGAAGGAATTCTCCTGCCGATGGGCTGCACCCAGGTAGACGTCAAGCGTGAGGAGTTTCCGATCACGGTCGCTCGCGTGTGCACAAGGCGGGTGTGTGTCGTCTCCTATAGAGTAGGGTAGGATCGTGATCCGGTGCGCGTGCTGGATGGTCCACCGCAGCGGAGCGATTTCGTAGCGGAACGGCGCAGGTGTCTCGGAGGGCGACAGGTCGTTTGCGAAGATGATCTGACCGTGGTTGGCCGGGCAAAGCTCTATCGGGGTGCGAAACCCGTTGTGGTCGAGTGTGGTTATGAATACCCCATCGCCGACATATGTCCCGACGCCGGATTCGTCTTGCGACGGAGTCGCATTCATGTTATGGAACACAACTAGTCTCTTGCTAATTTGCCCGGCCGCTCCAGCTTGCGCCGGGCATTCTTTTTCCGGGCGTTCGTTATTGGGGAGGGTTCAGGCGGCCTGCGATTCTGATCGCACGAACGCGAGCACGTCGGCGACGCGGTATGCGTATCGCCGAGGCCCCACTTTCGAAGCCTTCGGCCCAAGCTGAACTTGGCGCCAACGTTCGATCGTGCGGCTCGACAGACGCAGCGCTTCGGCGGTTTCTTTAGGGGTGAGAAGCGTTTCGGCGCCCATCTTTGTGACGGCGTCAAGGGTGAGACCGGCTTCGGCCATTGCCAAACTCCAACTGTGACCGGAGTGGCTGGCCTCGCAGGACGCACCACCCCTTCGATTGAACGGGTGGATCGCGCAACGACCTCGATCCAACTCTAACGCTTGCGTAGGAAGAATGTCCTATTCGCGGGGTGTTGTCAAGCCTTGGGGGCCTTTGGCGGTTAGTCTGCCGTGAGAGCGCCAGGAACGGCAACGTATCCGACGTGAGCCGCCCATGCGGCGGCCGCGTTCTGGCGCTGCGCCCATCGGTCGGCCCGGTCATAGATTTCGATCAGATCGGCGCGCCTGTGGTTCAGCATCATCTCGGCGACGTCCGTGGCGACGCCAAGCCGGCTCAACCCGGACCGATACGTCTTCCGCAGATCGTGGAGCTTGAAGTCGACGCCACTCGCCTTGCGCAGCGCGGCTTGCCGCTTCGACCATCCCGAGATCGGCACACCGCCGACGCCAGCGAAGACGTAAGGCACCCGGCCGTGCCGCGGCTGTCGATCGATGAGCGCTTTGACGGCGTCGGGCAGAGGCACGCGGTGCTCGCGCCCGTTCTTCGCCACGCCGGCCGGGATCGTCCACACGGCTTGCTCGAAGTCAACGTCTTGCCAGCGCATTGTCGATACTTCGTTGCGCCGCTGGCCCGTCAGGAGCAGCACGCGCACGAAGTCACCATAGGGGCGCGCGACCGTGTCTGCGGCGGACCACACGCGCCGGATCTCGTCGTCCGTGATGGCGCGGCCGGTACGCGCGACGATCTCGGCGCGTGTCGCGCGCGGTCGGCGCCAGCCGGCCAACGGGTTCGTTGTGGTCAATCCCTGATCCGTCGCCCAATTCATGAATGCCCTGGCATAGACGCGAAACTGAGCAGCCGCAGCCGGGCCGCCAATGCGCCGGAAGGCCTTTCCCGATTTCAGTTTCGCGCCAACGCTCTGGACCGTTGGCTTTTCGAGCGCATCGGCACACTCCGCAACCTCCCGCCGCATCACTCCGGAGATATCCCGATTCTTCAGGCTGTCTAAGCCGCGCCGCAGCGAGCTCATGACTTGCGAGCGGCTCACGATCCCCCGCCGCTCCAGATACCGGGCAGCGTAGCGGTCCAGCGCAGCGCCGAGGCGAACAATCTCGCGCTGGCGTATCGCCTTCGCCTCGGCGTTAGGGTCGGCGCCGGCTGCGATGTCGCCGGCACGCTCCTTTGCGATCTTCCTGGCTTTGTCGAGCGGCAAGCCGTCCGACCCGGCGGGACCGATCGTCAACCGCTTGCGCGGTGCCTCCCGTCCTCCGCCCTTGACGCGGTACATGAGCACGAACGTCTTTCGGCCGGAGGCCGTGCAGCGCACTCCGAAGCTCGCGACTTCGGTATCCCAAAGGACGAACTCGCCAGCGGTCGGCGGCGCCAGCCTCGCAATCCGGTCCGATGTCAGCTTCACCTTGTCGGCCAAGGCACCCCCCATTTCAGGCACCTCCGCGGCACCGCGCTATTTGGTTGACGATAGCACTTGAGAGGGGCAATGTCACTCTAAACGCCTGATAACGCGACGATCTGTGGAGTTTGTTTCGGCCTATGGCGGAACGATGTGGATCAGAACACACTTTTCGTAATGATGGGGTCGCGTGTTCGAGTCACGCAAGCGGCACCACCCCCACCTCCAGACCGACAGGCCGGAATCTCAGCCGTCCTTCGAATGCCGCGCCAGGGCGGGCCCGGCGCCCGACACCTGCTGCGGCGAGGGATGCGCCGGATCGACGCCGTCGGAATGGCGCGTCTTTTCGTTGACGTCGTCGACGGGCTCGCTGTTGCCGAAATCGGCGGGCGGCCGGTTTCCGGCGGCTTCCTGGGAAAACTCGTCCATCGCGTCGGCGTCGGCCTTTGCCGGCAGGATACGTGCGCCGGTCTCGCGCTCGTTGTCGGTGTTCATGGCTGTTTCTCCTTGCGGACAGAAAAAACAGCCTCGCGCCCGGAAGGTTCCGCGCGGGCGGACGATCCGCACGGTGCGGCCGGCGCCAGCGGCGGCGGCGCCGCGCACGGCGGCGGCCGCTGGCGACGGATCTGGACGTTTCGAGGTCGGATGGCCGGCGCAAGCGTGCCGGGTGGCCGGCCGCTTCAGGAGGTGTCGTGGACCGGCAGGCCGCGGCGGGCGGGCAGGACGAGAAGCGGGATCGGGGATTGTGTCGCCGGGAGCCGCGCCGGGTTGTCGGCCCGGTTGTCGGCCCAGGTTTCGGCGGTATCGCCGGTGTCGTTGCCGGAACGCCCGGCCGCGGCGCAGAGGTCGAGGAGGGCGGCGAGCAGGCGGAAGCGCAAGGCCAGCCACGCGGCGTCGAGCGGGCTGGCGCCGCACTCGGCGGGTTCGTCGAGCCAGGGGAAGTCGGCCTCGGTCGCCCCGGCCGCCTCGGCCGTCGCGGCGACGAAGGCCGTCGCCACGCCTTCCGCGCGGCGCAGGATGGCAAGGACCAGCCAGCGCACGGGCAAGGAGCGGCCGGCGGCGCGCTCGGCGACGAGCGACAGCGAGACGAGCAGGGCCGCGATCTTCAGCAGCATTCCTCCGTTCCGCAATCCGCCGTCCATGCCGGACCTCCGTGAAAGCCAGCGAGCATTGTGCGCCGGGTTTTCGGGAGGGGGACAAGACGGGGGCGGAATTCGTCGAAGGCTTTGATTTCGTTGGAGGGGGTGTGGGATTTTATCCCCGCGGCGGCCGAGGGCGATGGCGGGAAGGCGGCCTCATTCCAGACGTTAGGCCACCACCGTTAACGAGCCCGAGAGCTGACATTACGACAAAACTCGCTGGGCCGTTGTCGGAACGGACGTGGCCGGGCACACCACGCAGGACGAACTGATCCGAGGGCGTATCGATCACGTCGGTCGAGTTGAGCTTGCGATCGATGCGGATCGCCAGGCCGCCGGGTGAACTCGTCTTTGAAGCGAGGCAAGCCGAATGCTCCATGCACCATCGGGATAATGCCAACTTCGGCGCACGAGTGGATGGACTCGCCCTCGTAGTATCCACGATCGGCAAGGGCGATCATCTCGAAGCGCCGATCTCGGCCTGTGCTGCCGTGGTCGCGTCAGGAGGTCCCGAGCGCGGTCTGCGCCGCGACTCATCCTTGCACGCAATTCAAACAGATGTAGAACTCATCCAACTATAAGGGCGCAGCATGTCTCCACGCCCCTACGTCATGTACAGACCAACAATCGTTGCAGCATCTGCGCCGTATGTCCGAAACGCTCGATCACCGCCTTCCTCGCGGCGGCCGCGCTGGACTGGTAGCCCTCTGATTGACGGACAATCTTTAGTATACTCGCTGCGAATTCCTGTGCCGAAACGGCGGGTTCCGCATTGCCGAAGCTCAGCAGGTCGTCCATCCCGATTCCGTCCGTATAGACGAACGGCTTTTGCGCAAGTACGCCGTCGAGAATTACCCCCGAGCCGCGGAACCGGTAGCGTGCGAGGTTGTAAGGCAGCAGGAGCAGATCGGTCGAGGCTAGAAGGGCCTTGAATTCCGCGGACGTCTGGATGGCCGGCGTTCGGGTGACCGTCACACCACGCCGATTTCCCTGCCAGCCGCGGCTGCTGCGCCAAAGGCAGAAATCGAACCAGAGACGTCCGATGCGGCGCCGCTTGCGGTTATGCTGCGCGATCAGTACCTCAACCTGGATATCGGGCGCCGAACGACGCAGCAAGGCCGACAGTTGTCCGATGATTCTGGGGATCAGCCAGAAGCCCTTCTCCCTGCGCAGCCCGCCGAGATAGCCCACCCGGATGCGCCGCGCGCCAGCCGGCATGTTAAAGGTCTCCGCCGTTTCGGGGGGGAGCGGGTCGTCGGGAAGGACGGTGCAGGGCAGGACGAAATCATCCGTTGCCGTCAGCCCGTGATGCGCGGCCAGCCGTCGCGATAGCGACGCCGTTTCCGTAGTCAGCCAGACGCTGCCCGAGGCGATGTGCTGGCGCAGGGCCGACAATTCGGTCTCGTTCAGTGGCTCCAGGATATCCTCGCACAGGATTCTGAGGCAGAAACGGGCGATTTTCGGCGCACGCTCCAGCAAGAGCAGACAGACGCGAATGTCGTGGGCAGCCGCGGTCGGGATGACTACCCCCGGTCGCGGTCCTGTCGTGATCTCCGGAGAGGTCAGTAAGGCGTGCAACGCCGTCACGTCCTGCTCAATGGCTTGGTCGGGTCGACTGACTTGATAGTGCCAGTCCGACAATACCGTCCGCACCGAAGTCGGAGCTTCGACGAGGTCCGGCGCGACATAGCCCTGCTCGGTCACTACGAGCAATTCGTGTTCGCCGACCAGCGCTCTCAGCGCGGCAATCTGCGTGGATTCATGCCCCCCACCGACTGTCAACTTCTTTCCCACGGCGATCAGCACTGTCCCGGCTCCCCCTCGCTCCGTCCTTGACTATCGGGAGGCGTGGCGAACTTCAACGGCGTGGCCTTGCTCCCTAGTTGTCTGATCCATGGTTTGATGGTGCGATGCTTCTGCAGGATGGAAGAAGCATTGTTTGACAAGTTCATCACGGGAGCGCCGCGACCACGCACGCCGTCAAAGCTGCAATTCAGCGAGCGCAAGCTTCGCTCGCGCGGCGAGGCCGTTCTGCAACGGTGTTCCGGCTGCCGCCTTGTCAGCTGCTTGCGGAATTCATGAACACCGCCCTGGCATCGCTCTGTGTCTGCTCTGCGATCCATTCATAGGTGCGCCTCATCCCCTCTTCGAGAGGCCGGGAAGGTGCCCAGCCAAGCCTGTCCCTGATCAGGGTATTGTCGCTCTTGCGCCCTCTTACGCCCATCGGCCCCGGAATGTGCTTCTTTCGCACTGTCTTGCCAGCGATTTCGGCGACCATGTCCGCCAGCTGGTTGATGGTGACCATCTGGTCGGAACCGATATTCACCGGCCCGGTCCAGTCCGACCGCATGAGATGGATCGTGCCGTCGAGGCACTCGTCGATATACAGGAACGATCGGGTCTGCTCTCCGTCACCCCATATCTCTATCTCTCCACCGTTTGGCGCCAGCGCGACCTTACGGCAGATCGCGGCGGGTGCCTTCTCCCTGCCATCGTTCCAACTCCCTTCGGGGCCGAATACATTGTGATAACGCGCCACGCGAACGCCCATGCCGTGATTTCTGCCATAGGCTAGAAACAGTCTCTCGGAAAAAAGCTTTTCCCACCCGTACTCGCTGTCGGGTTGGGCCGGATAGGCGGAATCCTCTGTGCAAATTGGATTGTTCGGGTCGTTCTGATTATATTTCGGGTACACGCATGCGGATGACGAATAGAAAATTCTCTTGATTTTCTGCTTGTAACACGCACCAAGTACATTCAGATTTATAGTTGCCGAATTGTGCATCACGTCGGCATCATTTTCGCCTGTAAATATGTACCCCGCGCCACCCATGTCTGCCGCCAATTGATAGACTTCATCGAACTGCTGATCGACAACTACGCGCACGAACCCCTGATCTCTCAGGTCACCGATCGCGAAATCGTCCGCATCTGTCGTCGAAAACCGCGGAAACTTGAGGTCCGTGCCACGAACCCAATGGCCTTCCGATTTCAGCCTGCGCACCAAATGGTGTCCGATGAAGCCTCCAGCGCCACAGACCAGGATCCGTGTTTGTCTCATTCAATTGCCCCTCTACCCTCTATCGTGGCCTGACCCCATAGGGTGGTCCGGTTTCAGTCTTAGTGCATGATCGGCTTTTCGGACATCGCCTGGGCAGAGGGTGGTGCCGATCCGCGTGCTGGCGCAGGCCAGATGAGGCCCTCGGGTGCCGGCGGCCTGTAGCCGAGCGACGAGTGCGGCCGCTCGGTATTGTAGTAGCGCGCAGGACGAACTGGTCCGAGAGCGTGTCGATCACGTCGGTCGGGTTGAGCTTGCGATCGATGCGGATCGCCAGGCACTCCCGGGTGAACCTGTCGATGATGTTGAGCATACGGAACTTCCCGCCTTCGGGCGAAGCGAGAAGTACATGCTACCACCGCCATCGGGTTGGGCCGAACATCGGCTTTCTGACTTTTTCCGTCAGAACCGGACTATCAGCAGACGGCCCCACTTCCGACACTCCCCTCTCCCCCGCGCCGCCCGTGCGCGGGGCCCACTCCCCCTCAGCGCCAGGTTGCGTCGACGCGGTCGTAGGCGTCTGTGCGCAGGTCGGCGGCGGCGGCGATCAGTTTTTGCTTGGCGATCTTGTGCGAGGGGGTGCGCGGGTAGTCGTCGACGAAGCCGACATAGCGCGGCACCTTGAAGGCGGCGAGGCGCTCTCTGCAGTGGTCGAACAGCGTCTCCAGCGAGAAGGCGGCGCGGTCCATGCCGGGTTTCAGCTTGAGATAGGCCTTGACCTCCTCCTTGCGCAGGGCGTCGGGCACCGGCACGACGGCGGCTTCCTCGACCTCCGGCAGTTCCTCCAGGACGGCTTCGACCTCGCGGGCGGAGATGTTTTCCGACGAGCGGCGGACCATGTCCTTGATGCGGCCGACGATGTTGAGATAGCCGTCGGCGTCGCGGATGAAGAGGTCGCCCGTGCGGAACCAGTCGCCGTCGAAGCTGTCGGCGTTGGCGTCGGGGCGCTTGTAGTAGCCGAGCAGGATCGAGCGGCCGCGGATCTGCAACTCGCCCGCCTCGCCGACGGCGCATTCGCGGCCGTCCTCGCCGATGATGCGCGTCTCGCGGAAGGGCGCGGGCACGCCGCAGGAGCGGCTGTCGAGCTTGTGCACGGCGGCCGCCGGCATCAGCATGCCGGCGCCGATCTCGGTCATGCCGAAGGAATCGCGGGCGACGACGCCGAAGCGCTCCTCGGCCTCGCGGATCGACGCCGGGCTCCAGCCGAAGGCGTTGATGTAGCGCAGCGACATTTTCCTGTCGGCGTCGCTCGGCGGCAGCGTCTTCAGCGCGGCCTCGGGGAAATAGGTGTAGTTGATGGCGAGGTCCTGGACCCAGCCGAAGAAGCGGGTCAGGCTCATGCGCCTGGCCACATAGGCGGTGCCGCCGAGCTGCATGGTCATCATCAGCTGCCACTGCGGGTCCATGTAGAAGAACGGCGCCCACAGCAGCGAGCTGCGCACCTGGTCGGCGCCCATGCCGCCCGCGGCCGAGAAGGCCAGCAGCAGCCAGTAGTCGTGGGTGAGCATGCAGCCCTTGGGGAAGCCGGTGGTGCCCGACGTGTATTGCAGGCTGGCGAGATCGGTGGAGACGACCGGCCAGGGCGCGGTCCAGGCGCGCTCCTCGGCGAGCAGGGCGTCGAGCGAGACGTAGGGCGCGCCGCCGCCGCGGACGAAGACGCGCGCGTCGTCGAGGCAGGCGGGCCGCCGGCTCATGCCCTCGAAGGCCGGCAGGAGTGCTGCGTCGACGATCAGCGCCTGGCTGTCGGACTGGTTCAACAGGAAGTCGAGCTCGGTGCTGGTGTAGGCGGTGTTGACCGGCACCAGCACGGCGCCGAGCTTGGCCAGGGCGAACCAGGAGAGCACGAATTCGGGGACGTTCGACATCATCAGGGCGACGTGGGCGCCCTTGCGGATGCCGCGCGCCAGCAACGCGGCGGCGAGCGCGTCGGAGCGGCGGTGAAGGTCGGCGTAGGAAAGGGTCAGCCCGTCCTCGAACCAGACGGCCGCCGGCGCATCGCCCATGGTGGCGGCGCGCTCGGCGACGAAGGCGCCGATCGAGACGGGAAAGGCCGTCGCGGCGAGCTGTTCGGTGATCTTCCGGATTTCGGCGATGCCGGGGTCGATCGTCATTTCGTGTCGTCCTTCTTGGCGAGGGGTGGTGTCTTGTCCATGGTGGCTCGGACCAGCTGGTACATGTGGCCGGCCATCGCCATGGCGTCGTCGCGGCTGAGATCGAGGCTGCGGTAGAAGCCTTCCAGCTCGACGCGCACCGCCATCGGCGGCAGCGCGGCGATGCGCGCGGCGACCTGGCGGGCGCGCGCCATCAGCCTGTCGGGCTCGACCACCTCGTTGATCAAAAAGCAGCGGCGCGCCTCCTCGGCGTCGATCGGCTCGCCGGTCAGCGCCAGCCAGAGGGCGGCGGTCTGCGGGATCTGGCGGCCGAGGCGGGTGACGCCGCCGGCGCCGGGCATGCCGTAGGCGATCTCGGGCATGCCGAAGCGGGCCTTCGGCACGGCGATGCGCAGGTCGGTGAGAAGCAGGAGATAGATCATGCCCTGGCCCATGCAGGCGCCGTTGACCGCGGCGATGATCGGCTTGGTGCGGCGAAGATGGAGGATGTCGGACTCCCAGCCGGGATATTCCGCCGGGTCGTCGTCGCGGCGCGGCATGAGATGGCGCTGGACGATCTCGGCGGTGGTGCGCTCGCGGCGTTCCGTCTTGACGTCGTCGCCGGCGCAGAAGGCGCGGTCGCCGGCGCCGGTCCAGATGCCGCAGCGGACGTCCGGGTCGGAGTAGAAATCGCGCAGGATGCCGTAGAGCTGCTGGTGCGCTTCCGGCGTCAGGACGTTGACCGGCGGATTGTCGAGGGTGAGCACGGCGATGCCGTCGGACTTTTCGTATCTGAACATCAGGTATTTCCCTGTCTTCTGCTGGCGCGGGCGCGCAGATATTCCGCCAACCCCATGGCCAGCGCGGTGACGACGACGAAGAAGGTGGAGATCGCGGCGATCGTCGGGTTGATCTCGAAACGCAGGTCGTTCCAGATGCGCACCGGCAGCGTCTCGGCGCCGCCCATGAGGAACAGCGCGATCACCAGCTCGTCGAAGGAGACGAAGAAGGCGAAGATGCCGGCGGCGAGGATGGCCGGCGCCAGCGGCGGCACGGTCGCCGTCCAGAAGGCGCGGAACGGCCCGGCGCCGCAGACGCGCGCCGCCTTCTCCAGCAGCGGATCGCTCTGCCGGTAGGCGCCGCCGACGATCATGACGACGAAGGGCAGGCCGATCGCGGCATGGGCGAGCACCAGCGTCGCCTCGCTGTCGGTCGCGCCGAAGCGGAGCGCCAGCATGAAGACGCCGAGCGCGACGATGACGTTGGGCACGATCGCCGGCGCCAGAAGCAGGCCGGAGATGCCGGCGCGCCAGCGCGGCGGTATCTTGGCGAGGCCGACGACGCCGGCCGTGCCGGCGAGGGTGGCAATCAGGCTCGCCATCGTGGCGATCCTGAGCGAGCGCCAGGTGGCGGCGAGCCAGACGGGATCGCTGAAATAGGCGCGGTACCAGACAAGGCCCCAGCTCTTCGGCGGGAAGCCGAGGAAGCGGTCGCCGCTGAACGACATCGGCGCCACGATCAGGATCGGGAAGAACAGGAACAGCACGCCAGCGGCGAAGAGGAGCGCGGCGAGGAGGCGCAGCTTCATGCCTGCTCCTCCCGCGGCGAATAGAGGAAGCGCGACGCCACCAGGCGGACGATGCCGAGCAGCGCCACGGTCGAGGCAAGGAGCACGATCGCCATGACCGCGGCGAAGCCCCAGTTGCCCTGGCCGACCTGGTTGACGATCATGTTGCCGAGCAGCATGTCCTTGCGCCCGCCGACCAGGGCCGGGACGATGAAGAAGCCCATCGACAGGATGAAGGTGACGGACCAGCCGGTGACCGCGCCTTCCAGGCTGAGCGGCAGGAACACCTCGCGGAAGGCCCGAAACGGCCCGGCGCCGAAGACGCGCGCCGCCCTGACCAGCCCCGGATCGATCTCGGTCATGGCCGAATAGCAGGTGACGACCATGATCGGCAGGAGGATCTGCACCATGGCGACGTAGACGGCGCCGGTGGTGAAGAGCAGCGTCGCGGGTCCGTCGGTCAGGCCGAGCCACTGGAGCAGGTTGTTGACGATGCCCTCGCGGCCAAGCACCACCATCCACGCATAGGTGCGCACGAGGATGCTCATCCACATCGGCACGAGCACGAGGAACAGGAGCAGCGGGCGCCAGCGCGGCGGCCTGGTGACGATGAACAGCGCCATCGGATAGCCGGCCAGCAGGCAGATCGTGGAAACGGCGGCGGAAACGGCCAGCGTCTTCTCGAAGACGGCGATGTAGACGCCGCGCGTCAGGAAGCGCTCGAAATGCACCAGGGAAAGGTCGGGCGCAAACAGCGACTCGCGCAGCACGAACGCCACGGGCACCGCAAACAGCAGCAGGGCCAGCGCGACGGCGGGTGCGAGGGTGAGGCGGGGACCGATGCTCATGACGTTCAGGCTCGAGGAATGGGCGGCGGCGCGCCGCAGACGCGCCGCCGCTCGGGAATCCTGCTCAGTCGAGCAGCCACTCCTGCCAGCGCTCCTGGAGCGCATCCATGTTCTTGGCCCAGAAAACGGCGTCGGTAACGAACTGGCCGGCGAGATTTTCGGGATAGGTCGGCAGCTCGCGTCCGGCCTCGGCGTCCATGTGGTCGTAGAGGCCCTTCACCATGCCCGGATAGGCGACCATCTTGGCGAACTCGGCGCTGCGCACCGGGTCGGTGATCATGAAGGAGACATACTGCTGGGCCTCGGCCTTGTGCTTCGTACCCTTCAGGATGCCGACATAGGAGGGCTTCAGGCCGCCGCCGTTCCACACGGCCTCGACGGCAACGCCGTCCTTCTTCAGCTGGGTGATGCGGCCGTTCCACGCCGAGGTGTAGTTGACCTCGCCGTCGGAGAGCATCTGTACCGGCTGCGCGCCGGCCGTCCACCATGCGACGATGTGCGGCTTGATCTGGTCGAGCTTGGCGAAGGCGCGGTCGACGCCCTCGGGCGTGGAGAGAACCGTATAGACATCCTTCGCCGACACGCCGTCGGCGAGCAGCGCGAATTCGAGGTTGTCGAGCACCGAATCCTGCAAGGCGCGCGGTCCGGGGAAGGTGGCGACGTCCCAGAAGTCGGCCCACGACGCCATCTTCTTGCCCGCGGGCAGCTTGTCGGTGCGCTGGGCGAGGATGGTCGAGTAGGTCGCGGCGACGCCGCCGTCCTTCAGCTTGGCGTCGTCCGGCATCAGGTTGTTGGGATCGACGGCGGCCCAGTCGATCTCCTCCAGCCAGCCTTCCAGCGAGGCGGTGGCGTATTCGACCGGCGTGAGCTCGGCGACGTCCCAGATCGGGTTGCCGGCCTGCATCATGGCGCGCATCGCCGAGACGCGGTCGGTGGTGGCCAGCGGCTTGATGCGCACGCCGGTCTTTTCGGTGAAGGGCTTGTCGAACAGCATGTCCATCACCTGCGCGAGGCCGCCGCCGGACCCCGCATAGGTCAGCTCGATGTCCTCGGCGACGGCTGCGCCGCCGATGAGCGGCAGCAGCGCCGCCGCGGCAAGGATGCTTCTTCTGGTTACTCTCATCATGACACTTCTCCCATTGGACACTTCAATCGTAGAGGGGCACGGCATCGCCCGCGGCGAAGCCGACCTTCGTGGTTTCGCCGGACGACGGCGGCGGCAGCGGCCCAGACCGGGTCTCCGACATGCGCAGCACGAAGCCCGTCGGCGAGCGCAGCCGGCTCTCCACCGTGGCGCCGTGGAAGGCGACATCCTCGACGATCGCGTCGAAGGCGAGGTCGCCGGGATGCAGCGCCCGGCGCAGCTTTTCCGGCCGGAGGCTGACCGCCTTGACCGTCGCGGCGTCGGGGGAAATGCCGAGCGCCGCCGCATGGCCGGCGGCGTCGACGGGCACGATGTTGGTGCGGCCGATGAAATCGGCGACGAAGCGGCTAACCGGGCGGTCGTAGAGCGCCGTCGGCGTGTCGAACTGGCAGATCCGGCCGCGGTTCATCAGGGCGATCCGGTCGGACAGGGTCAGCGCCTCGCCCTGGTCGTGGGTGACGAAGACCACCGTCGTGCCGAGCTGGTGATGGAGGCGGCGGATTTCCTCCTGGAGGTCCTCGCGCAGTTTCAGGTCGAGCGCCGAAAGGCTCTCGTCCATGAGCAGGACGGGCGGCTCGGCGACCACGGCGCGCGCCAGCGCCACGCGCTGCCTCTGCCCGCCGGAAAGCGCTGACGGCCGGCGGTCGCCGTAGCCGCCGAGGCGGACCATCTCCAGCGCCCGGGCGACGCGGCCGGCGATCTCCTGCCTGGCGAACTTCCGCATGCGCAGCGGGAAGGCGACGTTGTCGAAGACGCTCATGTGCGGGAACAGCGCGAAGCTCTGGAAGACCATGCCGACATTGCGCTTCTCGGGCGGCAGGCCGCCCACGGCGCGGTCGCCGATGAAGACTTCGCCCGAAGTGGCGCGGTCGAAGCCGGCGAGGATGTTCAGCGCGGTCGTCTTGCCCGATCCGCTGGGCCCAAGAAGCGTGACGAACTCGCCCGCCGCGATCTCGAGGTCGAAGCCGTCCAGCGCGACGACGTCCCCGAAGCGACGGGACACCTTCTCGAATCTAACCGGGGCCCGACCCTCGCCGCTCATGTCCATTTCCGACGTTACTGTCAGAAATGACATTGACGTCGTTTTTATCCCGAGTCAATATGCTCTCCATGGTTCAGAAAGCCGAATCGCAAGCCCCGGACCCCTCCCCCGCCGCAGAGGCCTTCGACTATGTCGACGTGCTGACGCGCCGGGCCGACGGCATGCGCCGGCGCCCGAAGCGGGCCCGGACGCGGGCCAGGCTGATCGCCTGCGCGGCGCGCGAGATCGCGACCAAGGGCTACGAGGGGCTGACGATCGAGGGAATCTGCGCGGCGGCGGGCATGGCGCGGGGCACGTTCTATCTCTACTACGGACACCGGTCGGAGGTCGCCATCGCGGTCTTTCGCATGTTCTGGACCCTCGTCTATCGCTGGAGGCCCAGGCTGCGCGGCCGCAGCCTCGCCGACCGCATCCGCGTGACGAACGCCTTCTACCTCGCCGTCTATTCACGGAACGCGCCGTTCCTCGCCGGGCAGTCGTCGCTCTGCCGGGAGCGGACGGACTTCGCCGAGTGGCACGACCGGATGAACCATCGCTGGTCGCTGGTGATCGCGGCGAACATGCCCGGCGACATTCCCCGCGACGAGAAGATCCTGCGCGCCCGCGCCCTGGTGGCGATGGCGGACGACCTCCTGAGCAACATCTTCACCGCGCGGACGCCGAGCCTGCGCCAATGGGCGAACGAACCGGTCCGTCTCGCGGAGTGCCTGACGCATCTGTGGACGCGCATCCTCTCGGAATACGAAAGAACCTAGGAACCGACGCCATGACGGACGCAACGGCCGAGACGGCCCTCGAAGCGAGAAATCCCGAGGCCTGGGTGGGCGAGGAAGGCTTTTCCCCCTGGCACGCGATCGACCAGCGGACGGTCGACCAGTATGCGGTGCTGACCGGTGACGGCGAAGGCGAGTGGGTCCATCTCGACAGCGAGCGCGCGGCCCGCGAGCTACCCTATGGCGGGACGATCGTCCCCGGCTTCCTCCAGGTCGCGCACCTGACCAAGCTGTTCGGCGAAGCGCTGACGAGCCTCGGCGACGTCGACCCGAACCACGCCCTCAATTACGGTTTCGACCGGCTGCGTTTCGTCTCTCCCCTGCCGGTCGGCGCCAAGTTCCGCGCGCGTTTCCGTGTCAAGGACGTGCGCCCGCACCCGTCGGGCGGCTATGTCGTCAAGCAGGACGCCGCGCTGGAAAAGGAAGACGGTGGGCTGACGCTGGCCGCCGAGTGGCTGTTCCACATCAGCGACCGCGCCATCAGCTGATCGGACGCACCACGGCGGAAAGGCAGCAATGCCCTTCGCCCAGGCGCTGCCTCGCCGACGCGGCAGCGGGCTGCGGAACCGCTCACCGGCGATGATGCAAAGGCGTCAGCCCTGCTTGACCAGCCGCAGCAGCACCAGCAGGATCACCGCGCCGATGGTCGAGTGGATGATTGCGGAGAAGATTCCCGTCCCGATGTGAAAACCGAGCGCCGGGAACAGCCATCCGGCGATCAGCGCGCCGACGATGCCGACGACGATGTTGCCGACCAGGCCGAAGCCGTAGCCCTTGACGAGGAGGCCGGCGAGCCAACCGGCGACGGCGCCGACGATCAGAAAGACGACCAGGCTTTCGATACCCATTGAATTCCCCCGTTCACCGCATCGACGCCACCAGACTGGCACGACCGGAACGGCGCTGTCCATGCGGAAACGGCGAGCGTCAGGCCGCCTTCTTCTTCGCCAGCCGCGCCTTGATGGAGGCGACGTCGGCGCGCGGCGTCGCCGCGAACAGCGTCCGGGTGTAGTCGTGCTGCGGATCGGAGAACACCGCGTCGCGCGTGCCGTACTCCACCGCCTCGCCGAAATACATCACCATCACCTCGTCGGCGATGTAGCGGACGACGGAGAGGTCGTGGCTGATGAAGACATAGGTCAGCTTGAACTCGTCCTGCAGGTCGGCGAGCAGGTTGAGCACCTGGGCCTGCACGGAGAGATCGAGGGCCGACACCGGCTCGTCGAGGACGAGCAGGCTGGGGTTGAGCATCAGCGCCCGGGCGATGGCGATGCGCTGACGCTGGCCGCCGGAGAACATGTGCGGGTAGCGGTTGAAGTGCTTCTCCTCCAGCCCGACCTTCTTCAGCATGCGCATGGCAAGCTCCCGCCGCTCCTCGGCGCCCTTGCCGGTGTTGATCAGCAGCGGCTCGCCGAGCACGTCGCCGATCTTCTGGCGCGGGTTGAGCGAGCCGTAGGGGTTCTGGAAGACGATCTGCACCTTGCGGCGCATCTCCGGCGTCAGGCGCTCGCGGGCGATGTCGACCCTGTGGCCGTCGATCAGCAACTCGCCGGCGGTCGGCGCGTCGATCATGGTGATGATGCGGGCGAGGGTCGACTTGCCGCAGCCGCTTTCGCCGACGATGGCGAGCGTCCGCCCCTGTTCGACCGAGAAGCTGACGCCCTTCACCGCGTGCACGGTGCGCGAGGGGCTGAACATGCCGCCGCGCACGTGATAGTCGCGCACGATGTTCCGTGCCTCGAGGACCGTTGTGCTCATCGTGCAGCCTCCGCGATGCGGGCTTCGTCGTCGAAATAGTCGGCGATCGTCGGCAGGCGGTCGCCGGTGGCGTTGTCGGGCAGCGCCGACAGCAGCGCGCGCGTATAGGAACTCTTCGGCGCTTCGAACAGCGACAGCACGTCGGCCTCCTCCATCTTGCGCCCCTTGTACTGGACGACGACTCGGTCGGCGGTCTCGGCGACGACGCCCATGTTGTGGGTGATCATGATCAGGCCCATGCCGTGCTCGGCCTGGAGCCGCATCAGCAGGTCGAGGATCTGCTTCTGGATGGTGACGTCGAGCGCCGTGGTCGGCTCGTCGGCGATGAGCAGCTTCGGATTGCAGGCGATCGCGATGGCGATCATGACGCGCTGGCACTGGCCGCCCGACATCTGGTGCGGATAGGAGCCGAGCCGTTCGGCGGGGTCGGCTATGCCGACGGCGGTCATCAGCTCGATGGCGCGGGCGCGGCGCCTGGCGCGGTCCATCTTCATGTGGACGCGCAGCACCTCCTCGATCTGGAAGCCGACGGTGAAGCACGGGTTCAGGCTCGCCATCGGCTCCTGGAAGATCATCGCCATGTCCTTGCCGACGATGCGCCGGCGCTCGGCGACGTCGAGCGAGAGCAGGTCGCGGCCGTCGAAAGCGAGCTTGTCGGCGGTCACCTTCGCCGTCCACGGCAGCAGGCCCATCACCGCCAGCATCGACACCGACTTGCCGGATCCCGACTCGCCGACGATGGCCAGCACCTCGCGGGCGCTGACCGACAGCGACACGCCGTCGACGGCGCGGAACGGGCCCGATGCCGTGTCGAACTCGACGACGAGGTTCTCGATTTCAAGAAGGGGCATTTTGCGTTCGCCTCTATCGCCGTACCGGGCATTCATTGAACAGACGTATGGACATTGCTATATAGAACCCGTCAGGTTTGAAGCGAGGCGAGCCATGTGCCGACCCATCATCCCCCCGGTCCTTCCACGCTAGGCAAGCCGGCTCCCATCAAGGCGCCGAAGATCGACGTCGCGGCCCATACCGCCGCGACGATTCCCGACAATGCAATCAGCAGCAGGACAATGAGGGCAATGCCGGCAAGCCGACGGCGGTCGCGCACGCGTTCGAGCTCTGCGCCAAGGACGCCGTTCGCCTTGCGGCCGTCAGCCACGATCGCGGCGGCCGCGTCGACCATGTATCCAACATAAGCCATCCGCCGATCCGCCGGGAAGCTCTCGAACCGAGGCTCCTGAAACGACGCCACGAGCGTGTCGAACGCGCCGATCCCGTCGTAGAACCGCACGACCTCCAGAATGGTCCGTTCCGGCAGAAGCGTGATATCGGCCTTGACGCGGTCGAAGATGAAATACTCCCGGTCCAGCGGGATGAAGATCCTGTAGTCCGGCCGTGCCACAATCTCGGCATTGATGTCGTCGGCCGTTTTCCTGGCGGCGTAGATTTCGAGCGAGCCGACCGCCGTCTCGATCTCTGCGACCAGCGCCACGATCATTTCCATCTCGCGCGTCCGCCGCCCGTGATACCAGACGACGGCGGAAATAGCCGACTTGCCGAGCCAGCTCAGCGCGGCGACGACCGCGCCGACGAAGGCCACCGTGACGGTGGCGGTGCCGTCCGTGAGCACGACGCCCCCCATCAGCTCCTCTTCAGCTTCGGGTCGAGCGCGTCGCGCAGGCCGTCGCCCATCAGGTTGATGGAGAGCACGGTGATCAGGATGGCGAGCCCGGGGAAGGTGACGACCCACCAGGCGCGCAGGATGAACTCGCGCGCCTCGGCCAGCATCGTGCCCCATTCCGGCGTCGGCGGCTGCGCTCCCATGCCGAGGAAGCCGAGCGCGGCGGCGTCGAGGATGGCGTTGGAGAAGGACAGCGTCGCCTGCACGATCAGCGGCGCCAGGCAGTTGGGCAGGATCGTGCGGAACATCAGGCGGAGCGACGACGCGCCGGCGACCTGCGCGGCGGTGACGTATTCGCGGCCCTTCTCGGCCATCACCGCGGCGCGGGTGAGCCGCACGAAATGCGGCTGCAGGACCAGCGCGATGGCGATCATGGCGTTCATCAGGCCGGGGCCGAGGACGGCGACCAGCACCAGCGCGAGCAGCAGCGACGGGAAGGCGAGGATGATGTCCATGACGCGCATGATCACCGTGTCGACCCAGCCGCGGTAGAAGCCGGCGACCACGCCGACGACGATGCCGCCGACCAGCGCCAGCGTGGTGACGATGACGCCGATGAACAGCGAGAAGCGCGCGCCGTAGAGCAGGCGGGTGAGGATGTCGCGGCCGACAGCGTCGGTGCCGAGAAGGTAGGCGGCGCGGCCGCCCTCCTCCCAGAACGGCGGGACGAGCACGGCGTCGCGGTACTGCGCATTGGGCGCATGCGGCGCGATCAGCGGCGCCAGCCCCGCGACGACGACGAGGATGGCGAAGACGACGAGGCCGATGACGGCGCCGCGGTTCTCGGAGAAATAATACCAGAACTCGGCGAAGCGGCGGGCGCTCGAGGGATCCTGGGTCGGAGCTTCGACGGCGGAAGTGTCTGCCAAGATCGTCTCCTCAGTGCCGGATGCGCGGGTTGATGAGGCCGTAGAGCAGGTCGACGGCGAGGTTCACCAGCATGATGATGCCGGCGATGATCAACAGACCTCCCTGGATGACGGGATAGTCGCGGCGGAACACCGAATCGACCATCCACTTGCCGATGCCCGGCCAGGAGAAGATCGTCTCGGTGAGGATGGCGCCGGCCATGAGGACGCCGACCTGTAGGCCGATCGTGGTGATGACCGGGATCATGGCGTTGCGCAGGGCGTGCACGCCGATGACGCGGAACGGCGACAGGCCCTTGGCACGCGCAGTGCGCACATAGTCCTCGCCGAGCACTTCGAGCATGGCCGAGCGGGTCTGGCGGGCGATCACCGCGAGCGGGATGGTGCCGAGCACGATCGTCGGCAGGACCAGGTGGCTGGCGGCCGACCTGAAGGCTCCCGCCTGCCCCGAAAGCAGCGAGTCGACGAGCATCAGGCCGGTCACCGGCGGGAAGAAGAACATCAGCGAGATGCGGCCGGACACGGGCGTCCATTGCAGAATGCCGGAGAAGAGGATGATCAGGAGCAGGCCCCACCAAAAAATCGGCATCGAGTAGCCGATCAGCGCCGTGCCCATGATCGTCTGGTCGAAGAAGGAGCCGCGCTTGATCGCGGCGAAGATGCCCGCGGGGATGCCGAGGACCACGGCGAAGACGATGGCGCAGAGCGACAGTTCGAGCGTCGCCGGGAACAGGGTGAAGAACTGGTCGAGGATCGGCTGCTTGGTCACCACCGAGGTGCCGAAGTCACCGCGCACCACGCCCCAGAGATAGTCGAGGTACTGGACGACGATCGGGCGGTCGTAGCCGAGTTCGTGGGAGATCTGCTGGTAGCGCTCCTCCGACATGACCCGCTCGCCGGACATCAGCATGACGGGGTCGCCGGGAAGAAGGCGGATGAAGGAGAAGGCGATGATCGAAACCCCGATGAAGGTCGGGATCAGGACGGCGAGCCGTCCCAGGAGAAAGCGGAGCATGTCGAGCCTTTCGACCGGAGATCCGTAGCCGCGATATGCAACGGGGGGCGCCCGGCCGGCGGGCGCCCCCCTTCGCAGATGGTCGGCGCCCGTTACTCGGCGATGTCGACGCCGCTGAACGAATGATGGCCGAGCGGGCTCATGACGTAGCCCGAAACCTTGGCCGACATCGGCATGACGACGAGGCTGTGGTCGAGCGTGATCCACGGCGCCTCGCGCTTGAAGACGACCTGCGCCTCTTCGTAGAGCTTGGTGCGCTCGCCCTGGTCGACGGTGACCTTGGCGGCGTTGACGATCTTGTCGAACTCCTCGTTGCACCACTGGGCGCGGTTGTTGCCGCCGACGGCGGCGCAGCCGAGCAGGGTGTGCAGGAAGTTGTCCGGATCGCCGTTGTCGCCGGTCCAGCCGAGCATGACGGCACCGTCACGGTCCTCGGCCTTCGACAGCTTCAGGTACTCGGCCCACTCGTAGGACACGATCTCGACCGTGACGCCGACCGCGGCGAAGTCGGACTGGATCAGCTCGGCGGCGCGGCGCGCGTTGAGCATGTAGGGACGCGCCACCGGCATCGCCCAGATCTTCATCGACAGGTCCTTGACGCCGGCCGCCTCGAGCGCGGCCTTGGCAGCGGCCGGATCGTACTTATCGTCCTCGACGGCCTTGTTGTAGGACCACATGGTCGGCGGGATCGGGTTGGTCGCCGGGGTGGCGAGACCCTGGAACACCGCGTCGACGATGGCCTGCTTGTTGACCGCCTGGGCGAGCGCCTTGCGCACGTCGGTGCGGTCGAAGGGCGCCTGCTTGGTGTTGAAGGCGAGGTAGGCGATGTTGAGGCCTTCCTGCTCCATCACCTGGAGGTTCGAGTCGGCCTTGATCGCATCGACGTCGGCCGCGTTCGGATACGGGAAGACGTGGCATTCGCCGGCCTTCAGCTTCTGCAGGCGGACGGCCGCATCGGTCGTGATGGCGAAGACGAGGTCGTCGATCTTCTCCTTGCCGCCCCAGTAGTCGGCATTGGCCTTGTAGCGGATCACGGCGTCCTGCTGGTAGGCGACGAAGGCGAACGGACCGGTGCCGACCGGCATCTGGTTCAGCTGCTCCTTCTTGCCGTCGGCCTCGAGCTTGTCGGCGTACTCCTTCGACATGATCGACGCGAAGTCCATGCCGAGGTTGGCGATGAAGGGGGCTTCCTTCTGCTTCAGCGTGAACTTCACCGTCATGTCGTCGACCTTCTCGATCGAGGCGATCAGGTCGGGGAAGCCCATGCCGTTGAAGTATTCCCACGCCGCGCCGGCGACGTACTGGTGCCAGGGGTGGTCGGCCTTGAGCTGGCGCTCGAAGGAAAAGAGCACGTCGTCGGCATTGAGATCGCGCGTGGGGGTGAAGAACTCGGTGGTCTGGAACTTGACGCCCGGGCGCAGCTTGAAGGTGTACTGCAGGCCGTCGTCGGAGACCTCATAGCTCTCGGCGAGGGCCGGGACGGGATTGGTGGTGCCGGGTTCGAACTCGAGCAGGCGGTTGTAGACCGGGCGCGAGGAGGCATCGAACGTGGTGCCGGCCGTGTAGAGCGCCGGGTCGAAACCTTCGGGCGAACCTTCCGAGCAGTAGACGAGCGTCTTCGCGCTCGCCACGCCGCTCAGGGCGGTCGCGGCCAACAGGGTGGCCGCAAAGGCCAGTTTCTTCAGCATTTTTGCACTCCCGTTTGTTGTTCCGGGCCCCTCCAACAGGCCCGGCAAGCGGCCATATAAGCAAAGTTCATACGACTTTGGAACTCCCCGGGCCCTTCCCTTCCGGCAGTCATGTAAACGATTGCGAAAGTGGTTGCTTTCGCGGCGATGCGCGGCGACGATCCGGATCGCAACCGATGGGGCGTGCAATGAAAGAAGGCGAAAGCGAAGGAATACTGGCCTACTGGTTCGGGGAACTGAGCTTCGAGGACTGGTTCACACGCAACGATGCCGCCGACGAGACGATCAGGCGCCGCTTCCGGCCGACGTGGGAGGCCTGGCGCGAGCGCGTCCCGGCGAGCGCGCTTCTCGAGCCCGACGACGCGCTGGCGGCGGTGATCCTGTTCGACCAGTTCCCTCGCAACATGTTCCGGGGCACGGCCGACGCCTTCGCCACGGACCCGCTCGCCCTGGCCCTCGCCCGCAACGCGCTCGCCGCGGGTTTCGACACCGCCGTGGCGGAGAACCGGCGCAGCTTCCTGCACATGCCGTTCATGCATTCCGAGAACATCGCCGACCAGGAACGCTGCGTGGCGCTGTTCGCCGGCACGGACGGGGAGAAATACGCCGTCGAGCATCGCGACATCATCGCCCGCTTCGGCCGGTTCCCGCACCGCAACCACGCGCTGGGACGGGAGAGCACCGAGGAAGAGAAGGCGTTCCTCGGCGGCCACGCCGGCTTCGGACAGTAGCCGTCGGCGCAGACGCCTTGCCTTCCCCGCGGCAGTCGCCATAGATAGGGCGACACGACACGCGCGCGGATCCGGCAGAGAACCGGAACGCGACGGCCGGGAGGGGAAACGGCCGCTTTCGAACCGGGAGGCAGGCTTGGCGAAGACGACAGCGAAGAGCAAGGCGACGAAGCCGGCGAAGGGCAAGGACGCGGCCTCTCCGGCGCCGCTTCCGCCATCGAAGGCGAAGACGAAGGTCGCGACGGCAGCCGCGAAGGCGCCGTCCGCGAAGGCTGCGGCGAAAGCGCCCGCGGCGAAAGCGGCGGCGCCGACAGGGACGGCGAGATCGTCGAAGCCTTCGCCGGCGAAGGCCGCAAGCTCCGCGACGCCGGCCAAGGCGGCCGCCGCTTCCAAGGCCGCGCCGGCAAAGGCCGCAGGAACAACGAGACAGAAGACCCCCGCGGCAAAGCGGGCGGCGACCGAGGAAAGGCCCGAGACGATGACGACGAATACCGCCGCGAAGCCCGCGGAGAAGCCCTGGCTGAAGAGCTATCCGAGCGTCGTGCCGCCGGAGATCGGCCCGCTGCCGGCGGAATCGATTGGCGAGCTGCTGGTCAATGCGTGCCGCAAGTTCTCCTCGCGGCCGGCCTTCACCTGCATGGGCAAGTCGCTCGACTACAACGACATGGAGCGCCAGTCGTCGGCCTTCGGCGCCTGGCTGCAATCGAAGGGGCTGGCCAAGGGCGCCCGCGTCGCGATCATGATGCCGAACGTGCTCCAGTATCCGGTCGCCATGATGGGCGTGCTGCGGGCCGGGCTGACGGTGGTCAACGTCAATCCGCTCTACACTCCGCGCGAACTCGAGCACCAGTTGAAGGATTCCGGCGCCGAGGCGATCGTCATCCTCGAGAACTTCGCCGCGACGCTGCAAGCCTGCGTGGCGAAGACCAACGTCAAGCACATCATCGTCGCCTCGATGGGCGACATGCTCGGCACCGTGAAGGGCACGATCGTCAACCTGGTCGTGCGCCGGGTGAAGAAGATGGTCCCGACCTGGTCGCTGCCGAACCACGTGACGTTCAACGCGGTCATGAAGGAGGGCGGCGCCCGGACCTTCAAGCCCGTGCCGGTGACGGCCGACGACGTCGCCTTCCTGCAGTATACCGGCGGAACGACCGGCGTGTCGAAGGGCGCGACGCTGCTCCACCGCAACATCCTGGCCAACGTCGCGCAGAATGCGCTGTGGGTGGAGAGCGCCTTCATCAAGAAGCCGCGGCCCGAGCGCCTGGTCTATGTCTGCCCGCTGCCGCTCTACCACATCTACGCGCTGACGGTGAACGCGCTGACGGGCATGCAGCAGGGCGCGCAGAACATCCTGATCCCCAATCCGCGCGACATCCCCGGCTTCGTCAAGGAGCTGCAGCAGTACCCGATCAACATCTTCCCGGGCCTGAACACGCTGTTCAACGCGCTGCTCAACAATGCCGAGTTCGCCAAGATCGACTTCAAGCCGCTGCTGCTCACCTTCGGCGGCGGCATGGCGGTGCAGCGCCCCGTCGCCGAACGCTGGAAGAAGATGACGGGTTGCGTCGTCTCCGAAGGCTACGGCCTGTCGGAGACCTCGCCGGTGGCGACGGCGAACCGCTTCGACGCCGACGAGTTCTCCGGGACGATCGGCCTGCCGATCCCGTCGACCGAAATCGCCATCCGCGACGAGGACGGCAAGGACATGGCCATCGGCGAGGTGGGCGAGATCTGCATCCGCGGGCCGCAGGTGATGGCCGGCTACTGGAACCGCCCGGACGAGACGGCCAAGGTGATGGCCGAGGACGGCTTCTTCAAGTCGGGCGACATGGGCTTCATGGACGCGAACGGCTACATCAAGATCGTCGACCGCAAGAAGGACATGATCCTGGTCTCGGGCTTCAACGTCTATCCGAACGAGCTCGAGGAAGTGGTCGCCCAGCATCCGGGCGTGCTCGAGGTGGCGGCGATCGGCGTGCCGGACGAGCATTCGGGCGAGGTACCGAAGCTGTTCGTCGTCAAGAAGGACCCGAACCTGACCGCGGCGGCATTGCACGAGTACTGCCGGGAGAACCTGACCGGCTACAAGCGGCCGCGGCACATCGAGTTCCGCGCCGACCTGCCGAAGACGAACGTCGGCAAGATCCTGCGGCGGGAGCTGAGGGGCTGAGGGGCGCCGATACCGGCATCGACGGCATCCTCAACTTCCGCGAGGTGCCGCGACTGCCGGTGGTCGACTCCACCGCCTTCAAGAAGGCGCCGAAGGAGAAGCAGGCAGGGCAGACCGGCTTCGACTTCTGAGGGACGACAGCGTTCCCACGGGGCTTCCAGCGCAATCGCCTGGGAGGACCCCTACCCCTCCCCACAAGGGGGAGGGGAATTCCGCACGGCTTTCCGCCTATCGCCGGAAACCGGAAACGACGGCAAAAGCCAAAGCCTCGTCCCCCTCCCCCTTGTGGGGAGGGGTAGGGGTGGGGGTATTGCAGGCCGAGCGCAACGGCGATTGCCGGATGCGATTGCCTTAGGCCCTACCCCGCCAGATACCCCGGCAGTTCCGCCACCGAGCCGAGGATGACGTCGGCCAGGCGGGCGAGGGTTTCCTGCGTGCCGGTGCCGCTCAGCACGCCGACGGCGAGGCCGACGCCGGCGGCGCGCGCCATCTCGAGGTCGTGGCGGTTGTCGCCGACCATGGCGATCTGCGAGGGCTTCAGCCCGGTCAGGTCGGAAAAGGCGATGACCGCGTCGGGCGCCGGCTTCGGGTTGGCGACGGCGTCGTAGCCGTAGGCGGCGTCGAACATGGCCGACATGCCGAGCGCGGCGAGCGTCTGCTCGGCGCCCGACGTCGAATCGTTGGTGGCGACGCCGAGGCGATAGCCCCGGCGGTGGAGTTCCGCGACCGCCTCGCGGCACCCGGCGAGCGGAACCGACTGACGCGCGCCCTCGGCGGCGGTGAACGTGTCGAAGTGCCGCGTCATGGCCTGGCGTCCGGCATCGTCGAGGCCGGGATACCAGAGCGCGACGATGTCGGCATTGGTGCCGGCGGCGAAGACCGAATCGGCGCGGAAGCGGTGGTTGGCGTAGTCGTAGCCGGCGCGCGCCATCAGGTCGTCGGCATGGGCGCGGTCGCCGGCGGCCGCCTGCAGCGCCATCAGGTCGCCGATCGCGTACCAGGTCGCCTGGAAGTCGACCAGCGTGCCGTCCTTGTCGAACAGGATGCCCTTGATGTCGGCCACGATCACTCCCCCGCCCGGCGCTGGGCATGGATATGCCGGACGAGGCCGCCCGTCGAGGCGTCCCCCGCGGCGTCGGCTTTCCCTTCCACGACAGGGAGCAGGTTGGTGGCGAGTTCCTTGCCGAGCTCGACGCCCCACTGGTCGAAGGCGTTGATGCCGAAGAGCTGCGCCTCGACGAAGACGCGATGCTCGTAGAGCGCGATCAGCCTGCCCAGCGTCGCCGGGTCGAGCTTGCGGTAGAGGATGGTCAGCGACGGCCGGTTGCCCGGGAACACGCGGTGCGGCGCGATGGCGGCGATCTCTTCGGCCGACGCGCCCTTCGCCGCCATCTGCGCCGCGGCCTCGGCCAGCGTGCGGCCCTTCATCAGCGCCTGCGACTGCGCCAGGCAGTTGGCGAGCAGGAGGTCGTGATGGTGGCGAAGATCCGGCTCGTGGCCCTCGGCCGCGGCGAGGAACTCGACCGGGATGACGTCGGTGCCCTGGTGCAGCAGCTGGAAGAAGGCGTGCTGGCCATTGGTGCCGGGCTCGCCCCAGACCAGCGGTCCCGTCGGCGTGGCGGCGCGGCCGCCGTCGACGGTCACCGACTTGCCGTTCGATTCCATGTCGAGCTGCTGCAGATAGGCCGGCAGGCGGGCGAGCCGCTGGTCGTAGGGGATGACCGCGCGCGCCGGAAAGGCGCAGGCGACGCGGTGCCACCAGCCTACGAGGCCGAGCACCATCGGCAGGTTGGCGAGTGCGGGCGCATTGCGGAAATGGACGTCCATGGCGTGGGCGCCGGCGAGGAAGGCGCGGAAATCGTCCGGGCCCACGGCGATCATCACCGGCAGCCCGATCGCCGACCACAGCGAATAGCGGCCGCCGACCCAGTCCCAGAAGCCGAACACGCGGTCGGGCGCGATGCCGAAGGCGGCGACCCTGTCGAGCGCCGTCGACACGGCGGCGAAATGGGCGCCGACGGCCGCGGCGCCGAGCGCGCCTTCGATCCAGCGGCGCGCGGTCGCGGCGTTGGTCATGGTCTCGACGGTGGTGAAGGTCTTCGAGGCGACGATGAACAGCGTCGTCGCCGGGTCGAGGCCCTTCAGCGTGTCGGCGATATGCGCGCCGTCGACGTTGGAGACGTAGTGCAGCCGCGGGCCGTCGTGATAGGGCGCCAGCGCCAGCGTCGCCATGGCCGGGCCGAGATCGGAGCCGCCGATGCCGATGTTGACGACGTCGGCGATCGGCCTGCCGGTCGAACCGCGGATCGTGCCGGAACGGACGCCGTCGGCGAAGGCCGCCATGGCGGCAAGCACCGCGCGCACGTCGCCCATGACGTCGGCACCCTCGACGAGGACCGGCTCGGACGACGTGTTGCGCAGCGCCGTGTGCAGTACCGCGCGGTTCTCGGTCGTGTTGATGCGCTCGCCGGCAAACATCGCCTCGCGGCGCGCCTCGACGCCGGCGGCGGCGGCGAGTTCGGCCAGCAGCCGCATCGTTTCCGCATCGACGGCGGTCTTCGACCAGTCGAGCAGGAGATCGCCGAGGTCGAGCGAGAAGGCGTCGAACCGGCCGGGATCGGCGGCGAAGGCTGCGTTCAGGTCGAGCGGGGCGGCGGCGCGGCGGCGCAGCGCCTCGACGTGGCGGGCGAAGTCAGGTCTGCTCACGGGGATCCCTCCCAGTTGCTCCGCGCAAGGCCGTATCGCGCGGCGGAGGAAATTACCAGAGCCGGAGGTCGCGGCGCGGGGCGGGGCGGCGCCGTTTCGGCCGCGCCGGCTGCTGGCCCACAGGAGCAACCCTTCACTGGCATAAATGATTGCAATCAGAAAAATTCATTGGTTTAAAACGTTGGTCCAGCAATACTGATCGATAGGCCACAATCGCAAGAATCGGCCGGGAGGCGCGTCATGTCGCAGCGAAACGATTCCGCCATCTGGAGCGGGCTATTCCGCATTTCAGCGGAGTCCGGGCAGACGCTCCAGGCGCAGATCCGCCAGGCGATCGTCGCCGCGATCCTCGACCGGCAGATCGCCGCCTCGATGCCGCTGCCGTCCTGTCGCATCCTCGCCGAGAAGCTGGGCGTGGCGCGCGGCACGGTGGTGCTCGCCTTCCAGCAGCTGGTCGACCAGGGCTTCCTCATCGCCAAGGAGCGCCGCGGCCACTTCGTCAATCCCGAGGTGCTGACGACGCCGGCGAAGCCGTCGCAGAAGACGGCGGAGCAGGCCGGAGAGGTGGACTGGAAGTCGCGGCGGCGCATCACGGCGAGCGACATGCCGCGACCGGCCAAGAACGAGAACTGGATCAAGTGCTCGTATCCCTTCGTCTACGGCCAGTTCGACCCGGCGCTGTTCCCGACCGCCGAATGGCGCGAATGCAACCGCATGGCGCTCGCCGTGCTCGAGATCCGCAACTGGGCGGCCGACATGGTCGACCGCGACGATCCGCTGCTGATCGAGCAGATCCAGGCGCGGCTCTTGCCGCGGCGCGGCATCTTCGCCAATCCCGACGAGATCATCGTCACGCTGGGCGCGCAGAACGCGCTGTACATGCTGGCCACGCTGCTGATGAGCAAGGGGTCGAAGGTGGCCATGGAAGACCCCGGCTATCCCGACGCGCGCTCGATCTTCCGCCTCGCCGGAGCCGACATCGCCGCCACCCCGGTCGACAGCCAAGGCATTGTAACGTCAGCGATTCCGTCGGATGCCGGGTTCGTCTTCGTCACCCCCAGCCACCATTGCCCGACCATGGTGCCGCTGTCGGCGGAGCGGCGGCAGGACCTGCTCCTGCGGGCCCAGACCAACGACCAGATCGTCATCGAGGACGGCTACGACAGCCAGCTCCTCGACGAGTCGCCGCAGCAGGCGCTGAAGAGCCTCGACCGCACCGGCCGCGTCGTCTACGTCGGCTCGATGTCGAAGACGCTCGCGCCGGGGCTGAGGCTCGGCTACATCGTCGCCTCCGCCGACCTGATCGCCGAGCTGCGCGCGCTGCGCCGCTTCATGCTCAGGCACCCGCCGGCCAACAACCAGCGCGCCGTCGCCTTGTTCCTGTCGCTCGGCCATCACGAGGCGCTGGTGCGCCGCCTGTCGTCGGCCTTCGAGGAGCGGCGCAAGCGCCTCGTCCAGGCGATCTCGGCGTTCCTGCCCGAATGGCAGTCGACCAATTCGGCCGGCGGTACCTCGCTCTGGCTCGAGGGCCCTCGCGGCATCGACGCGCGTTCGCTCGCCGAGGCGGCGGCGGCGCGCAGCGTCATCATCGAGCCCGGCGACCGCTTCTTCGACCGGGCCGACCGGCCGACGCGCTTCCTGCGCCTGGGCATCTCGTCGATCGCGCTGCAGCACATCGAGCCCGGCATCCGCGAGCTGGCCACTGCGGCCGGACGGCGTCCGGCGGCGGCCTGAGGAGGCACCGCCGCTGTCGACAGGGCGCAAGAACGGCATATTCCTGGCATATTTGGCCGTGTTGGGTGGTCCATATGCGTGATAGCCGGCAAGAGCATAGTCCACGGTATTCGGGGAACTGAGCGGACCGACGCCGGCCTGCGGCGCGGGTGACCGCGACAATGACGGAGTGACTGGATGTCGGTTGCAATCGAGCAGTCGGACACGGCGGATCGCGGATCGCGCCGCTCGGGTGGGCGCGAGGCGCGCCGAGCATTGAGGGCGGCGCCGCTGGCCGAGGACGTCCGGCCGGTGCGGCCGGGCCTTTCGGGCGGCACCTACAAGCCGCTGTCGCAGAACGACCTCGAGCGCATCCACGAGGCGGTGCTCACCATCCTCGAGACCATCGGCTTCGCCAACGCCATCCCGAGCTGCATCGAGGCGCTGACGCGCGTCGGCGCGTCCCATGGCGAGGACGGCCGCATCCGCTTCCCCCGCGGCCTCGTCCTCGACACGATAAAGAATGCCGCGCGCAACTTCACGCTATACGGCCAGGACCCGCGCCACGACATGACCGTGCAGGGCACACGCGTCCACTACGGTACGGCCGGCGCGGCCGTGCACCTGGTCGACGTCGAGAAGCGCGAGTACCGCGAGTCGCTGCTGCAGGACATCTACGACGCCGCGCGCATCGTCGACGGCCTCGACAACATCCACTTCTTCCAGCGCCCGATGGTGCCGCGCGACATTCCCGACCCGCTGGAGATGGACATCAACACGCTCTACGCCTGCGTGATGGGAACGTCGAAGCACGTCGGCACGTCGTTCACCGTGCGCGAGAACGTCGCCCCGGCCTTGGAGATGCTCTACGCGATCGCCGGCGGCGAGGAAAATTTCCGTGCGCGGCCGTTCGTGTCCAACTCCAACTGCTTCGTCGTGCCGCCGATGAAGTTCGCCGAGGACGCCTGCGGCGTGCTCGAGGCGTGCGTGGAAGGCGGCATCCCGATCCTGCTCCTGTCGGCAGGACAAGCCGGCGCCACGGCGCCCGCCGCGATCGCCGGCGCCGTCGTGCAGGCGGTGGCCGAGGTGCTCGCCGGCCTCGTCTACGTCAACGCGCTGAAACCCGGCCACCCGGCGATCTTCGGCACCTGGCCTTTCGTCTCCGACCTCAGGACCGGGGCGATGTCGGGCGGTTCGGCCGAGCAGGCGCTGCTGACGGCGGCCTGCGCGCAGATGGCGCAGTTCTACGACCTGCCCGGCGGATCGGCCGCGGGCATGGCCGATTCCAAGCTTCCCGACATCCAGTCGGGCTACGAGAAGGGCATCACCAACGTCATGGCCGGCCTCTCCGGCCTCAACCTGATCTACGAGTCGGCCGGCATGCACGCCTCGCTGCTCGGCTTCTGCCTGGAGAGCCTGATCATCGACAACGACATGATCGGCCACTGCCTGCGCTGCGTGCGGGGCATCGAGGTGTCGGACGCCGCGCTGTCGATCGACACGATCGCCGACGTCTGCCTGAAGGGCCCCGGGCACTATCTCGGCAACGAGCAGACGCTCAGGCTGATGCAGACCGAATATTTCTATCCCGCGATCGGCGACCGCTTCTCGCCCAAGGAGTGGAACGAGAAGGGACGGCCGGACATCCTGTCGCGCGCCATCGAGGAAAAGCGGAAGATCCTCGCCACGCGCTTCCCGCGCCACGTGCCGAAGGCGATCGACGATTGGCTGCGCCAGCGCTTCGGCGAACAGATCCGCCTGCCCCGCTCCGGGATGGGCGGCTGAGTCGGCTCAATTCCCCTTCGCCGCGGCGAAGTTCGCGCCGATGTAGATGTCGAGGAAGCTGCGCTGGTCGCGGCGCGCGGCTTCCTGTCCCGCATCGTAGCCGCCGAGCGCCGACTGCCGCGCCTTGAAGGCGGCGAAGGCGGGCTCGGCCACGGGGAGCGCGTCGGCATGGCTGAACGACTGCATGAACAGCATGCGCGTCGCCGTGGTCAGCACATACTGGCGCATCTGCAGGTCGCCGGACGCGACGTCCGCGGCTTCCTCCGCCGCTTTCGCCAGGACCGCCCTGGCGGGCGCGACCGCGTCGCCCTCGGCGAGATAGAGCCGCGCGATCGCCAGGTAGAAATGTGCGAGCGACGCGTTGATGCGGTCGCCGGCCGCCTCGGCGTCGCGGCCGCTCTCGAGGAATATCCTCTCCGCCTCGCGGTAGTCCTTGCGGATGAAGGTGATCCCGGCGCGCTGGACCATCAGCGCGAAGCGCCGCGCGGGGTTGTCGGCGAGGTCGTCGACCGTGTCCAGCGCGGCAAGGGCGAGCGCGTGATCGCCGACCGTGACGGCGTTGGAGGCGAGATAGCTGAAGCTGTCCCAGGCGACGTCGCGGGTCGCCGGATAGTCGTGCACGAGCGGCAGCAGGGCGGCCGGGGCCTTGCCGTCCCACGGTTCGGCGCAGAGAAGGTCGGCGGCGCGGCGCAGCGCCACGATGGCGGCCGCCGGGCGGCCTTCGACACCGTAGGCAGCGCCGACGAGCGTGTGCGCCCTGGCGTTGATATAGAGGACGTCGGTGCTGCCGACCGCGGTGCCGTCCGGCAGGATGGCGCGCGAGGCGAGCGTGATCGCCCTCGCCGTGTCGTAGGCGTTCAACGCGTCCTGCGCCTGGTCGAGCAGCTTGATCGCCAGTTCGGCGACCGGAGCGTTCCAGACCCTGGGATCGTCGCTGGCGAGCTTTTGCGCCCATGCCGCCGCCTCGTCCTCGAGTCCCTTGCGGTTTGCTTCGCCGAACCGCTCGCCCATCCACAACGCCGTGATGCGCACGGTCTCGATCGCCTCGGCGTAGTGGCCGAGATCGGCCAGTGCGTAGGCGCGCGAGACGAGGAGCATGTTCTTCACGTCGGCGTCGGGTTCCGGCACGCTGAGGGCGAGCGCGAGGCCCTCGTCGGTCAGCTGCAGCGCGAAGGACGGGTTCCCATCGAAGCGGGCCGTGTCGGCATACATGGCGTAGAGCATGGCGAAGGCCGGATCCAGGCTGCCGCCATGGGCGGCCTCGCGCAGGGCCTTGCTGAGCACGGCGCGCGCATCGGAGTAGCGCTCGCTCTTCTCATAGGCCTTCACCGCCTCCTGCATGACTTCGAACGGATCGATGTGGTCGGCCGCGGCCGGAAGAACGGCGAGAAGAGGCAGGACAGCCGTTAGCGTGCGGAGAAGGCGCATCAGTAGCCGCCCTCCCCCACCACCACGAACGGCGCCCAGGCCGACGGATGGGCCAGCGACGGATCGCCGGCGTCCTGCATCAGCGACAGCATGGCGAGCTGCAAGGCTTCGGATCGGCGCTGATGCCCACCGGCCTTCAGGGCGCCGATCGTGCGGGTGGTGAGATAGGCGGCCGCGTCGTCGCGCACCGGCCAGTGCGAGGCGAGGATGGCGCGGGCGCCGGCATAGAGGAAGGCACGCGCCAGGCCGGACAGTCCTTCGCCGTCGGCGCGGCCGTCGCCGCCCGCCGTGTTGCAGGCGGACAGGATGACCCATTCGGCCGAAAGCCGGAGTTCGGACACTTCCGAGGCCGTCAGCAGCCCGTCGTCGTCGGCGGTCGCGGTCTCGGGCGGCGAGAAGGCGAGCGCCGGCTCGGCGAGGCCCTGGAGATCGCCGGAGAGCAGGCCGTGGGTGGCGAAGGCGAGGATGCGCACGTCGGCGAGGTCGGTTCCGCGCACCGCGCGCTCCGTCGCCCTCGGCCCGATGAACAACGCTTCGTCGCCGGCACCGAGCTCGGCCGCCAGCTGGCGCAGCTCCGGACCGGTCTGCGGCAGCGCCGGCAGGTTGCGCACGGCGTCGAGATTGGCGAGCGCGCCGCGGAAGAAGGAGACCGGGCCGGCGGCGGCCACCGCCTGCGCCTGGCTGCCGTCGAAGTCGGGCGCGCCGAAACCGACGAAGGGCCTTGCCGAAGCCGCCGGCTCGGCGGGCGGAAACCGGCGGATGACCGCGAGGCTGCTCACCGACGGCAGCGTCGTCATGGCGAAGCGGCGGATCATCCAGGCCGTATCGCGCATCGCGGCGGCATCGGTGTCGTCGCCCCTGGGCGGCTCTGTGACAAGCACGGCGAAAGGCAGGCCCGACAGCGGGCCGTCGGCGACGGTGAAGACGTGCCGCGCGCCGGCGAGGACATGCGCGACCGGCGCGACGAGTTCGCTGTAGAGCAGATGGGCGCGGAACCGGTCGAAGCGGGCGACCCGCGGCGTCTCGTCCTTCCCGCCGATCGGCGCCGCGCCGCGGTTCGTCGCGGCGTTCGGATCGAGCTGGAGGCGCAGCTGCGCGACGTCGTCGGCGAGCGTCGCGGCGCCGTACACGGCCTGGCTCCAGTCGACCGCCTTCTTGCCGATGGCCATCGTGTAGACGTTGAACTTGCCGGCGAAGACGACGAGCAGCGCCTCGTCGTCTTCGAGCAGGGCCTGCACCTCGGCGACCTTCAGGGGTGCGGGATTGGACAACTCGCTGTAGCGCGGGAATCCGGCCTTCAGCGTCTCGTCGATGCCCTGCAACTCCGCGATCAGCGAATCGATCTCGCCGCGCAGCCTGACGGCGGCATCCTCCTGCGAGGCGGTGCCCTGCGTATCGAGTTGCGCGAGCTTCTTCTCGCGATCGTCGACCAGGGCCAGCATGTCCTGCCGGCGCCGGACGAGATCCGCCAGCTCCGGCGAGCCGGCGGCGGCGCGCAGGCCCAATTGCTGCACGGCGTTACCCGCCGACGACAGCATCGCCCACTGCATCGCCTCGAAGGCGTTCTCGCGATAGGCGTCAGGACCCGGATCGGCGGCCGGCCCGGCCGCCGCCGCGGAAATGGCCGTCGCCAGCAGGATCGCGGCGAAGCCCATAATCTTCGGACGAAGGGCGCCCGACCAGAAATGCCCCAAGGTCCCGCCTCCTCAGCGGAGTTCCCATTACCCTAGACTACGATGGAAGCGGAATGCGGCAAGTCTTTGCCCGCGCCCGGTGCAGCATTCCGGCAGCGGCAACCGACCGGCCCGGCGGGAACCCGTCACCCGCTCCGGCGTTCGATCTCCGACAGTCCAGGGAGATATCCATGAACACCGACCTCTTC
>CALFXR010000026.1 GCA_937958475.1 uncultured Mesorhizobium sp. | reverse complement strand
GTCGCGCCACATACTAAAAGTTTCGGAAGGCACGGCAGTCGCGCCCCGCTTTCCCACCCTCTTCTTCAATGGCCAGGGCCGAAAGGCAGCGTGGCACGGAGAAGGCGTGTCCGCCCGACGTTGCGGAAACCGCGCGGGGCCGCGGCGCGACGCTGCGCCGCTTGCACGGCCCGCGGGCGGCCCTTACCATTGCCGCAACAGTTCTCGTTCATAACAATCTGGAGGAAGTTTCGATGAACCCATCGGGCGTGACGGCGATCGTGACGGGCGGCGGCTCGGGTCTCGGCGAGGCCACGGCGCGGGCGCTTGCGGCGAAGGGCGCGAAGGTCGCGATCTTCGACGTCGGCATGAAGAACGCCGAGCGCGTCGCCGCCGAGATCGGCGGCGTGGCGATCCGCTGCGACGTGTCGAGCGCCGACAATGGCGAGGCCGCGGTCGCGGAAGCAGCCGAGAAGCTCGGCCCGGCACGCATCCTGGTCAACTGCGCCGGCATCGCCATCGCCATGAAGACCACCGGCAAGGAGGGCGCCCACCCGCTCGACCTCTACCGCAAGGTCATCGAGGTGAACCTCGTCGGCACCTTCAACATGATCCGCCTGTTCGCGACGCGCTGCGAGAAGCTCGACCCGCTGGAAGGCGGCGAGCGCGGCGTCATCGTCAACACCGCCTCGGTCGCCGCCTATGACGGCCAGATCGGCCAGGCCGCCTATGCGTCGTCCAAGGGCGGCGTCGTCGGCATGACCCTGCCGGTCGCCCGCGACCTGTCGCGCGCCGGCATCCGCGTCTGCACCATCGCGCCGGGCATCTTCAAGACGCCGATGCTCGCCGGCCTGCCGGAAGAGGCGCAGAGGTCGCTCGGCCAGCAGGTGCCGTTCCCGTCGCGCCTCGGCGAGCCGTCGGAATACGGAGCGCTCGCCTGCCACATCGTCGAGAACCAGATGCTCAACGGCGAGACCATCCGCCTCGACGGCGCCATCCGCATGGCGCCGAAGTGACCGCGGGCGGAAAGGCCGAAGACTGACGCCATGACCGCCGCGGCAAGATCCGGGCCGCTTTCCGGCCTCACCGTCATCGAGATGGCCGGCATCGGCCCGGTGCCGCTCGCCGCCCTGATGCTCGCCGAGTACGGCGCCCGCGTCATCCGCGTCGAGCGCCTCAAGGCCGGCGCCGGCTTCCTGCCGCTGGCGGCGGACGTCGACCTGTCGCTGCACGGCCGCACGACGATCAAGGTCGACCTGAAGCGGCCCGAGGGCGTCGCCTTGATGCTGCGCCTCGTCGCGAAGGCCGACGTGCTGGTCGAGGGCTTTCGCCCCGGTGTCATGGAACGGCTCGGGCTCGGTCCGCAGCCCTGCCTCGAGCGCAATCCGCGCCTGGTCTACGGCCGCATGACCGGCTTCGGCCAGGACGGGCCGCTCGCCGACCGCGCCGGCCACGACCTGACCTATCTGGCATTGACCGGGGCGCTGCACGCCATCGGCCCGAAGGACGGCCGCCCGGCCATCCCGCTCAACCTTGTCGCCGACTATGGCGGCGGCACCATGTTCCTGGTTGCAGGCGTGCTCGCCGCCCTGGTCTCGCGGGGCATCGACGGCCGCGGCCAGGTCGTCGACGCGGCGATGGTCGACGGCGCCTCGATGCTGATGGCGCCGACCTTCTCCTACATGGCCTCGGGCTTCTGGAAGGACAGCCGCGGCGTCAACCTGCTCGACGGCGGCGCCCCCTTCTACGACGTCTACACCGCCGCCGACGGCCGCCATGTCGCCGTCGCCTGCCTGGAGCCGCAGTTCTTCGCCGAATTCGTCCGCCTGCTGCCGCTCGACGCCGGCTTCCTCGCCCGCCAGTACGATCCGCGCTCCTGGCCGGAGCTGCGCGCCGCCATCGAGGCCCGCATCGCCGAGCGGCCGCGCGACGAATGGGCCGAACTGTTCGCGCCGACCGACGCCTGCGTGGCGCCGGTGCTTTCGCTCGCCGAAGCCGTGAGGCATCCGCATAATCGGGCCCGCAGCGTCCATGCCGAGATCGGGCGGATGACGCGGCCGCGCCCTGCCCCGCGCTTTTCGGCGACGCCGGCGAGCGTCGCCGGGCCGGCTGCCGCCCCGGCCGAGCTCACGGCGCTCCTCGCCGGCTTCGGCATCGGCGGCGATGAAACGGAAGCCCTTGTCAGCGACGCCGTCGTCGGGGCATAAGCGGAGTCGATCAATCAGGTTTGGAGGACGCGGTGGAGCAGGCTCGCAAGAAGGACGTCATTCGCGAGACCGACGCCGACGCGATCCGTCTGGCGCGGACGCTCGTGCGTAGCGCCCGCTTCGGCGCGCTCGCCGTGCTCGACCCGGGCGACGGCTCGCCGCAGGCGAGCCGCGTCGCCGTCGCCACCGATCTCGACGGCACGCCGCTGATCCTCGTCTCGGGACTGTCGGGCCATACCGCCGGGCTACTCGCCGACGCGCGCTGCTCGCTGCTCCTCGGCGAGCCCGGCAAGGGCGATCCCCTCGCCCATCCGCGAATCACGCTGTCCTGTCGCGCCGCCAGGCTGGAGCGCGGCAGCGAAGACCACGCGCGCGCGGAGCGCCGCTATCTCAACCGGCATCCGAAGGCGAAGCTCTATGTCGGCTTTCCCGACTTCGCCTTCTTCCGCCTCGATCCGCTGAAGGCGAGCCTGAACGGCGGCTTCGGCAAGGCCTATGCCCTGACCCGCGCCGACCTGCTCACCGAAAGCGATGCAACCGCCGGCCTCGCCGCGTCCGAGCAGTCGGCCATAGTCCATATGAACGATGACCATCGCGACGCGGTCGACGTCTATGCTCGCGCCTACGCCGGCGCCCGCAACGATGGGTGGTACATCATCGGCCTGGATGCCGACGGCGTCGACATCGCAAATGGCGACGAGGCGCGCCGGGTCTTCTTTCCGCGGCCGCTTTCTTCGGCCGCTGAGCTGCGCGCCGCCCTCGTCGATCTGGTCAAGGCCGGCCGGTCCGCGCTCGCCGACCGCAAATGAGAGTTGTGCAACTTGATCGCGCGCGTGGGTTGAGGACTTGCGCTTTGTCTTTCCGATACCGTACATTGAAATGGTCATCCATCGTACGACAATCGCTCTACTGAGGGAGGCCGACGTCATCGCCCCCATGACGGCGGCTTTAACGTAAGAAAATCGGGGTTACATGTTTGCGAAGAAGATAATCGAGAACGCCGATGGGGTGGCCGAGTTGCTGACGCTGCTGGGCAACGGGAAGCGGCTTGTGATCATCGGCCATCTCCTGGAGGGGGAGCTGTCCGTCGGCGCGATCGCCAAGAAAGTCGGTTTGAGCCAGTCGGCTCTGTCGCAGCATCTGGCCAAACTGCGCAACCTGGGGCTGGTGGAGACCCGGCGCGACCGCCAGACGATCTACTACTCCTGCAACTCGGAGGCGGTGCGCGTGCTCTTCCAGGCGCTCGACGCGAACTTCAATCGCGTCAACGCCGATGCGCGACGGGAACCCGCCGAACTCGACCAGTAGCACCGGGCCCGCTTGCCCGATCGCTGCGCGCATGCCACCACGTCGACGGACATGGACCCGATACGACCGGCGGCGCAGTTGCGCATCATCCGAATAGACGACCCGAACGATGCACGGATCGCCGCCTACCGCGACATCCGCGAGCGCGACCTCGTCGGACGCGAGGGCCGCTTCGTCGCCGAGGGCAAGGTCGTCCTCGCCGCGCTCTTCGCCGGCCGACGGTTCGAGGCCGAATCGGTGCTGGTGCTGGAGAACCGCCTCGAAGGGCTCACGGACACGCTGGAGACCGCGCCCGCCGGCCTGCCGATCTTCGTCGCCCCCGCCGCCGTCATGGACGCGATCGCCGGTTTCCCCATGCACCGCGGCATCCTCGCCGTCGGCCGGCGCCGCGCGCCGGAGACGCTGGAGGCGCTGCTCGCCTCGCTTCCGCGGCGGGCGACACTGGTCGTGCTGGTCGGCCTTTCCAACCACGACAATGTCGGCGCGATCTTCCGCAACGCCGCCGCCTTCGGCGCCGACGCCGTCCTCCTCGACGCAACGAGCTGCGACCCGCTCTATCGCAAGGCGATCCGGGTGTCGGTCGGGGCGGTGCTGAAGGTGCCGTTCGTGCGCGATGGCGACGCCGCGCAGATCCTCGACGCAATCCTGCGGCACGGCTTCGAACCGGTGGCGCTGTCGCCGGCGGGTGCCGAGGACATCCGGGCGATCGGAAGGCCGGAGCGCGTCGCGCTCGTGCTCGGCACCGAGGGGACCGGCCTCCCCGACGCCCTGCTCGGCGGCCTGCGGACCGCGCGCATCGCCATGTCGCCGGGCTTCGACAGCCTCAACGTGGCGGCCGCCTCCGCGATCGCACTGCACGAGATGTCGGCGCCGGAGGGACAGAGCGGCTAGGGCGAGTTCCGCGACGGCCGTTTCAGCCGCGCCGCGGCGCGGCAAGGAGCGTCAGCCCGCCGACGCCGCCTTCTGCAACGCCTTCACGCGGTCGGCGAGGCTGGTGATCTTGTCGTGCGGGTCGGCCGTCTTCTCGGGCGCGGCGGCGAGCGCCTTGACGATCGGCGAGCCGGCCCCCTCAAGCGCGGCTGTCATGGCGATGACTTCCGCGGCGAGATCGTTGATCTGCTCGCGCAACAGCGCGTTCTCGCGCCGCTCCTCGCTCCAGTCATCCGACTCGGTGCGCTCGTAGCCGGCGAGATCGGCGCGCAGCTTCTTGTTCTCCCGCGTCAGCAGGCCGAGCCGCTCCTCGAGCCGGGCGCGGTCCTCGTCGATCCTGGCCAGCGCCTTCTCGACGTCGCCGCCGGTGGCCCCGGAGAGGAGGCGCGACATCTGCAGCGTCAGGTCCGCCACCTGCGCCTCGAGTTTCGCCTTTTCGATCTGCAGCTCGCCGAGCTGAGCCTCGACGTCGCTTCCGGCCCGCGTCGCACCGCTCATGTGTTCGCGCAACCGCGCCAGTTCGCGCTCGCGGCGGTCGAGCTTCTCGTCGCGATCCGCGACTGTGGCCATCAGCCGTTCGATCTTCTTGTCCAGATCGCCGATCCGCTTCTTCTCGCTCTTGAGCGCTTCGCGCAGCGTCTTGTTCTCGGCACCGAGCTCGGTGAAGCGCTTCTCGCCGTCCTTGCGCTGGCCGCGCAGGGAACTCAGGTCGCCGGAGAGCTTGTCGACCTCCGATTCGCGCGCCACCAGCTCGATCTGCCGATTGCTCGCGGAGAACGAAGCGTCGTCGTACATGCGCCCGAGCTTCTCCAGCTCCCGCGCCTTCTGCTCCAGCTTCTGCTCGGCCTCCGCCAGGCGGTCGGCCAGGCGCTGCATCTGGTCCTCGCGGATGCGCAGCTCGGCGCGCAGTTCGCTGCCCTTGGCCTCGATCTGCGACAACGCCCGATCCTTCTCCCCCCGTTCGGCCGCAAGCTGCTTCAGTTCCTCGCGGTTGCGATTGATCTCGATGACCTGGGCGGCGGCCTTCTCGCGGAAACCCTTGATGCTCATCTCCAGACGACGGGTCGACATGGCGAACTCGGCGCGGATTCGGTCCTTGTCCGCCTGGATCTCGCCGAGCGACAGGGGAACGGAGGCTTCGATGCGCCTGCGCGTCAGGCGTACCGCACGGCGCCAGACCGCCGGCGCCACCATCAACGCCAGGAAGCCGGCGCACAGGAAGCCGAGCGCGAAGAAAAGTATGGACTGGATCACCGGCGATCACTGCTCCAACGGAAGCGCCCTATGTGCCATAGCGGCACGCTCCTGATCCAGAGCGGAGTTCGCCCGGCCACCCCCTGCCGCGTCTTAAGGTTAAGCCGGGCGCCGGCCGGCTTCGCCTCAGAACGGATTCCAGGTCGGCTTCTGGGTCAGCTTGAGGTATCCGACGTTGACGCCGAGCCGTGCCCCGACGCCGGTGCGCACCGGCACCAGCAGGATATTGCCCCGCTTGAGGACCGTGAAGCCGATGCCCGCCATCACATAGGCGGATCCGGCGACGCCGACGAAGCGATCGTAGACTGCGGAGATGTCGTCGAGGTTGTAGACCAGGATCATGGTCCGCGAGCCCTGGCCGCCGAAATCCCAGCCGAGCGACGGCCCCTGCCAGAATACCGGATGGTCCCCGGCGTTCTTGGTGTACAGCGTGCCCTCGCCGTAGGTGAGGCCGCCGACGAAGGCGCCGGAACCCTCCTCGCCGAGGATATAGCCGTTGGGCAGACCGTAGGAGGCGAAGATCTTCTCGACGACCGACGCGACGCCACCCGACGTGGCGCCGAAGAAGCGGTGTCCGGAATCGACGATTTCCTGCGCCGTGTATCCTTCGGCCCGCGAACCCGCCGTTGCCATGACCACGAGTGCAAGCGAGAGAACCGCCGCTGCGACCAGCCTGGCGAAGCCCCGTTCAACAATCTTGAAAAGCATGCATCCTGTCTCCGTACGGGAGCACTGCCCGACGACACCCTCGGTTCGCCTCGGCCGCTTCTGTCGTCGGCTCGGCGAGCGATTGCGGCACGCTATGCCGTAATCCTTCTTCAACCATTAAATTCGTCGAGGATGATGGCGGATCGATGACCATGATCCGCGACCGGGCGCTGCCGGTCCGGCGAAATACTTCTCGCCGCCGATTACCATTCGTAAGCCCTTAGCGTTGCATTGCACGACCTTTTCTTGCTGGAGAACCGGCCGGCATGTAACTAAGCAAGTCCTGAACGAACTCGATTCGCGCCGGCCCGCGGCGCGAACTTTCCGGAGACCGCCAATGGCAGACGTGTTCACGCTATCCGCTCCGGATCTCGCCGCGCTGCTGTGCAGCCGCATCTGCCACGACATCATCTCTCCCGTGGGCGCCATCAACAACGGGCTGGAACTGCTCGACGAGGGCGGCGCCGACGAAGACGCCATGAACCTGATCAGGACGAGCGCGAGGAACGCTTCCGCGCGCCTCCAGTTCGCCCGCATCGCCTTCGGCGCGGCCGGGTCCGCAGGCATGATGATCGATACCGGCGATGCGGAATCCGTCGCCACCGCCTATGTGAAGAACGAGAAGCCCGATCTCGTCTGGATCGGACGCCGCGCGCTCCTGCCGAAGAACAAGGTCAAGCTGCTGCTGAACCTGATCCTCGTCTCCATCGGCACGATCCCGCGCGGCGGCAAGATCACCGTTGCCCTCGACGACGTCGAGACGGCGCCGAAATTCACCCTGACCTCTGCGGGACCGATGGTTCGCGTTCCGCCGAAATTCCTCGAACTCCACTCGGGAAAGAAGCCCGAGGAGCCGATCGACGCGCACAGCGTGCAACCCTACTACACCCTCCTCCTGGCACGCGAGGCGGGCATGCAGGTTTCCATCCACGCCTCCGCCGAGGAGATCGTGCTCTCCGCCGCTTGAGGCGGCGCCCCCGGAGCCTGTCGACTTAACGGCGCGGAAACCACGATCCGAAGTCGTTTTAAAGTTTAACGACCGCGTTCTCCGCTTCTTTACGCCGCCCTCCTAGTCTTTCCCTCGACTATTCCCGCGCTGTCACTTCGGCTTTGGAGAGGGCAAGAAACATGAAGCGCTGCATGTTCATCGACGATTCGAGCGTCATCCGGAAGGTGGCGAAGCGCATCCTCAACGGACCCGACGTGCTGGTCATCGAGGCCGAAAGCGGCAGCGATGCGCTGTACATGTGCGACAACGACATGCCCGACCTCATCGTCGTCGACGGCGGGCTGCCGGACATGGCGGCAGAGGAATTCATCCGGCGCGTCCGCGCCATCCCGAGTCCGATTCGGCCGCAGATCGCCATCAGCCTGATCGAGGTGGATATCGGCGCGATCATGCGGGCGAAGCGCGCAGGCGCCCAGGGCTACATCCTCAAGCCCTTCAACCGCCCGCAACTCCTCGAGCGGTTCCGCCAGCTCGACATGGCTGCCTGAACGTCGCCGAACACGGCACGGCAGGCCGCGAGGCCTGCCGACATGCTTGAATATACGGAATAATTTCGATCAGGCGCTAGCGCGCACATCCTCGGGCTCGCGCAGGACGTAGCCACGTCCCCAGACCGTTTCGATGTAGTTCTGCCCGCCGGAGGAGGCGTCGAGCTTCTTCCGCAGCTTGCAGATGAACACGTCGATGATCTTCAGTTCCGGCTCGTCCATGCCGCCGTAGAGATGGTTGAGGAACATTTCCTTGGTCAGCGTGGTGCCCTTGCGCAGCGAGAGCAGCTCGAGCATCTGGTATTCCTTGCCGGTCAGATGCACGCGCTGGCCGGCCACTTCGACCGTCTTGGCGTCGAGGTTGACGACCAGGTCGCCGGTGGCGATGACCGACTGGGCATGGCCCTTGGATCGCCGAACGATGGCGTGGATGCGCGCTACCAGCTCGTCCTTGTGGAACGGCTTGGTCATGTAGTCGTCGGCGCCGAAGCCGAGGCCGCGGACCTTGTCCTCTATGCCGGCCATGCCGGACAGGATCAGGATCGGCGTCTTCACCTTGGACAGGCGCAGTGTTCGCAGCACCTCGTAGCCCGACATGTCCGGGAGGTTCAGGTCGAGGAGAATGATGTCGTAGTCGTAGAGCTTGCCGAGATCGACCCCTTCCTCCCCGAGGTCGGTGGTGTAGACGTTGAAGCTCTCCGATTTCAGCATCAATTCGATGCTTTGTGCGGTTGCACTGTCGTCTTCAATCAGCAGAACGCGCATTTCATTCCCCTTCTCTGCCCTCGCGCCGGCGTGGGGCTGGCGGCGCGGGACAGCGATTGCCTGAATCGGAGGCTGCCACTGAATGGTTAACAAAATCTAATTCCGCTTTGCAAGCGATATCAGATTTCCTAGCTCGTGCATCCACCATATTGAATCTACTAGGGAATTAAGAGGAGCAAAACCTTAAGCGGCACATTAAGAAACCGACACAAGCGACTCTGTCGACTCGCCTCGTCCCTATCGTCCGCCGACCCGGGTTTTTTTACCGCCCCTTAAGTCCTGTCCCATATGATTAACAACGCCCGTAAACGAATGGTTACCAACGGCGAGAAACTTTAGGATTTCGTTTCCTATCGCCGCCGAAACCGTTCGACGGGCGCGGGACGGCCGTTCTGGGCGAGGCCGCTTCGGTGTTCAGATGTGCGTATTCGGGAGTTACGAGTCATGAAGCCACGTGAGAACCTCGTCCGGCTCAAGCAGTTCCAGGTGAACGAGAAACGACGCCAGCTGACCCAGCTCGACATGATGATCGCCGAGTTCGACCGAATGGCCGCCGAGCTCGACGTCCAGATCGCCGCCGAAGAGCGCAAGGCCGGCATCACGGACATCAACCACTTCGCCTACCCCACCTTCGCCAAGGCGGCCCGGCTTCGCCGCGACAATCTGAAGAACTCCCAGGCCGACCTCGTCCTGCAGAAGAAGACGGCCGAAAGCCTACTCGGCGAGGCTGAAGCGGAACTTGCCAAGGCCGAAATGCTGGAATCGCGCGATACGCGCCTGCGTGAACCAGAAGTCTCGACCCGCAGCGCGATGATCGGCTGAGGCCTCCCGCGCCGGCGGATCCTGGCCGTCGGAGGCGTCGGCCGCGCGCTTCGGGCGCAGATCGCTCTTCCACTCGCTGTCTTGCTTCGCCATCATGCGCCGATGCGCATCCTTCTGCCCCTCGCCCTCTTCGCCGCCGCCTTCTCCTACGGCCTCGGCCTCGTCCTGCCGCTGGTCCGGATCGAGAAGCTCTTCGTCTTCACCGAGGAGCCCTCGCTGGCTGCGATGATCGCCGGCCTGTGGGACACGGGCGAAATCGCCCTGGCGGCGGTCGTCGCCCTGTTCTCGGTGGCGTTTCCGCTAGCCAAGCTGGGACTTCTCCACGTCGCGGCCTACGGCGGGCCGGACGGCCACCGGATGGTGCCGTCCTGGTTCCGCATCCTGTCCAACTGGTCGATGCTCGACGTCGTCCTGGTGGCGCTGGTCGTCTTCGCGGCGAAGACGACGGGCCTCGCCGAAGCCTTCGCCCGGCCGGGCCTGTGGTTCTTCGCCGCATCGGTGGTCCTGACCGCGGCCGCCTCGGCGATGCTCAAGCGGAAGGGCTGAGCGCACCGGACAAACGAAAGAACCGGCCGCGAGGCCGGTCCGGGAGAAGGAAAACCGAACGGAACGCCCTAGTGGCGGTACTGCTGGATGCGCGTCGTGCGCAGGCCGGCGAGGCCGTATTCGTCGATGGACGCCTGCCAGGACAGGAATTCTTCGGTGGTCAGCTTGTAGCGCTGGCACGCCTCGTCGAGGCTGAGCAGCCCGCCGCGTACGGCGGCAACGACCTCGGCCTTGCGCCGGATGACCCAGCGGCGCGTATTCGTCGGGGGAAGATCGGCAATGGTGAGCGGGCTGCCGTCCGGCCCGATGACATACTTGACGCGCGGTCTAACCAGATCGGTCATCGTACTCTCTACACAACTCAACATACCAATCGACGTCACAATAGCGCCACAGCTTTAAAAAAGACCTAAGCGTCGCGGCCCGACTGCCCCGCTTTCGTCAACGCTTCGTTAACCACGTGCCGGGCCGTGGCGCGGCGTCGAAACTTGACCTATATGTACCGGATTGGCATGAAGCGCCTGCTGCGTCCCGTGAAAGACCGTCGATGAACAGCCTGGACCTCCCGGCCCGCCCAGAAGAGACGCGGATCGTCGTCGCCATGTCCGGCGGCGTCGATTCATCCGTCGTGGCCGGAATGCTGAAGCACGAGGGTTACGACGTCATCGGCGTCACGCTGCAGCTCTACGATCACGGCGCCGCGACGCATCGCCCCGGCTCGTGCTGCGCCGGCCAGGACATCGCCGACGCGCGCCGTGTCGCCGAGACGCTGGGCATCCCGCATTACGTGCTCGACTACGAGGAGCGGTTCCGCGAGGCCGTCATCGATCCGTTCGCCCAGAGCTACGTCTCCGGCGAGACGCCGATTCCGTGCGTCGCCTGCAACCAGACGGTCAAGTTCGCCGACCTCCTGCGCACCGCGCGCGAACTGGGTGCCGACGCGCTGGCCACCGGCCACTACATCCGCAGCCGCGCCAGCGCCGGCCCGGGAGGCACCCACCGCGCCCTCTACCGGCCGGTCGACACAGACCGCGACCAGAGCTACTTCCTGTTCGCCACGACCCAGGAGCAGATCGACTACCTGCGCTTCCCGCTCGGCGCCCTGCCCAAGGTCGAGGTCCGACGCATCGCCGCCGAGATGGGCCTCGCCGTGGCGGCCAAGGCGGACAGCCAGGACATCTGCTTCGTGCCCCAGGGTCGCTACTCCGACGTCATCTCCAGGCTGAAGCCCGCGGCCGCGACGCCCGGCGAGATCGTCCATATCGACGGGCGCGTGCTTGGCCGCCACGACGGCATCCTGCGCTACACGATCGGCCAGCGCCGCGGCATCGGCATCGCCTCCGGCGAGCCGCTCTACGTCGTGCATCTGGATGCGGAGCGCGCCCGTGTCGTCGTCGGCCCGCGCGAGGCGCTGGAGACGCGCCGCGTCTACCTGCGCGACGTCAACTGGCTGGGCGACGAGGCCCTGGAGAAGGCGGCGGACGGCTTCGACCTCTATGCCAAGGTCCGCTCGACGCGGCCGCCGCGCCCGGCCTCGCTTCACGCCGTCGACGGGACCGTGTGGGTCGAACTCTCCGAAGGCGAGGCCGGCGTCGCGCCGGGCCAGGCCTGCGTGCTCTACTCCGACGACGGCGCCGAGGCCCGCGTGCTCGGCGGCGGCTTCATCGAGCGCTCCGAACGCGGTGCGAAGGCCGAGGCGATGCTGTCCAGGCTCGCCGCCCGCCCCGAGGCCCTGCCCGCGGAATAGGCTGCTCTTCCCGCCGCACCAGTCCGGATGCCGCAGCCGTCTCTTGTATCGCGTGATGCCGGAGAGGGTCCCGTGTGCGCCCTTGGACGCACCACACGTCGCTCAGTCGTGGGTAACCGTGCCCGCGGTGAGGATGCGCAGTACGCGGATGGCCTCTTCGCCGTCCGTGCGCGGCTCGGCGCGCGAACCGATGCAGGCGATGAAGTGTTGCAGCTCGCGGGTCAGCGGCATGCCCTGCTCGACCGCCACGTAGGACGGCTCGTTCTGGGTGAACGCCCATTGTCCGCTGTCCTGCCAGACCGCGTGGCGGTAGACGGCGAGCTTGCGCTCCCAGGGCTCGACGTCGTCGAACACGGCCATCGCGCGCGTGCCGACCACGGTCAGCCGGCGCTCGCGATAGGGATTGAGCCGCGACGTGAACAGATGGCTCCTGAGCCCGTTGGGAAAACGCATGTGCAGGTGGGCGAAGTCGCTCAGATGGTCGAGCAGCGCGGCCCCCTCGCCGCGCACCTCGAGGGGTGCGGAACCGGTGATGGCGAGGATCATCGACAGGTCGTGCGGCGCAAGGTCCCACAGCGCGTCGTTCTCGGTGTGAAACTTGCCCAGCCCCAGCCGGTGCGAATGGATGTAGCGCACCTGGCCGAGTTCGCCGCGGTCGATCAGGTCCTTCAGCGCCTCGAAGGCCGGATGGAAGCGCAGCACGTGGCCGACCATGAAGACGCGCTTGTTGGCCTTAGCCGCGGCGACGGCACGCTCGGCGTCGGCCACGGTCAGCGCGATCGGCTTTTCCACCAGCACATCCTTGCCCGCCTCGACGGCGCGAATGGCGAAGTCGGCGTGGAACTGCGGCGGCAGTGCCATCACCACGGCGTCGACGTCGTCGCGGTCCATCAGTTCGTCGGGCGGGATCGCCAGGCAGTCCTGCTCGCTGGCGAAGCCCTCGGCGCGCGGGCCGTTGGCATCCGACACGGCATGCAGCGCGCCGAGCGCCTTGAGGGTGCGGATATGATTGCTGCCCCAATATCCGCAACCGAGGACTGCTATGCGCGGCTTCATCGATACCGTACTCGAGGGTGTGGTGGCGGACACATAACGGCGGCCGCGCGTTAACTCAACCCCCGCCGCCGCACCTGTCGCCAGCACAAGTTGTCCGGACCAGGTTGCACACGATCCGTCCGGCTTCATTCCAGCAGTTGGAGGCTGGGATGGGAGAGGCCCGGCGCCCGGCGGACATCCCGCCCGGCGGGGATGTCGACCGCACGCCCAGACCGGCCGCCCCCCGTCGCCAGTCCCCCATCGCCGGCTCCCCGCCGCCCGTCCCCCGCCGCCCTGCGCGCGATCCGCGTTGGGGGTGCGATGGTCCCGGCGTATCGGCGATGCCCCCCCAAGCGTCGGTTCCCTGATGTCACGCCCACCGCGCGGGGCGAAAAGCAGCCGGACATTGCTTGACAGGCCCCGGGCCGCAACCTTATATCCGCCCGTCCTCGGCGACCCGGCTTCCGGCAACGGTTCCGCGCGACGCCACCGGGGCGGAGTAGCTCAGTAGGTTAGAGCAGAGGAATCATAATCCTTGTGTCGGGGGTTCGAATCCCTCCTCCGCTACCAGACATTCTATGGTCGCCGGCTGTCAGCCCATCCAGTTGGAATAGCCAGGTGCGTGCGGCAATCGCCGGGCACGCCGGCCAGGCTGCGGGCATGAGCGGAACGGTGCGGGTTCGGTTCGTCGTCAGCCGGTCCGGCAGAATTTCCTCCGCCAGTATCGCTGGCTCATCGGGCAATGCGCGGCTGGACAGCGCCGCGTTGCGGATGGTGCGCTCGGCGCGCGTTCCCGCCCCGCCGGCAGACTTGCCCGGGTCGGCGCACACCTTCCTGATCCTTCTGTCGTTCCGGTAACGCTCCGTCGTTTGGCTGCCTCGAAGGCGCAGGTTGCCGTTCGAGGAAGACAAATTGGCGTCGCGCCCAGCGTCGTCAGGATCCGGGGCCGGGAGGAGACCGTCGGCTTACAGTGGTCGCGATGGGTGTTGCTGCCGTTCGCGACCGACGCGCTAGTCGAGAAACCGGTAGCCAACCCCCGGCTCGTTCAGGATGAAGCGGGGCGCGGCGGGGTCGTCGCCGAGCTTGGCGCGAAGCCGGCCGATGAAGACACGCAGGTACTGGAGGTCGTGCTCGTGGGCTGGACCCCAGACGTCGGCGAGCAGATGGCGATGGGTGACGATGCGGCCGGCGTTGCGGGCGAGCAGCGCGAGGAGATCGAACTCCTTGCGCGTGAGCTTGATCGGCTCGCCGGCGAGCGCGACCTCGTGGCGGGCGAGATCGATGCGCAGGTCGCGGCGCAGGATTTCCGTCTCCGGTGCCGTGCCGCCCGAAGCGGATCGCAGCAGCGCCCGGACGCGTGCCAGCATCTCGGCGATGCCGAAGGGCTTGACGACATAGTCGTTGGCCCCGGCATCGAGGGCGGCGACCTTCTCCTCCTCGGCCTGGCGCACCGAGAGGATCAGGATGGGCACCTGGGACCACTCCCGGATGCGGGCGATCACCGCCTTGCCGTCCATGTCGGGCAGTCCGAGGTCGAGCACGACCAGATCGGGCTTGGCGGTCGCCACTTTCGCGATACCGCCCTTGCCCGACGCCTCTTCTTCCAGCGCGAAGCCCTGCGCCTCCAGCGCCACGCGCAGGAACTTGCGGATGCCCGGGTCGTCCTCGATCAGCAGGATACGGCCAGTGTTCATGCGGCCAAGCCGGACGGTGTTGCGGCGGGAAGGGTTACGACGATCCGGGTCCCGCCGCCACCAATCCCGGCCTCGGCGCGGATCGATCCCCCATGCGCGTCGACGATCCCCTTGGCGATGGCGAGCCCCAGGCCGGTGCCGCCCGGCTGGCCGTCGCCCGCGCGAACGCGGAAGAACATGTCGAAGACGTGCGCGCGGTCGCTCTCGGGTATGCCCGGGCCTTCGTCAGCTATGGCCAGCGCCACCCCGCCGCCGCTCGCTTCGGCCGACACGGTGACTTGCGAACCCGGAGGCGCATATTTCGCGGCGTTGTCGAGGATGTTCGTCACCACCTGCTCCAGAAGGACGGCGTCGCCGGATACTTCCGGCAGCGATGCCGGCAGGTCCCGAACGACGCGATGCGCGGCGAGGTCGCGGTCAAGCCGCCGCAGGGCCCGGCCCACCACCTCGCGCAGGTCGACCGGTTGCCGGGCCACCTTCAACGCACCGTAGCCGAGCCGGGTCATGTCGAGAAGGTTCTGGACATAGCGGTTGAGACGCTCGCCTTCGTCGCGAATCGTCTCGGCCATGCTCCGGCGGCCCGATGCGCCCAGCGCTTCGTCCACGTCGACCAGCGAGGTCGCCGCCCCGATGATCGAAACGAGCGGCGTCCGGAGATCGTGGCTGACGGAGGAAAGCAGGGCAGCGCGTAGGCTCTCCGTCTCTGCGAGCAGACGCGCCTGCTCCATGTCGGAGGCGAGCTCTGTGCGCTCGATGGCAAGACCGACCTGATCGACGAGAGAATCCAGCAGGCGGCGCTCTTCGGTGGTGATGTATTGGCGCGTACCGAACTGGACGCCGAGGAGGCCGTGAATCCGGTTCGAACTTTTCATCGGAAGAAAGAGCCAGGTTGCCGATGGCAGGGTCTGTGACGACCAGCCCGCAGGTTCACGCTTGTCCCAGGCCCACTCCGCCGCGCCGTGATCGCGCGGTTCGAGATGGTCTTCGGGCGGCATGCCGCCGACGATCGCAAGCCGGCCCGAAGCGTCCGGCATCAGGATGAGCGACGAGCATTGCATGGTCGAGGCGACATGGGTGACGGCGGCCCACACCACGTCGTCCAGCGAGGCCACGCTCGCTACCTTGCGTGAGAAGTCGAACAGGTTCGCCGTCCGTTTCGCAATGGCCCTCTGGGCAAGGGCCTGATCGCGCAAGCGGGCCGCCAGGTTGCCTGTGACGATCGCAACCAGCAGGAACAGGAAGAGCGTCAGCACCACGTTCTGATGGGCGACCTCGAATGTGTAGTAGGGCTCGGTGAGGAAGAAGTTGTAGCCGAGGAAAGCGAGCATGCTGGCATAGATGGACGGCCAGAGCCCGAACCGGCTCGCCACGGCGAGCACGCCCACCAGGAAGAACAGCGACAGGCTCTCTACCGGGAAGAGCCGGTTGACGAGCATGGCGATCACGCCGGAAGCCACGACCGCCAAGGTCGCCCAGAAATAAGCCTTAGGGTCGCGCTCTATCGCCAGGCGCGGCGCCCGGATAGCCGCCTTGCGCGCCTCGGTCGGATCAGGAGAGACGATGGTAACTTCGAAGTCTTCGGCCTTGCGGATGATCTCCTCGGCGACCGTCTCGCGGAAGAACCATGCCGTGAAACGCCGGGGTCGGGGTCGCCCGATCACGATGCGCGAGACGTTGCGGCTGCGGGCGAACGCAAGGATCTCGTCGGCGATATGGCTCTCGGCGTTGATGGTCGAGATATCCGCGCCGAGGGACTCGGCCAGCCGCAGGGTCTCCGCGATGGAATCCTTCGCGGTATCCGGCAAATGCTCCGACTGCGGCGTCGCCACGCTTGCAGCGATCCAATCCGTTCGCGACCGCTCTGCCATGCGCTTCGCGGCGCGGACAAGCGCTTTGGAAACGGGCGCCTCGTTGACGCAGACGAGCACTCGATCCTGCGCCGGCCACGGGCCGGGGATCGCATGGCTCTTCATGTGGGCCGCCATCTGCGCGTCGACCCGATCGGCGGCAACGCGCATGGCGAGTTCTCTCAGGGCGGTCAGGTTACCCTTCGAGAAGAAGTTCTGGATCGCACGTGCGATCTGGTCCTGGACGTAGACCTTGCCTTCCCGCAGCCGCTCGATCAGTTCGTCCGGCGGCAGGTCGATCAACGCGATGGCGTCGGCAAGTTCCAGCACCTTGTCCGGGATCGTCTCGCGCACTTTCACCCGGGCGATGCGGGCGACGACGTCGTTCAGGCTTTCTAAGTGCTGGATGTTCAGCGTCGAGTAGACGTCGATGCCGGTTGCCAGCAGCTCTTCCACGTCCTGCCAGCGCTTGGCGTGGCGACTGCCCGGCACGTTGGTGTGCGCAAGTTCGTCCACGAGGACTAGTCTGGGCCGTCGGGCGATGATCCCGTCGAGGTCCATTTCGGCGAGCAGGCGCCCGCCGTATGGTATCTGCACGCGAGGAAGAATCTCCAGGCCCGCAACGAGTCGCTCGGTCTCGGCCCGACCATGCGTCTCGACGACGCCGACGACGACGTCAAGACCATCCGCCCTACGCCGCTGCGCAGCCTCCAGCATCGCATAGGTCTTCCCGACACCGGGAGCCGAGCCGAGAAAGATCTTCAGCCGCCCGCGCCCCTCCTTCGCGGCTTCCGCGAGGAGGGCGTCGGGTTCGGGCCGGCTTTCCTTTTCCATCGTCAGTCAGCGACCGGAATGCGTTCGTCGAGAGCGAGATTGAGCAGGAGCACGTTGACGCGCGCTTCACCCAGCACGCCAAGCGTCCGGCCTGCGACGTGCTCGGCGACAAGCGCGCGGACCGCGGCCATGCCTGCTCCTCGCGCGGCGGCGACGCGCGCGACCTGCAGGATCGCAGCTTCGGGCGAGATGTGCGGGTCGAGACCACTGCCGGATGCGGTGACGAGGTCGATGGGGACGGGAGCACCACCATTCGCAGCACTGACCCGCTGCGCATCGGCCGTCACGCGGTCGATCAGCGTCTTCGACATCGGCCCGAGATTGCTGCCGCCGGTAGAGGCGGCATCGTAGCCGTCGCTCCCGGCGGCCGAGGGGCGGCCGTGAAAATAGGCTTCGCCCGCGAAGGACTGGCCGATCAGCGACGAGCCGACAATCCGGCCATCGCGCTCGATCAGACTGCCATTTGCCTCATTCGGGAAGAGTGCCTGCGCGGCTCCTGTCATCGCCAGCGGATAGGCCACTCCCGTGAGGACCGTAAAAAGGGCGAGAAGGGTCAGCGCGGGCCTGAGTTCGGAAAGCATGGTTTCACCTCATACGATGCCGGCGGCGTTGACAATCAGGTCGATCGCCTTGATGCCGACGAAAGGAACGATCAGGCCGCCAAGGCCATAGACGAGAAGGTTGCGGCGCAGCAGGCTGGCGGCCGTGGCGGGCTGGTACTTGACGCCCCGAAGGGCAAGCGGAATCAATGCGATGATGATCAGCGCATTGAAGATGACGGCCGAGAGTATCGCGCTGCCGGGACTGCCGAGGTCCATGACGTTGAGCGCATCGAGGGACGGATAGGCTGTCACGAACAATGCGGGCAGGATGGCGAAGTACTTCGCCACGTCGTTTGCGACCGAGAAGGTCGTCAGCGACCCGCGGCTGATCAGAAGCTGTTTGCCGACGAGCACGATCTCGATGAGCTTGGTCGGGTCGCTATCGAGATCGATCAGATTGCCTGCTTCCTTCGCGGCGGGCGTGCCCGTGTTCATCGCCACGCCGACATCGGCCTGGGCAAGAGCGGGCGCGTCGTTCGACCCGTCGCCGCACATGGCGACGAGCTTGCCCTCGGCCTGTTCCTTGCGGATCAGTTCCAGTTTTCGCTCCGGCGTCGCCTCGGCGAGAAAATCGTCGACGCCCGCCTCGGCTGCGATGGCAGCGGCCGTCAGAGGATTGTCGCCCGTGATCATGACCGTGCGTACGCCCATACGGCGCAGTTCCGCGAAACGTTCGCGGATGCCCGGTTTGACGATATCCTTCAACTGGATCACGCCGAGCACGCGCTTGTCGCGCGCGACGAGCAGCGGCGTTCCGCCGGATTTGGCGATGCCTTCGATGATGGAGCGCAGCTGTGGCGTGGCGATGATCCCGCACCACGCGAGGATCGCGTCAGAAGCCCCTTTGCGCAGTTCGGTCCCGTCCTTCAGGTCAGCGCCGGAGATGCGCGTATTGGCGGAAAAGGGGATGGCCGCAGCCACCTGATCCGTCCCGTCCATGGCTCGACCGAGGTGTTTCCGAGCAAAGTCGACGATCGAGCGACCCTCGGGTGTTTCGTCGGCAAGCGAAGCCGTGAGCGCCGCCTCCGCCATTTCCTTTTGCGACACCCCCGGCAAGGCCTCGAAGGCATCAGCCTGTCGCGCGCCGTAGGTGATGGTGCCGGTCTTGTCGAGCAGCAGCACGTCGACGTCGCCCGCGGCTTCCACCGCGCGGCCGGATTTGGCGATGACGTTCGCCTTAACCAGACGATTCATGCCCGCAATGCCGATGGCCGACAGAAGCCCGCCGATCGTCGTCGGAATGAGCGTGACGAGCAATGCGATGAGGAAGACCACCGGCACGAATGCGCCGGAGTACATGACGAAGGGCTGCAGCGTCACGACAACGATCAGGAAGATGATCGTCATGCCCGCGAGCAGGATGTTGAGCGCGATCTCGTTCGGGGTCTTCTGGCGTTCCGCGCCCTCGACCATGGCGATCATGCGGTCGAGGAAACTCTCGCCAGGCTTCGAGGTGATCCTGACCTTGATCCAGTCCGACACGACACGCGTGCCGCCGGTAACGGCCGATCGGTCGCCGCCTGCCTCCCGGATCACCGAGGCGGATTCGCCGGTGATCGCGCTCTCGTCGACGGATGCGATTCCTTCGACGATCTCGCCGTCGGCGGGCACGATGTCGTCGACCTTCACCAGCACGAGGTCTCCCGGCCTGAGCGACCGGCTGGAGACGATCTCGGGCTCAGCCGCGTCAAGGGAGGCGAGTTTTCGTGCAGGTGTCTCGGACTGGGTGGCGCGTAGCGTGTCGGCGCGCGCCTTGCCGCGGCCCTCCGCCATCGCTTCAGCCACGTTGGCGAAGTAAACGGTGAACCAAAGCCAGGCGGCTATCTGGCCGCTGATCGCGACGTCTTCACCTCCGGTGAACAGATCGCGCAGGAACAGCAGCGTGGAAAGCGCTGCCACCACCAGGGTGACGAACATCACGGGGTTCCTGGCCATCAAGCGCGGATCGAGCTTTGTGAAAGCCGCTTTCAGCGCCGGGCCGGTGACGCGCCAGTCGAAGAGCGAGATGTCGGGTTTCTTGCGCATGGGAGGGCCTCAGAATGTTTCGCCGGCGAGCATCGAGACGTGCTCGGCGATCGGGCCCAGCGCGAGCGCCGGGAAGAAGGTCAGTCCGCCGAGAATCAGGATCACCGCGACCAGAAGTGTGACGAAGAGCGGGCCGTGCGTCGGGAAGGTGCCGGATGATGCAGGCGCCGACTTCTTGGCCGCCAGCGAACCGGCGACCGCCAGCATCGGCACGATGTAGACGAAACGTCCGAACAGCATGGCGATGCCCTGCATCGTGTTGTGGTACGGCGTGTTGGCGCCGAAGCCCGCGAAGGCGGAGCCGTTGTTCCCGGTCGCCGACGAATAGGCGTAGAGGATTTCGGAAAGGCCGTGCGGCCCGGCATCCTGGAGCGAGGACAGCGATATAGGCAGCACGGCGGCGAGCGCCCCGAGCCCCAGCACCCCGAGCGGCATGACCAGGAAGGCGATGACGGAGAGCTTCACCTCGCGCGCCTCGATCTTCTTGCCGAGGTATTCTGGCGTGCGGCCGACCATGAGGCCGGCGAGGAAGACCGTCAGCACCACGAACGACAGCATCCCGTAAAAACCGGAGCCGACGCCGCCGAACACCACTTCGCCGATCTGCATCAACAGCATCGGGGCGAGTGCCCCCAAAGGCATGAATGAGTCATGCATGGAGTTCACTGAGCCGTTGGACGCAGCGGTCGTCGCGGTCGCCCACAGCGCTGAGTTGCCGACGCCGAAGCGGACTTCCTTGCCCTCCATGTTGCCCGCCGACTGCTCGACCGGAAGCGGCGCGAAGGCGGGGTTGCCCGCGATCTCGGAGCCATAGGTCAGCGCCAGCGCGCCGAGGAACAGGATGCCCATGGCCGCGAAGATCGCGACGCCCTGGCGCATGTCCCGTACCATCTTCCCGAACATGAAGCAGAAGGCTGCCGGGATGAGCAGGATCGACACCATCTCGACGAGGTTCGAAAGCGGGGTCGGGTTCTCGTAGGGGACGGCCGAGTTGGCGTTCCAGAAACCGCCGCCATTGGTGCCGAGCTGCTTGATCGCAATCTGCGAGGCGGCGGGACCCTGGCTGATCGTCTGCTGTGCGCCTTCGACCGTCGTCGCGGACACTGAGGCCATCAGGTTCTGCGGCACGCCCTGCCAAACCAGGAACAGCGTGAGCACGATCGACAGCGGCAGAAGCACGTAGAGGACCGAGCGGGTCAGATCGACCCAGAAATTGCCGAGTGTCTTCTGCTGGCGAGCGAAGAAGCCGCGAACGATCGCTGCGCAGACCGCCATGCCGACGCCCGCCGAGACGAAGTTCTGCACGGTCAGGCCGGCCATCTGGCTGAAATAAGACATGGTCGTCTCGCCGCCATAGGCCTGCCAGTTGGTGTTGGTCGTGAACGAGACGGCCGTGTTGAAGGCGAGGTCCGGCGACAGCGGCCCGAGCGCCTGCGGGTTGAACGGCAGCAGATGCTGCAGTCTCAGGATCGCGTAGAGCAGCGCCCACGAGCCGACGCTGAAGGCGAGCACGGACAGCGCGTAGCGCGTCCAGTGCTGGCCCTTATCCCGCCGGATACCGGCGAGCGCACAAATCCCGCGCTCGACGGGCGTGAGGACCGGCGAAAGCCATGTCGCGCCGCCTTCATAGACGCGGGCAAGATAGAGGCCGAGCGGCCAGGCAAGCGCGGTGACGAGCACCGCGTAGAGAATGAACTGCAGAATGTCGGGTGCCATGAGGAATGTCCTTGCGCGCGGTCAGAACCGTTCCGGCCGGGCCAGCGCATAGCCGAGATAGAGGAGAAGGAGCGCGGCTACCGCGCCGCCGACGAGAAGGTCGAAAGCCATGGCGCGACCTCAGAGCCGTTCGAGCAGGCGGACGGAGGCAGCGGCCGCGACAAAGAAGCCGACGGTAAGCGCAATGTAGAGGATGTCGAGCATAAGACGCTCCGTGATTTCAGGAGCGTCCTATCTACGGTGCGCGGGCATCAACGGGCGATGTGCCATCGACGCGAGAGGCGTAAACAACGCGTAAACGCAGCCGGGAAGATCCACGCTCCGCAGTAGGCACCGCATCCGCAGCTACCGCCGAGTGTGGTCAGGTGTCTTTGTCCGAAGCTGCCGAACTCCTTATACCACGGTCATATCGATTGACCGACGTGGGCCTATTGGCGGGTCCCTATCGATTTGATTGTTTCGCGCTGGGCGAGGAGCTCTTGCCAGGCCTCGCAGGCAGCGGTCTATGACGACAGCGCTCCCCTAATGGCCCTGACGGCCGCCAGGGCGGTGCGGCTGCGCGCAGCGTCGACGAATTCGGGCCAGCTCGAGAGGACGACGACGGCGAAGTCGGCTTCGGGGTCGATGTAGACCAGTTGCCCGAAGACACCGCGCGCCATGTAGGCGCGGCGCTTGCTGTCCTCGATCCAGAACTGGTTGTGATAGGCGCCTTCCGGCAGCACGTCACGATAGATGCCTCCAAAGAGATCCGGCCGGGCGCCCGAACGGATCTCCTCGATCCAGGCCGCGGGAAAAATGCTGCGGCCGTTCATCTCGCCGCCGCGCAGGTGCAGCAGGGCGAAGCGCGCATAGTCGCGCAAGGTTGCGTTGAAGCCGCCGTTGCCGAGCGCGTAACCCTTCGGGTCGACGGTGAAATAAGCGTCCTGCTCCGCCCCCATCGGCGCCCACAATTCGCGGCTGACCAACTCCGCGAGCGGCATTCCCGCCACGCGCTCCAGCATGAAGGCCAGCACGTCGGCCTCGACCGAGCGATAGCGGAAGGAGGCGCCGTGCGCGCATTCCGCTGCCTTCAGCGACAGGACCAGGTCCCAGACATTCGACGGCCAGCTCGGGTCCCGGCGCTCCTTCCAGCCGCAGGCGGCGTCCATCTTCGCCATGTGCGAATCGTCGGCGGTGTAGGTCTCGTCGAAGACGACACCGCTGGTCATGTCCAGCACCTGCTGCACCGTCGCGCCGCGATAGGCGGTCGTCTCCAGTTCCGGCAGGTAGCGGGTGATGGGCACGGCCGGGTCGACGAGGCCGCGACCGGCCAGGATGCCGACGACCGTACCGACCACCGATTTCGCCACCGATTGCGACAGGTGTGGCGTGTGCGGCGTCATCCCGTTCAGATAGCGTTCGGCGACGACCTTGCCGCGGTGGAGCACCAGCATGCCGTCGGCGAAGCTCGACGCCAGGAAGCCGCCGATCGTGTCCATTCGGCCGTCCGTTTCGAAGCCGATCGCGTCTATCTCATGCAGGTCCTCGGGCAGCGGGCTCGCCGCCCCCTGGCCGCGCGAGACCGGGGTCGTTGGCACCACCTCGCGCACATGCTGGAAGGTCCAGCGATTCCAGGGCGCGCGGTCCCAGTCCTGCCGCGGAATGGTCGGTGCTCCCGGCATGGTCGGGGCGCTGGCGGGGGGAGTGCTGGTCATCACTTGATTTCTTTCAGGATGTCATCCGGGGGCCGCGGGCGGCTCAGTCCTTCCGGCGCAGGTAGCTGCCGCCGACGAACTCGCCGAAGAGGTTGCCCATGTCGCTCATCTTCGCGAAGTTCTCTTTCGCCTTCGGTCCGAGCCTCTTGGCCACCGCGTTGAGCATCAGGTTGAGGACGGCGCTCAGGCCGGCGGTCGAATCCCAGAACGTCTTCACATGCGTGTGTGTCTCGAACGCGAAGCGCGTGTAGGCGAACGCCCAGTGTGTGAACTTGTCCGTGACGATGACGAGCGGCATGCCCATCACCTTCAGCTTCTCCGCCAGCTTGATGCCGCGGGCTGCATAGGCGGCCGTGTCGACCATCACGACCAGACTGTGCTTCGGATCCGCGCAGATGATCTCGCCATAGGTGCCGCTCGCGTTGTCGACGAAGATGACGTTGGGCCGGACCCACAGCAGGCGGCTGGCGAAATCCATCGCCAGGCCCTTCGACGCCTGGAAACCGACGACGTAGACGGTACCCGCCTCGGCGAGCGCCCCGGCGGCTTCGTTCCACAGGTCAGTCGTGGCCAGTTCGTAGGCCTTGACGATGGCGTCGAGTTCGAGACGCAGGCTTTCCTGAAGCGCCGGCTGCTGGCCTTCGTGCATGTTGAACCGCGCCATGTAGTCGTCGATGTCGCTGTCCTTTCCGGCGACCGAGACGCGCAGCCGGTTCTTGAGGTCGCGCAGGTTCTCGAAGCCGAGACCGCGAACGAAGCGCGACACGGTCATCTCGCTGACGCCGACCGCTTGCGCGATGCTGGAGCCGGTCTCGAAAGGTAGCGTCTGGATATTGTCGAGCATGTAGGCGGCGAGACTCTGCTCGGAGGGCGAAAACCCGGGCATGCGGTCCCGCAGGATCGCTTCGAGGTCGATCTTCTCCTCGCCGCCGTTCGGTGCCCTGGCACCCTTGCCGCCATCCGCTTCAGCCACGACAACCGCTCCCTGTGTCTTTCCACCCGGCCCGCCGCCGCCCCTGCCCCCGGATGTCGACGCGGCTCCCAACCTCTTCTTCCAGTTGCCGCTCAACCGCAAGGAGCATGTCTTCCCGCGGGAGGCAGGCTACTTGCGCGAGCCGGCCCGCGCATTCCGCCGGTGGCCCGGGCTCGACCGGGAGGTCGACGGTGGCAGCCGTACTGCCGTCGAAGGACGCGCCAGAAGACGCCTCTCCGTCGGACAGGAACCCGACAAGACTGGTTTCGCCACGGGCGGCGTTTTCATCGCGTCGCATTGCTGCAAACCGGTGTCGAGGCGCCCGCGGCGTTGCCCAGGCCCAATCGGGCCAGCGATGCGACGAGTTCCTGAGTATAGGGATGTTGCGGTACGGAAAGGACCTGCCCGGCAGGTCCGTTCTCAACGATGCGCCCTGCCTTGAAGACATAGACGCGCTGGCAAATGCTGCTGACGACGGAGAGATCGTGTGAAATGTAGAGCAATGTCAGCGCGCGCTCCCGTTGCAAGCGAAGCAGCAGCTCGAGGATCTGCGCCTGGGTAGTGACGTCGAGCGCGGAGGTGATTTCGTCGGCGATCAGCAGCTGCGGCTCAAGCGCCAGCGCCCGCGCCAGACCGACGCGCTGGCACTGCCCGCCGGAGAGCTGCCGCGGCTTGCGGTCGCGCAGGGTCCGCGGCAGCTCGACCATTTCCAGCAGTTCGTCGGCGCGCACCTGCGCTGTCCTGCGGTCGGCAAGCCCGTGGCGCCAGACCGGTTCGGCCACGGCGTCGGCGATGGTCATGCGGGGATTGAGCGAGTCGTAGGGGTTCTGGAAGACCATCTGTACGCGCCGGCGGAAAGCCAGGAGCGCGTCGCCGCCAAGGGCATGGACGTCGTGGCCGTCGAGGCGGATCGCGCCGCCGCTCGGCCGGTTCTGGCGAATGATCGCCCGGGCGAGCGTGCTCTTGCCCGAGCCGCTCTCGCCGACGATGCCCACCGTCTCGCCAGCGGCGATCCGCAGGTCGATGCCGTCGAGGGCGAGAAACGGCCCTGCCCTGCCAGCCAGGTCGCCGGCCAGGCCGCGGCGGACGGGGAAGGAAACCGACAGCCCTTCGACGCTCAGCAGCGGCGCAGCATGTTCGGGCTCCGCCTTCGCGCACGCATAGGCCCGGCGGCTCGGCTGCGAATCGACCAGCAGCCTCGTGTAGGGGTGCTGCGGCCGGTTGATGACATCGTCGATCGGCCCCTGTTCTACCACCTCGCCATTGCGCATCACCACCACGCGCGAACAGATGTCGGCGACGACGCCGAGATCGTGCGAAATGAGGACGATCGCCAGGCCGCGCTCGCGGTTCAGTTCCTTGAGCAGCCTGAGGATACGGGCCTGGACGGTGACGTCGAGCGCCGTCGTCGGCTCGTCGGCGATCAGCAGTCTCGGCCCGCAGCCGATTGCCGCGGCGATCATGGCGCGCTGCTTCATGCCGCCGGAAAACTCGTGCGGATAGGATCGGGCGGATCTTTCGGGGTCGCGGATCCCGACATCGTCGAGCAGGCGGATCGCACGGCGCATGCCCTCGCGGCGGCCGATGCCGAGGTGACGGACCATGGGCGCAGCGATCTGCCTGCCGATGCGGCGAAGCGGATCGAGATGCGAGGCGGGATTCTGGAAGATCATGCCGATCTCGCGACCGCGAACGGCATTCCAGTCGGCTTCGCCGAGGGTCAGCAGATCGCGCCCTTCCAGCCTTACCCTCCCGCTGGCGCGGGCCGTGCCGGGCAGCAGGCCCATCACGGCGCGGCATGTGACCGATTTTCCCGAGCCGCTCTCGCCGACGATGCCCAGTATCTCTCCCGGCTGCACGTGGAACGACACGCCCTTGACGGCATTGAAGCCGCCGAAGCCGACAGAAAGGTCTTCGACCTCGAGCAACGGCCGCATCACGGTTTCCGTCCGGTTCATGACGCGGCCTGACCGCGTTGCATCTGTCCGAGCCCGTCGCCCAGGAAGGCGAAACCCAGGCCGAGCGAAATCGCCGCCAGCCCCGGAAACAGGCAGATCCACCAGGCCTGCTGGACGAAGGCCTGCCCGTCGGCGATCATGACGCCCCATTCGGCGAGCGGTGGCTGCGCGCCCATGCCGAGGAAGCCGAAGCTCGCGCCGGCCAGCATCACCAGGACGGCATCGCTGACGGCGTAGGCGATGATGGGACCGACGGCGTTGGGCAGGACGTGGCGGGTCACGATCGCGACGGGCCGATAGCCGAGGCACCGGGCCGCCTGGATGTATTCGCTTTCGCGGATCGTCTGCACTTCCGCCCGTACCAGCCGGGCGTAGCTGACCCAGCCGACGAGCGTGAGCGCGATCACGAAGTTGACCAGGCCGGGACCGAGCACGCCCACGATCGCCAACACCAGGACGAAGAAGGGAAAGGCGACGGTCAGGTCGTAGACGCGCATGAACAGGCTGTCGACCACGCCGCCGAAATAGCCGCTGACAAGGCCGATCGTCGTTCCGATCAGGAGCGGCGGCAGGACGCCGATCACGCACAGGAACAAGTCGACGCGGCTCGCGAACAGGACGCGGGAGAAGACGTCGCGGCCGACTTGGTCGGTGCCGAACCAGTGCTCCGCACCCGGCGGCGACAGCATGTTCATGATGTCGATCGCGTCTGGATCGTAGGGCGCGGCCAGGGGTGCGGCCAGCGCAAGGCACAGCCATCCGCCGAGGATGGCGATCGCGACCGTCATCGAGAGCGTCGTGCGTCGGGTGCGGGGCGGGGTTTCGGGGAGCATAGAGGCGTCAACCATCTGTGGTCTCAAGCCCGGACGCGCGGGTCGATAAAGGCGGCAAGGAGGTCGACGGCGAGCGTGACCAGAACGGTCGACGTCGCGAAGACCAGCGTCAGGCCCTGCACGACATAGTAGTCACGCCCCAGCAGCGCGCCGATCATCAGCGTTCCCAGGCCGGGAACGGCGTAGACGGTTTCGACGATGACGGCGCCGCCGATCATGAAGGCGACCATGACACCGAGCAGGTTGAGCGTGGGCAGCACGGAATTGGGCAGGATGGTGCGCCAGAAGATCTCCCGCTCGCTCGCTCCCTGCGCACGGGCGGCCGTGACGAAGTCGGCCATGGCCTTTTCGATCAGCGCCGCCCGCAGGCTCTGCGTCAGTACGGGCACCAGCCAGATGGCCGTCGACAGGGCCGGCAGGAAGAGGTGGTGCAGGTGGCCGGTGAAGCCGACTCCATATCCCGATACCGGGAACCAGCCGAGGCTGACGCCGAAGAAGCGCGACATCATGATGCCGAGCCAGAAGACCGGGATCGTCAGGCCGGCGATACCGACGAGGCGGACAATCTGGTCTGCGGTCCCGCCGGGGTTGCGCGCGCTCAGGATCGCAAGCGCGACCGTCGGCGGAACTGCGAGGCACACCACATAGCCGGTCAGGAACAGGGTCGGCCACATGAATTGCTGGATGAGCTGGCTGACCGGCCGCTGGAAGCGCAGCGATTGGCCGATGTCGCCGGCGAGCAGGTTCGTCAGATAGGTGACGAACTGCTGCGAGAGCGGCAGGTCGAGCCCGTACTGGAGACGGATCGCCGCGATGGTCTCGGCGCTTGCCCGCTCCCCGGCGAGGAGGCGTGCCGGATCGCCGGGCGCCATGTGCAGCAGCAGGAACGTCACGATGCTGATTCCGAGCATCACGCCGGAAAGTTGCATCAGGCGTCGCGCAATGAGGCGCAGATGGGCCAATCTGGTTCTCCGATCGAGACAGGGGCGACGCGCTCAAGCGCGAGCGCGCCGCCTGCCCTGGCTCACTTCACGATGGCGGTGTCTTCCAGCGTCCACTGGAGCGACGGTGTGAGCCTGATGCCGTCCAGGAGCTTGGAATAGGCCACCGCGTTCGGCGCATAGTAGAGTGGAATCTGCGCGACCTCCTCAGTCGTGATGCGCTGGATTTCCTTGTAGATTTCGGCGCGCTTGGCCGTATCTGTTTCGATCGTACCCTGCTCGACGAGTTCGTCGACCTTCGGATTCGCGTAGAAGGTGTTGTAGGAGTTCGAGCCACATGAGCCGCACACCGCCCAGCGGACCGCGAGGTCGGGATCCGGCGTTTCGTTGTACCACCAGTTGGCCGCAGCGTCGTAGTCGCCCTTGCCGGTGGAGTCCCACCAGGCCCCGCCGTCGACATTGACGATGACCGGCTTCAGCCCGATCGCCTGCCACTGCGCCTGGAGCAGCAGGGCCATCTGCTGCTCGGTCGCGCCGGCGGTCGCGAGGATCTTCACCTCATGGCCGGCCATGCCGGACTCGGCCAGCAGTTCCTTCGCCCTGGCCGGATCGTAGGCAATGCCCGGGTACTCGCTGTCGTGGAAATCGACGCTGCCCGGCAGGGTCGTGTTGGCGGGCTGCGCGTAGCCGCGCGTGATCGCCTTGGCCAATGCCTTGTTGTCGATGGCATGGGCGGCGGCCTGGCGCGCCTTCATATTGGAGAACGGCTCCCGCTTGTGGTTGAGGAGCGTCATGTAGATGGTGGTCGACGGCTCGAGGCGCATGTCGACGGTGGCGACGGCCTTCAAGTCGTCGATCTGCGCCCAGGGCACGGAACGCATGACGTCTATCTCGCCGGCCTTGAGCATGGCGACCCGGGTTTCGGGCGAAGCGATCTCGATCAGTTCGACGCTCGCCGCCGCCCGCGGGTAGCCCTGGCGCCAGTAGTGAGGGTTGGGCTCCAACACGAGCTTCTCGTTCGGCTTCCATTCCTTGACCGCATAGGGGCCGGACGTCACGGGCGCGGTCGAGAAAGCCTTCTCCTCGCCCTGCTTCTCGACATCGGCCTTGGAGACGATTCCCATGTTCCAGATTTCGAGGTTGCCGAGGAAGGGCGCGAAGGCCGACTTCAGCTTGATGACGACAGTCTTGGCGTCGGTCGCCGTGATCGACTCCACCGCGCCCAAGGGCGCCGGATAGGCCGACCTCTTGTCGCTGCGGATGCGCTCGAGGCTGAACACCACGTCAGCGGCGGTCGTCGGCGATCCGTCGGAGAATTGCGCGTCGCGCAGATGGAAGGTGTAGGTCAGGCCATCGGCCGAAACGTCCCAGCGCTCGGCCAGCGCCGGCTCAAGCGCGCCGGTTTCGGGATCACGCCGCAACAGGCGGGAATAGAGCTGGCCGTAGGTCTCGATGTTACCGGCAGCCGCCGAGCGCATCGGATCGAGCGTCGTGGTCTGGTAGGGCGAAACGATGCGGATGACATCGGCGGCAATCGCCGGTACCGCCGAGGCCAGCGCGATCGCCAGCAGCGCCGTGCTGCGCAAGGCGGTACCTGTCGCCCGCGCGCTGGATTTGCTCCAAAAACTCATCTTGTCCTCCTCCGGAACTGTTCGATGCGGTCGTTAGGACCTTCGACAAGGGTATGTGATATTACTCACATTCGTCAACAGATATGTGAAAAACATAACATTAAGCGAAAACAGGCGGGGGCGGTCGACGAGATCGCCGGCATCGACCAGTTACCTGCGAGCCATGGCCGCCAGGCCGATGAGAGGATCGTCAGCTCAACCGGCGGCGCATTCCAGCGGCATGAAGCGGGAGCGTTTGGCTGTGCATTCGTCGCTCTGTTCGAGCGGGAGCGCGTCGACGAGGCGCGCGATGCCGTCTTCGTTCGCGACGAAGCGTATGGGACGTCGCGGGCTGCCGTTGTCGGTCTTCGGGGCCGCAACGCGGGCGCTAGAGGTTGTCCGGCGGGAGAAGGGCAGCGCCGGTCAAACGGTGGCTGGGGATGCCGCCCGCGCGCTCATAGACCTGCCACGTCACTTCCGCCGCCCCGACATGGAATGAGGCGGTTGCGAGGGTGTTCTCGCCGTCGGGATCGTCGGGCTGCTCGCGCAGGATCGGCAGGTCGGTATCGGCGCCGTCCCAGAGGATCCGCAGGGGATCGGGCCGGCCCGCGCCGGCCTCGCGGAGGATCGCGTCGCTTCGCCGCTGACGCGCCGCCGACGAGGCGGTGACGATCTGAGGTTCGCCTGCCATGGCGGTATGGACGAGGTGGTTGGCGTGGCAGAGCGCCTGCTCCACGATCACCGTCGAGCAGCGCGCGTGGGTGAACTCGACGCTGACCAGGCGCTGGTCGCCGCGCTGCGCCAGCGTGAAGTGGAAGGCGCCGGCGCGCGCGGAGGTCTCGATCGTCCGGATGACCTCATCGAGCGACGCGCAACCGAGCACCGCGCGCCCCAGCACCATGCGCGGCAGGCCGATCCCGGCGGCGCGCGAGCGGATGTTGTTGACCGTCTGGACGATGCCGGTCTCGGTGACGGCGAATGTGTGGCCGGGGATCGAGCCGGGATAGACGAAGGCGGCGAACGCCCTGCCATCGCGAGGCCGCACGCGCACCAGCCCGCAGTGGCCCCGCAAGCCCGGATCCCCATCCTCGTTGTGAGCGATGGCCGGCTCGCGGCCGGGGATCAGCGCCGTCGTGCAGCCGTCCGGCGCCGTCGCCCAGACGTCGCCCCGGCAGTTCCAGGCGAAGACGTCGTCGAACGGCAGGTCGAGGCCGTGGGCGAGGCCCTGCAATTCCAGCCAGCAGTCCGGAGTCTGCTCCTTCACGATCCCCTGCATCGCGACGAGGCGCGCGTCCGCCCGGAATGCCGTCACCGATCGCCATGCCGGGGTGGCCACGAGATACCTGTGGACGATCGCCACGCCGAACCGGCCCAACTGCACCCCGGTGTCGAAGGGTGTGCCGCTCGCCTCGAAACAGGTCAGGCCTCCCGTGTCAGTGGACATGTTGCAGAAAGTCCTTCAGGCGGGGGTTCTCGGGATTGGCGAGCAGTGCAGCGGGATTGCCGTCGACCGAGATCTTGCCGTCCTCCATGAAGATCAGCCGCGTTCCCACCTGGCGGGCGAAAGCCATCTCATGCGTCACGACGATCATTGTCATCCCCTCCTCCGCCAGCGCTCGCATCACCCTCAGTACTTCGTGGCGAAGCTCAGGGTCCAGCGCCGAAGTCGGCTCGTCGAAGAGCATCAATTTCGGTTTGACCGCGAGTGCGCGGGCAATCGCGACGCGCTGCTGCTGGCCGCCGGAGAGTTCAGACGGGAAATGGTGGCCGCGATCGGCAAGGCCGACCCGCGCCAGCAGGGCCCTCGCCTGCTCGGTCGCGTCCGCCCTGCTCAGGCCGCGCACCCGCCGCGGGCCGAAGGCGACGTTGTCCAGCGCGGTCATTTGCGGGAACAGGTTGAACTGCTGGAAGACCATGCCGGCCTCCTGGCGGATCTGGCGGACCTGCGACCGGCCGGCCCGGACGCTGATGCCGTCCACGACGAGGTCGCCCCCATTGATCTCCTCCAGCGCGTTGATGCAGCGTAGGAGCGTCGACTTGCCCGAGCCGGAAGGCCCGATCAGGACCACGACCTCGCCCGCGTCGATCGCAAGGTCGACATCGCTTAGTACGACCACCGGTCCGAACGTCTTGGTGACCTTTCTGAATTCGACGATGCTCACAGGATCCGCATCCTCTTCTCGGTGACGCGCAGGATCAGCGTCAGCGTTCCGGTCATGATCAGGTAGAGGATCGCGACTGCGCTCCAGATCTCCACCGCTCGGAAGTTGGCGGCCATGATCTCCTGGCCCTGCCGGGTGAGTTCGCCGACGCCGATGACGATGAACAACGACGTGTCCTTCAGGCTGACGATGAACTGGTTGCCGAGCGGCGGGATCATGCGGCGGAAGGCGACGGGGCCGATGATGTAGACGAGCACCTTCCACGTCGGCAGGCCGAGCGCGAGGCCGGCCTCCCTGAGACCCTTGTGCACGGACAGGAAGGAGCCACGCACGATCTCGGCGATGTAGGCGCCGGCATTGACGATGATGGCGGTGATGGCGGCCGTCATCGGATTGACCCGGATGTCGGCCAGCATCGGCAGCGCGAAATAGATGAACATGACCTGGACCACGATCGGGGTGCCGCGGACCAGTTCGACATAGGCAAAGGCGATCGCATTGAGCAGCCGGTTGCCGTAGGCGCGCATCAGCCCGGCGACGAAGCCGACGGCCAGTCCGCCGACAAGGCCGGCCAGCGTGATGAGGATCGTCAGCCGCGCGCCGCCGAGCAGCGCGGGCATCGCATCCACTATGACGGACCAGTCGAATTCCATGGCGGCCTCCGCGGGCTGGAGGGGCGCGCAAGCGTTGGCAGCGCGCCCTCTCGGAACATCAGCTCTGCGGCTCGGCGCCGAACCACTTCTTGTAGATGGCGTTGTAGCGGCCGTCCTTCTTCATGTTGGCGAGGGCGGCGTTGACCTTGGCGACGAGTTCGCTGCCCTTGGGGAAGCCGATGCCGTACTGGTGCGCCATCATCTGCTCGCCCACCGCCTTGACCTTGCCGCCGCCGGCGGTGGCCACGTAATAGAGAACGTTCGGCGTGTCGTGCATGGCGGCGTCGACGCGACCGGTCTGCAATTCGAGATAGGCGTTGTCGATGTTCGGGAACTGGCGCAGCTCCGTCTCGGTGAAGTGCTCCTTGGCGTAATCGGTGGCCGACGTGCCGGTCTTCACCGCCAGTATCTTGCCCTTCAGGTCTTCGGCGTTCTTGATGGTGCTGTCGGCGGGCACCATCAGCAGGAAGCCGCTGGCATAGTAGCCGTCGGAGAAGTCGATGACCTTCTGGCGCTCCTCCTTGATGGTGATGCCGGCCAGCGCGACGTCCACCTGCTTGGTCTGCAGCGCGGGAATGATGCCGTTGAAGTCCATCGGCTGGAGCGTGTAGCTCACGCCGATCTCCTGCGCGATGGCGTCCCACATGTCGATATCGAAGCCGACATACTTGTCGCCCTCCTTGAATTCGAACGGCACGAAGGCGGTGTCCGTGGCGACCACCAGGTCGGCGGCCCGAGTCGGCTGGGCAAGGGCCATGGCGGCGGCGAAGGCGGCGATGAAGAGAGTGCGGACTTTCATGGTCAGTTCCTCTTTTTCGAGTGGTTATCGCTCTATCCGGCTGCCCGGGCGGCTGCCGGTATCTGGGCGATCGCCGCATCCACGGCGTCGCCGAACCGATCGACGATGCGATCGATATCCTTGCGCTCGACGATGAAGGGCGGCGCCAGCAACACGTGGTCGCCGCGCAGGCCGTCGATCGTGCCGCCCATCGGGTAGACCATCAGGCCCCGAGCCATCGCCTCTTTCCTGATGCGCGTGTTGAGCTTGAGTGCCGGGTCGAACGGCTGCTTTCCGGGCCGCTCGGCGACGAATTCCACCGCGCGGAACAGGCCGCGGCCACGGATGTCGCCGACGTGATGGTGATTGCCGAGCCTGTCGATCAGCCGGCGCTCCAATTCCTCGCCCATGGCGACGACATTGGCGAGGAGGTTGTCGCGACGGATCACCTGCTGCACGGCAAGGCCGGCTGCGGCTGCCATCGGATGGCCCATGTAGGTGTGGCCATGCTGGAAGAAGCCGGAGCCGTCGGCGAAGGCATCGAAGATCCTGCGCGAGAGCAGCACCGCGCCGGTCGGCTGGTAACCGCCGCCCAGGCCCTTGGCGAGCGTCATCAGGTCGGGGGCGATCCCTTCCTGCTCGCAGGCGTGCAGAGTGCCGCAACGCCCCATGCCGCACATCACCTCGTCGAGGATCAACAGCACGCCGTACCGGTCGCAGATGGCGCGGATACGCTTGAAGTAGTCGCCAACCGGAGGAACCGCTCCCGATGTCGCGCCCACCACCGTCTCCGCGACGAAGGCGATGACCTGGTCGGCGCCGAGCTCGAGGATCTTGTCCTCCAGTTGCTGAGCCGCCCTGGTAGCGTAGGCCTCGTCGCTCTCGTCCGGTCCTTGCAGCCGGTAGGCATAGCAAGGGTCGATGTGGTGGGTCTCGATCAGCAGGGGCTTGAACTGCGCTCGCCGCCATTCATTGCCCCCGGCTGCCAGCGCGCCCAGCGTGTTGCCGTGGTAGCTCTGGCGACGGGCGATGAGGTGGCGCCGCTGCGGCTCGCCTTTCTCCACGAAATACTGCCGCGCCATCTTCAGCGAGGCCTCGATCGCCTCCGAGCCGCCGGAGACGAAGAAGACATGGCTCAGGCCGGCGGGGGCGCCCTCGATCAGGAGGTCTGCGAGGTCTTCCGCCGCCTGCGACGAGAAGAAACTGGTATGCGCGTAGGCGAGCCGATCCGCCTGGGCATGCATCGCGGCCAGCACGTCGGGATGTGCATGACCGAGGCACGAGACCGCCGCTCCGCCGGAGGCGTCGATATAGGCATTGCCGTCCGCGTCGAAGAGTTCGATGCCCTTGCCGCCCACGGCGATGGGCGGGGTCGAATGAATGGCGCGGTGGAGAATGCGGGTCATGGACGTCTGTTTCTGGTCTGGTAGTGGGTGTTGAGGGCCGCCGACTGGCGGTCCACGCGGGCCAATGCCTCGCGCGCCGCTTCCCCGCCGCGTCCCGCAACCAGCGCGCCGAGGATCTCGGCGACGATGAAGGCGGACGACATTGTGTGGAGGAAAGAAGGGCTGTCGGTGGGTACGATGACGGTGGCCGCGGCGCGCTGCGCCAGCGGCGCGACCGGGCTGTCGGTGATGGCCACAACGCTGACGCCGCAAGCCTGCGCGTATTCCGTGATCTCGATCGTCTGGCGCGTATAGGGAAGCACGCTGACCGCGATCAGCAGATCGTCCGCCATCGCGCTGCCGAGCGGATCGACACCGATGCCCCCCATGGCGTCGAGCATGATCGACTGCTTGCCGGCGAGCGACAGGATGTAGTGAAGGTGCCAGGCCGCGGAATGGCTCGACCGCAGCCCGAGGCAATAGATACGCCGTGCCCCCTCGATCAGCCGTGCCGCTTCGACCAGCCGGTCCAGCGCCTCGGGCAGGGCCAGCCCGGCGATCTGGCCGCCGATCACGCTCACCATATCGGCGGCAAGCGAATGGTCGCCCTTGAGCTTCTGGCTCTTGGCCTGCGCGCCGACCTTGCCCGCGAAGCCCGTCCCCTCGCCCCTCATCGCGTCGGCATAGAGCTGGCGCACGTCTTCGTAGCCGGAGAAGCCGAGATGCTTGGCGAGACGGGTCATCGTCGCCGGCTGGACGTTAGCCTGCCGCGCCTGTTCCCGCATCGACAGCAGGGCAACGTCGCTGGGGTGCTCGAGCACGTAGCGGGCAGCGAGTTGCAGCTGGCCGGAAAGGGTTTCGAAGGACTCGACGATCCGGTCGGAGAGTGGGCTCGCTTGCATCCGACCTTCGTAAGCGCTCCCAAACCGGTTTGCAACACTTGTTTTATTGGTGTAATTTATGATCTATATGGATCATGACCGCAGTCGAGCCCCGTCGCCAGATCGCCATCGCCGTCGCCCCCAATGGCGGCCGCCGGACGCGAACCGACCATCCCGCCATCCCGATGACCGCAGGGGAGCTGGCGCGTTGCGCCGCCGAATGTCACGACGCCGGCGCGTCGATGATCCACGTGCACGTGCGCGACGCGGCAGGAGGCCATCTCCTCGACGCCGGCGCCTACCGGGAGGCGATCACGGCCATCCGCTCCGAGGTCGGGGATCGCCTCGTCATCCAGATCACAACCGAGTCGCTCGGCATCTACGGCCCTGCCGAACAGTCGGCGGTTCTGAAGGCGGTGCGCCCCGAGGCCGCGTCGCTCGCCCTGCGCGAGCTTGCTCCGGACGACCGCTCGGAACCGGCGTTCGCGGAGTTGCTCTCCTGGATGGACCGCGAAGACGTCATCCCGCAGATCATCCTCTACGACCCGACGGAGGCGGCGCGCCTTGCCGGGATGATCAACCGGGGCATCGTGCCGTGGAAGGATGTCCCCGTGCTGTACGTGCTCGGACGCTACACGACGGGCCAGACCGCGCAACCGGCCGACCTGCTGCCCTTCCTCGAACCGGACATGCCGCGATTCGGCAACTGGAGCGTCTGCGCCTTCGGCCGCCACGAGGCGGCATGCGTGACGGCGGGTGCCCTGCTCGGTGGGCATGTCCGCATCGGCTTCGAGAACAATCTGCTGCTGCCCGACGGCGGCCCGGCACGCTCGAACGCCCAACTGGTGGCGAACCTCGCAGCGGCCGTTCGCGCTGTTGGCTTCAGCGTTTGTGACGCCGCGGCGATGCGGAGTACGCAGCGTGCCGTGATTCGGCGTTGAGCGACGGATGCGGCCCCGGCGGCTGTCCGACGGGTCGCCGGCACCGTCACCCAGCGACACTCGCTTGCGCCACGCCACGCCGACGGCACCGCGCTCGCGTCCTACGCGTCACCGGCCCGGAAGGGCAAAGCCGCCGCCGGGGACATGTTCGGACCGGAGAAGAACCGGACGCAACGCCGGACGCGCGCGATCATTCCAGTGGAGGGTCGAGCAACATCCCGCGCACCCGAGACGCCGATTGAGCAACCTTCGCTCGATCGCGGAGGTGACGTCCCCCGTCCGCCGGACTCGCACTCATTCTTTCGCCATCGCCTCTCGATCAGATCTTTCTGAAATGGCGGCGCAGGATGACGGACAGCGAGGTAACCGCAGGCGCGGGATGAACGCTGCGCAGATAGGCGATCCCCATTGTCATGCTCCAGAACGAGCCGTCGACGCGGATTTCCTCCAGACCGGCCATCCGCGCGCGTGACAGCACCATGGACGGCACGCTCGCCACGTAGCGGCCCTCGTTCAGCAGCGTGAACATCGTGTCGATGGCATTGGTCTCGATCGCCGGCTTCGGCGGCTCGACATCCTTGGCGGCGAAATAGCTCGCCACCCGCTCGTAGCCCATCTGGTCGTTGGAAAAGAAGATCCACGGGTAGTCGACAAGCTCAGCAGCCAGCACCTTGTCTCGCCCGCACAGCGGATGCGACTTGTCGGCGATGATGACGTTGCGGACCTCGGCCAGTTCCTCGGTGATCAGCCGGTTGTGGCTGGGAAAGTTCAGCGCGGTGCAGATCACGTCGAGGTCGCCGTCGAGCAGGGCCTTGTAGTTGGCCTCCATGGAATCGACGGTGATGCGGACCATGATGTTCGGCCGCTCCTCCTGGAAGGTGCGGATGGCCGAGGAGAGATAGCCTATCGCGCTCGGGCCGACGCCGATCGAAACCGATCCGGCGGCACCTTCCTGAAGCGCCTTGATCTCGCTCAGGACCTGGTTGAACTCGCGCTCAACCGCTCTCGCCCGGTCGACCACGATGCGACCGAACGGCGTCAGATCGAAGGATTTGGAAGTCCGCTCGATCAGTCGCACGCCGAGCCGCTCCTCCAGCATCTGGACGCTGCGCGACAATGCCGGCTGGGTCAGGTTGAGCTTTTCCGCCGCTGCCGTGAAGCCCTCGTTGCGGACGACGGCGAGCAAGCTGCGCAGCTGGCGCGAGTCGATGCGCGCGAGGGCGTCGACGTTGTTTTCCAACGTCTTCTTGCGTTGCGTATCGTCCGCCATCGGCTACTCCTCCCGGCGCTAATCCCGGCCTCCCCGACGTCGGTCAGGGAAGGCGGGAAAGCGGCCCAGCATGCGCATTATTCACCCGGCGGCACGAAAAAGAGCAATGAAAAACGGTAATGCATCAATGCCGAAGCTCGATTGGACTTCGCGTGGGCCTCGCCACTAGCTTCCCGGCAACAACGCGGTGAAGGGCATATCCGCTCTTCTCGAAAAGACTGCCGAATATGCAAGGGAGGATATGCGGATGGCATCTGTCACCGATCCGGCAACCGGTTTGCGGTTCCACGATCTGAGCCATCCGTGGGGACACGGAGCGCCGGTCTGGCCGGGCTTTCCCGGCTGCGTGTTCGAACGCGGCTCTTTTCACGCGCTGCATGGCACGTTGACCCAGCGCTTCTCCACCACCATGCACGCCTCGACCCATGTCAACGCGCCGCTGCATCTTGTAGCCGGCGGCGCGCCGATGGGCTCCGTGCCGCTCGACCGTTTTTTCGGCCGCGCGGTCGTACTGTCGATCCCGAAGGACAAGTGGGGCCTGGTCGAAGCCGACGATCTCGAGGCGGCGGAGCCCGCCGTGAGGGCGGGCGACATCGTGTTGATCGACACCGGCTGGCATCGCTTCCGCGCCGACAACCAGCGCTACTTCGCCCACGCGCCGGGCCTTTCGGAAGCGGGTGCGCGCTGGTTGATCGATCGCAAGGTCAAACTGGTCGGGCTGGACACACCGGCCATCGACCATCCGCTGGCGACGTCGCTCGGTCCGCAGCGCGGCGGGCCGCTTCTGCCCCGTCTCGCCGCCGAGTACGAGCGGGAAACCGGTACCGATCCGCGCGAGATCTTCCGCGACTGGCAGCCGGCGCATCGGCTCCTGCTGAAGGCGGGCATCCCGACCATCGAGGAGCTCGGCGGCGACATCGGAGTGCTCGGTGGCAAGCGCCTGACCGTGGCCGCCCTTCCCTATCGCTGGAAGGAAGGCGACGGAAGCATCGTGCGCGTCGTCGGCATCGAGCACCCCGATGGAGCGGACGTCGACGTCGCGGATCCGGGGGCGCCGATGCACGACCTGACCCACGACTGGGGCTACAACGTCTCGTTTTGGCCGGGCAAGAATCCGATCCACTCGTTCAGCCGCCACCAGTTCCATTCGCGGGACGGCGCGCAGGTGCTGCATTTCTCGACCGTCATGCATCGCGGCACCCACATGGACTGCCCGCTGCACGTGCTCGCCGAGACCCACGACATCACCGGCTTCGACCTGTGGAAGTTCTTCGGCACCGGCGTGGTGCTGTCGATCCCGAAGGGGCGCTGGGAAGTGGTCACGGCGGAGGACCTCGAGCAGGCGACACCGCGAATCGAGCCTGGCGACATCGTCATCATCAACACCGGGTACCACAAGAAGTACGGCGACGATCCGGACTACTATGCCTACTCGCCGGGCCTCTACAAGGAAGCCGCCGACTGGCTGGTGGCGCGAGGCGTCAAGATGGTCGGCATCGACGTGCAGGCCCTCGACCACCCGCTCGGCACCTACCTCGGGCCGCACGGGCCAGGCCCTATCCAGCCGCACCTCAACGACGAGTACAAGGCCGAGACCGGCCGCGACATCATTGACGACTTCCCGCTCTGGGAGCCGGCTCACAAGATCCTGATGACGAACGGGATTCCGGGCATCGAGAACGTCGGCGGCGACCTCGACAGGCTTAGTGGAAAGCGCGTCACGCTGATGGCGTTTCCCTGGCGCTGGGAAGGCGGCGACGGCTCCTTCGTCCGCGTCGTCGCGATCGGGGAGTAAGACCATGGACACGATCCGCGCCCAGTCCGTCTCACCCTACGACGCGCCGAAGCATCACGGTATGGTCTCGTTCCTGCTGCAAGGACGCAGCGCGACGCCGAACGAGCATTTCTGGGTCGGCCTGTCGTTGTTCCTGCCCGGCGGCGGCGCCGAGCGCGCGGCGTCGGCGACCGAAAAGGTCTACGTGCTGCTCGACGGCGAGATCACCGTGATCACCGACGCCGAGGCGGTGACGCTCAAATCCATGGACACCTGCCGCATTGCGCCGGGCGAATTCCGCACGATCGAGAACCGTGGCCACGACGTGGCGCGCATGCTGGTCATCAGCGCAACCGCCGAACCGGGAGAGACGAAGTGAATCCGCGCGAGCTGTTCGAGATCGGGGGGCGTTCGGCAGTCATAACCGGAGCGACCGGGGCTCTCGGCCGGGCGGCGGTGCTGGCGTTCGCCGCGATGGGCGCCCGCCTGACGCTTGCCGCCGGCACGGCGTCCGCGCTCGACGATCTGGCAGCCGAAGCACGCGCGCTCGGCGCCGAAGTCTCGACGGTCGCGCGGCGTCCCGACACGCTCGAAGACGCCGAGGCGATCGCGCAGGCGGCGGTCGCAGCCCATGGCGGGGTCGACATCTTCGTCTCGGCGTCCGGCACCAACTTGCCGAGCCCGATCGGCAAGATGCCGGTCGAGGACTGGGACGCGGTGATGGACGCCAACGTCCGCGGCTCCTGGCTGATGTGCAAGGCGGTCGGCCGGCACATGCTGGAACAGGATCGCGGCGGGAAGGTCGTGCTCATCTCGTCGGTGCGCGGCCGCCATGGAAGCCCGCTCGGCTATTCATCCTATTGCCCCTCGAAGGCGGCGATCGACGGGTTGGTGCGGGCGCTGGCACTCGAATGGGGGCCGAACCGAATAAACGTCAACGGCATAGGTCCGACCGTGTTCCGTTCCAAGCTGACCGCCTGGATGTTCGACGACGAGAAGACGGGCGGCCAGGCAAACGTGCCGGCGCTGAAGCGCATCCCGCTCGGCCGTCTCGGCGAGCCGGCGGATCTCGTCGGCGCGCTCCTCTACCTCGTCTCGCCGGCCTCGGATTTCTGCACCGGACAGATTCTCTATGTCGACGGCGGATACACGGCGGGCTGAACGATGAAAAAAGAACGCATCGCCGTCGTCGGCGCCGGTCTGATGGGTCACGGCATCGCCCAGATCTTCGCCGCCGCCGGACACCCGGTCTCGATCTACGACCCGGTTCCTGCCGCGCTAGCTGCGGTACCCGAACGGGTCAAGGCGATCATGGCCGCGCTCGATCTCGACCTGTCGCTCGCCAGCAACATCGCGCTGAAGGCGACGCTGGAGGACGTCGTCGTCGATGCGGCGCTGGTGATCGAGGCCGCGCCGGAGAAGCTTGATCTGAAACAGGGCATCTTCGCCGAACTCGACCGGATTGCGGCCCCGCAAACGATCCTCGCCTCCAACACCTCGGTCATCCCGATAGGCCAGATCGCGGCGCGCGCGAAGGACCGCACCCGCATCCTCGGCACCCATTTCTGGAACCCGCCGCACTACGTGCAACTGGTCG